>NZ_JBSHML010000020.1:0-80636 GCF_053645335.1 Dietzia sp. NPDC055340 | reverse complement strand
CGCGCGGGTGGAGCGGGCCGGGGCGGCGGGTGGTGCGTGCGGGATCAGCCGCGCCGCATCACTTGTCGTCGTCCGCCTTGTCCGACGCCTTGTCGGTCGACGCGGCCGGCTTCGCGGCGGCGGGCTTGCCGGCCGCCGGGGTCGACTTGGTGGCGGCCGGCTTGGCGGCGGCCTGGGTCGACTTGGTGGCAGCCGGCTTGGCGGCGGCCGGGGTCGACTTGGTGGCAGCCGGCTTGGCGGCGGTCGAATTCGCGGCAGCCTTCTTGGCCGGGGCCTTCTTTGCGGGCGCCTTCTTGGCCGGGGCCTTCTTCGCGGGCGCCTTCTTGGCCGGGGCGGTACGGGCCTCGACCTTGCCGGCACCGCTCTGGATCTCGTCCGAGGCGGCGTAGGCGGCGGCATCGACCCTGTCCGCGGCCTTGTCGGCGGCGTCACCGGCGGTCTCGGCGGCCTGGCGGGCCGACTTGGAGACGCGGCCGGCGGCCTTCACGCCGATCGAGCGGGTCTGCCGGGCCACGGTGCCGAGGGCCTCCTCGCCGAGCTCGACCTGGTCCTCCACGGCGCCGGCGGCGCGGGAAACCTGCTCGTTGACGCGCGCGAGACCGGCCTCGAGCTGCGGGTTCTCCTCGCGGAGGCGGGAGACGACGTCCTCACCGCGGGCGGCGAGACCGCCGTAGATGCCCGCCGCGACCTGCACGTAGGCGTCCGCGACCTTGCGCAGCTCCTCCGGACGGAAGCGATTGACGAGCTCCTCGACCTCGGTCGGCAGCGTCTGGACGCGCTCGGGGACCTCGCTGACGCGGCTCTGCACCTCATTGAAGCGCTCGGTGGCCCTGGTCTGGGCACCAGTGACACGCTCGGTGATCTGCGACTGGGCGTCGGTGACCTTGGCCTGGGCGTCGGCGACGGCCTCCTCGGCACGACGACGCAGGTCGGAGACCAGACCGGACACGGCCTGGATCGCGAGATCGTTGGCGCCGACGTAGGCGTAGACCGGGGTACGCACGGCGGCGAAGGCCTGGCCGAGCGGGCCGTCGAAGGCCGGGTCCTTCTCCACGGACTTGGCCGGGGCGGTCTTGGCGGTGCCGGACGTCTTCTTGGCGGCGGTGGTCTTCTTGGCGGGCTTCTTGTCGGTCATGTCGACTCCTTACAGGTTGTGGTCTCGTTCGGGTGTTCTCGTCTGCGGTGTTCTCGTGGCCCCGCGGGCCGCCGTGCGACGTTCCTCAGGGGACGTCGACGACCTGGTCGGCTGCGGTCGCGTTGTTCGCTCGGAACGACTCGTAGATCTCCACGAGCACCTCCCTCTGGCGTTCGGTGAGGTCCGGGGCGGTGAGGATCGCGTCCCTCACCGGGCTCCCCTGCTTGAGTTCGAGGATCCCCGCCTGTGCGTACAGCACCTCGGCGGACAACCTCAGCCCTCGGGCGATCTGTCCCAGCACCTCGGCGGACGGCTTGCGCAGCCCACGTTCGATCTGACTCAGATACGGGTTTGAGACGCCGGCACGCTCTGCGAGCTGCCGGATGGACACCTGAGCGGCCTCCCGCTGTGCACGGATGAACGACCCGATGTCCTGCGAATCGGACGTGCGCTTCCCCCCCTCGCCCCTGGGGCCGGCGCCGTCACGCGGCAACTCCCCCGTGGGCTTGGCGGACCTGCGGGCGAGTGCGTCCTCCGCCTGCCCGGAAGCGGATCCGATCGCCTTCTCGTGCTTACGACCACGCTGTGCGGCCATCGGATACACCCCCTTCGTGCGCGTCGTCTGTCATCGGCTGGAGCCAACGCTAACAACGAGTGCTAACTGCAGCAAGCGCTATGTGATCGATGAAACCGTGTGCTTGCTCACATCAGACCACCCCCGGCGGGCCCGGTGCCGAGGCCCCCGAGACCTATGAAACTCCACGTCACGGGCGGGGCCACACAGCGACGAACCGGTACGCACAGGTCGCGACAGCGAAAAGCTCGAGCACCGCGGAGCCGGGCGGGGGTGGGCCCGAAAGTGAAAAGCCGTATCTCTAGAAGAGGAGTTCGGTAGCAGTGTGGATCGCCAGCCCTGCCAGCGCTCCCACAACGGTGCCGTTGATACGGATGAACTGCAGGTCCTTACCGGCGAGCAGTTCGATCTTGTCGGAGGCCTCGTCGGCATCCCAGCGCTCGACCGTCTCGGAGATGATCGAGGTGACCTCGCCGGCGTAGTTCTCCGCCACGTAGCGGGCGGTGCGGGTCATGTAGTCGTCGAGACGGTCGCGCACCTTGACGTCGTTGACCAGCATGTCGGCGAGGCGGCCCAGTAGGTCGTCGATCTTGAGGCGCAGGGTGGAGTCGGCGTCCTCGGTGGCCTCGATGATCATCCGCTTGGCGGCCGCCCACGCGGATCCCGCGGCGCGGCGGACCTCGTCGCGGTTCATGACCTCCTGCTTGAAGGTCTCGAGCTTGGCCATGGTGGCCGGGTCGTGCTGCAGGTCGCGGGCGAACTCCTCCACGAACCCGATCAGCGCCACCCGCACGGGGTGCTGCTTGTCGACCTTGATCTGCCAGGTCCACTCGCTGAGCTCGCGGTAGGCGCGGTCCGAGAGCAGCTCGTTGACGAACTGGGGAGCCCACGTGGGTGCCTTCTCGCGCACCCAGCGGTCGATCGTCTCGGGGTGGGCCTCCACCCAGCCGTGCGCCCGATCCGCCATGAGATCCATGAGCGGTAGGTGCCGCCCCTCATCGAGGAGTTCGGCGAGGATCCTGCCGGCGGGCGGGCCCCACTCCGGCTCCGCGATACGCGCGACGATCGTGCGCTCGATGATCGCCACCGCGTCCTCGTCACGCAGCACCGCCAGCACCGAACGGATGGCCTTGGCGGCCTGGTCGGAGGCCATGGCGCGGTGCTCGGGTTCTTGTAGCCATTCGCCGGCCCGCTCGGGGATGTGGGCGCTGCGGACCTTCTCGCTCACCATCTCGGGATCGAGGAAGTTCTCGCCGACGAACTCTCCGAGCGAACTGCCGAGCTGATCCTTCTTCCTGCGGATCAGCGCGGTGTGCGGGATGGGGATGCGCAGCGGGTGGCGGAACAGCGCGGTGACGGCGAACCAGTCGGCCAACCCGCCGACCATTCCGGCCTCGGCGGCCGCGCGCACATAGCCCACCCAGGGGTCGGCGCCGTTGTGCAGCGCGTACTCGGCGACCAGATAGACGATCCCGGCCACGACGAGGAAGCCCGTCGCGACCGTCTTCATCCGGCGGAGGGCGGACCTCCGCTCGGCGTCAGCCTCCGGGTCACCCGCCTTGAAGGCGGACGATCCGGCGGCGACGGACTTCTCGAGCGTCAGTGCGCGTCCTCGCGCCCGTACTTACGGAAGCCGACCATGCAGGTACCGAGCCCGATGAGGAACACGACGGTGGTGGCCACGACCGCGGCGATCACCAGGCCGAGCCCGACACCCATGTTGTCCTGGTAGTACCCGAACGCGGTGAGCGGCAGGCCCAGCATGCACATGCTCAGCAGGAGGATGGTCGATCCGAGGTAGATCTCGGTGGAGTACAGCGGGAAGGTGGGGGCGACGGTCGTCGCGTACTCCGGGTAGTACTCCTCGACGATGGCGGCACCAGTGTGCTCGAGGGTCTGACCGGCCATGATGTCGTCCTCTTTCGTCAACTACCGATCCCACGCACGTCAGGCGCGGGACTTGTAACAGTGATCCTATTAGAACCTCGGGTATCCCGGGCAACCGCCCGCCGGATTCGCCTCGCGGCGGCCACCAGATTCCGCAGACTCGGCTCCAGCTGCCAGGTGTACCGGCTCTTCAGGCCCCCGTCGGGCACCGCCCACAGTCGCTCCAGCCCCACCGCGGCCACCCCCTCGTGGAGCCGCTCGTGCAGCAGGTCGATGTCCGGCACGAAGCCCGAGCGCGACTCGTAGACGCCCGGCGCCACCTGTCGCGTCAGGGTGTGGTCCTGCAGGGCGTCGAGCACCCAGTCAATCGACCGGGTCGCCACGATGTTGGTCACATCGGCGTCCAGCTCCTCGATCGCCTCGGTCATCACGCGCAACGACGAGTAGCTCAGGTGCGTGTGGATCTGCGTCTCCGGCTTCGCCCCGGCGGTCGCCAACCGGAACGTGCCCACCGCCCAGTCGAGATAGGCCCGGCGGTCCGCGCCGCGCCGCGGCAGCAACTCGCGGATCGCCGGCTCGTCCACCTGGATGATCGCCGTCCCCGCCGCCTCCAGGTCCGCCACCTCGTCACGGATCACCAGCGCGAGCTGCGTCGCCACCTCCGGCAGCGCCAGGTCGGTGCGGCAGAACGACCGCGCCAGCATCGTTACCGGACCCGTCAGGACGCCCTTGACCGGGCGCTCGGTGAGCGACTGTGCGTAGCCGGTCCACTCGACCGTCATCGGGGCGGGCCGGGCCACATCTCCGTACAGCACGGGCGGGCGCACGCAGCGCGACCCGTACGACTGCACCCAGCCGTTCCGGGTCGCCGCGAACCCGTCGAGGAGTTCGGCGAAGTACTGCACCATGTCGTTGCGCTCGACCTCACCGTGCACCAGCACGTCGAGCCCGATGTCCTCCTGCAGTCGGATGACCGAGGCGATCTCCTCGCGCAGGTACTCGCGGTAGCGCTCGAAATCGATGCGCCCCTCCGCCAGATCGAGCCGCGCCCGCCGGATCTGGACCGTCTGGGGAAACGAGCCCAACGTTGCTGTCGGGAGTGTCGGCAGCTGCAGCCGCTGCGCCTGTCGGGCCGCCCGTTCCGCATACGGGAGGCGGGCCTTGTCGTCGTCGTCGACCCCGGAGGTTCTCGCGCGCACATCCTCGCGGCGCGCGCTGGGCAGCACCGGAAGCGGGCGCCAGCGAGGCGTGGGGCCGTCCTCGAGCGCGGCGGCGAGCGAGACCACCTCGGCGACCTTCTGGTCGGCGAAGGCCAGCGAATCGGCCAACTCGGCCGGCAGGTCCGACTCCGCGCCCACGTCGTACGGCACGTGAAGGAGGGTGCACGAGGCCGTCACCACCAGGTCGGTGAACACGGTCTTGAGCTCGCGCAGGTAGTCGAGCGTCGCGAACTTGTCTGTGCGCCACACGTTCTGACCGTCGACGACCCCGGCGTAGAGGCGCTTGTCGCGCAGTCCGGGGATCGCCGCGAGGTCGGCGGTCGACCGCCGTCCGTGGACCAGGTCCAGCCCGATCGCCTCTACACCGGTGGAGGCCAGTGCCGGCAGCGCGTCCCCCAGGTCGCCGTAGGCGCCGGTCACCAGGATCCGCGGGCGCGTGGCCACCGCGGCGAGCCGGTCGTAGGCGCGGCGTAGACGGTCGATCTCGGCGTCGGTGCGCTCCATCGTCATGCACGGCTCGTCGAACTGCACGCACGTCACGCCCGCGCCGGCCAGCACCGCCAGCAGCGTCTCGTACTGCTCCAGCAGCCGGTCCAACATGTCGAGCGGCTCGAATCCCGGGGCGGCGCCCGGCTCGACCTTGCTGAGCAGCAACAACGACACCGGCCCGGTCACCACGGGACGGATCTCGTAGCCCAGCTCGCGCGCGCGGCCGATCTCCGCGAGCAACTCGTCGGGCCGCAGCCCGAGCGCGATGTCAGCGGAGAACTCGGGCTGGCGGTAGTGGTAGCCGGTGCCCTGCAGCGCCACCAGCTCGAGCGGCGGGACGTCGGCGCGACCGCGGGCGAGCGCGAACACCGTGTCGACCGGGGCCAGTCCGTCGATCAGGTCCCGGAACCGCGCCGGGACCGCGCCGAACAGCAGCGCGTCGTCGAGGACGTGATCGTAGAAGGAGAAGGTGTTGCCGGGCAGTTGGGTGAGGCCCGCGTCGTGCAGGTCGTGCCAGGTGGTGTCGCGGATCCGGCGCCCCACGGCGAGCAGCTCGGAACGGGTGTCGTCACCGTGCCAGTACCGCTCGAGGGCGCGCTTGAGCTCCCGGCGACGACCGATGCGTGGGTAACCCGGGACGCTCGAGGCGCGGGTCGGCTCGAGGTGCCGCGAGAATGATGACGACGACGACACCAGCTCAGCGCGCCACGGCTGCGGTCACCCGCGAGGAGTCGTAGCGGTAGAAGCCGTGTCCGGCCTTCTTGCCGAGCCTGCCCGCCTCGACCATCCGCAGCAGCAGCGACGGCGGCGAGTACAGGGGCTCCTTGAACTCGGCGTACATCGAGTCGGCGATCGCCTTGACGGTGTCCAGGCCCACGTGGTCGGCCAGGGAGAGCGGACCCATCGGGTGCGCGCAGCCCAGAACCATGGCGCGGTCGATGTCCTCGGGCGTCGCGAATCCCGACTCGGCCATGCGGATGGCGGAGAGCAGGTAGGGCACGAGCAGCGCGTTCACCACGGCCCCGGAGCGGTCGGCGGAGTGGACGACCTGCTTACCCAGGACCTGTTGGGCGAACGCCTCGGCGCGGGCGCGGACCGCGTCCCCGGTCTCGAGGGTGCTCACCAGCTCGACGAGCGGGAGCACGGGCACCGGGTTGAAGAAGTGCATGCCGATCACGCGCTCGGGGCGGGTGGTGCACGTCCCGAGCTTCATGATGGGGATGGAGGAGGTGTTGGAGGCCAGGACGGCCCGCGGGTCCGTGACGACGCGGTCGAGTTCGCGGAACACGGTGGCCTTGGCGGTCTCGTCCTCGACGACGGCCTCGATCACCAGCTGGCGGTCCTCGAAGTCACCGAGGTCGGTGGTGAGGCGCAGCCGCAGCGCGGCGCGGTCGCGTTCGCGCTCGGTGATCTTGCCCGACGAGACACCGCGGTCCAGCGAGTCCAGGATCCGGGCGCGGCCCTCCGCGGCCAGCTCCCTGGTCGACTCCCAGACCAGGACGTCGACGTGCGCCCGCGCGCACACCTCGGCGATGCCGGCCCCCATGAGCCCGGCGCCCACCACCCCGACGCGGGTGATCCGCCCGTTGTCGGTGGTCGCGTCGCGGGGGCTGCTCATCGGTTCTGCGTCCTTCTCGAGGGCGTTTGGCCGGCCTCCGGGCGTGCGGCGGAGAACGGATGGTGCGCTGACGCCACCGGGGGCCGCGGTCGCCTCGTCGAGACGGCCACGGCCCCCGGTGATATCTACATCATGGTGAGCGTCGACCTGCTGCGGTCGGGCGCTCGCCGACCCGTGCGGGTCGACCAGGGGTCAGTGGAACTGACCCTCCTCGGTGGAGCCCTTCAGCGCCGCGGTGGACGTGTTGGGGTCGACCGTGGTGGCGATGCGGTCGAAGTAGCCGGCGCCGACCTCGCGCTGGTGCTTGACGGCGGTGAAGCCACGCTCCTCGGCGGCCTTGAACTCGCGCTGCTGCAGCTCGACGAACGAGGTCATCTGGTTGCGGGCGTAGCCGTAGGCCAGATCGAACATGCCGTAGTTGAGCGAGTGGAAGCCGGCCAGGGTGATGAACTGGAACTTGAAGCCCATCGCGCCGAGCTCCTTCTGGAACTTGGCGATGGTCTCGTCGTCCAGGTTCGCCTTCCAGTTGAAGGAGGGCGAGCAGTTGTAGGCCAGGAGCTGGTCCGGGTACTCGGACTTGACGGCCTCCGCGAACTGCTTGGCGTACTCGAGATCCGGGGTACCGGTCTCCATCCAGATGAGGTCGGCGAACGGCGCGTAGGCCTTGGCACGCGCGATGCAGGGCTCGATGCCGTTCTTGACGTTGTAGAAGCCCTCGGCGGTGCGCTCACCGGTGATGAAGGGACGGTCACGCTCGTCCACATCGGAGGTGATGAGCGTGGCGGCCTCGGCGTCGGTGCGCGCGATGATGACCGACGGGACGTTGGCGACGTCGGCCGCGAGACGGGCCGAGGTCAGGGTCCGGATGTGCTGGTTGGTCGGGATGAGCACCTTGCCACCGAGGTGGCCGCACTTCTTCTCCGACGCGAGCTGGTCCTCCCAGTGCACACCGGCGGCGCCGGCGGCGATCATGGCCTTCTGCAGCTCGTAGGCGTTCAGGGCGCCACCGAAGCCGGCCTCGGCGTCGGCCACGATCGGGGCGAGCCAGTTCTCGACCGCGGTGTCACCCTCGATGCGGGCGATCTCGTCGGCACGCAGCAGCGCGTTGTTGATGCGGCGGACGACGGTCGGGACCGAGTTGGCCGGGTACAGCGACTGGTCCGGGTAGGTGTGACCCGAGAGGTTGGCGTCGCCGGCGACCTGCCAGCCCGAGAGGTACACGGCCTCGAGGCCCGCACGGATCTGCTGCACGGCCTGGTTGCCGGTCAGCGCGCCGAGGGAGTTGACGAAGTCCTTGTTGTTGACCTTGTCCCAGAGGATCTCCGCGCCGCGGCGGGCGAGGGTGTGCTCCTCGACGACGGTGCCCTGCAGATCGGCGACCTGCTGAGCGGTGTAGTTGCGGGTGATGCCCTTCCAGCGGGGGTTGGTGTCCCAATCCTTCTGGATCTCTTCAGCGGTACGTGCCTTGCCGATGTTCGACATCGCGACTCTTTTCTGTCTCGGGGGCGGACTCGAGTTCGCATATCTGCGAGTTGCGAGATCCTGTACGACACAAGAGTGCCACACCCACCACACCCCGTCTACCTGCGACTTGTGCAAATTCCGCGAGTTTCCTTGCCTCTTTTGCAAACTTTGCGAAGAATGTGGGGTGCACCACGAACTGGAAGGGGAAAGCCGATGACGGCCTCACATATGGGCGCGCGACTGCGGCGTCTGCGAGAGGAGAAGGGCCTGACGCAGGCCGCCTTCGCCACGTCGCTCGGCTTGTCGTCGTCGTACCTCAATCAACTAGAGAGGGACACCCGTCCCGTCACCTCCCGCGTCCTCACCACCCTCTCGGAGGTCTACGGCGTCGATTCGACCTTCTTCGCCTCGGACGCCGACACGCGCCTGATCGCCGAGCTGACCGAGGCGCTCACCGACCCCCAGGTCTCCTCGGGCATCCCCACCTCGGAGGTGATCGATCTCGTCCAGGCGCACCCCTCCCTGGCGCGGGCCTTCGCCGTCCTCAACCAGCGCTACCGCAACTCGGCGGATCTCCTCGCGGCCCTGACCGAGGCCCGGAACCTGCCCGCCGGCGAGCTGGACAACTCGGCGCTGGCGATGCCGCACGAGGAGGTGCGCGACTACTTCTACCAGCGGCAGAACTACATCGACTCCCTCGACACCGCGGCCGAGGAGCTCACCAACCGGATCCGCATGAACCGCGGCGATGTGCGTACCGAACTCGAGAACCGGCTGTCGGAAACGCACGGCGTGCGGGTGGTCCGTCGCGTCGATCTGCCGGACGGCCTGTGGCATCGGTACTCCGCCGAGGAGCGGCGCCTCGACCTGTCAGCGCATCTGACCGCCGGCCAGCAGGCGTTCCGCGTGGCCTCGGAGCTGGCGTTCCTGGAGCACGGTGATCTGCTCGACCAGTTGGTCGCCGACGGCGCGTTCAGCTCCCCGGCCGCGCACGCCATGGGCCTCCGCGGCCTGGCCAACTATTTCGCCGCCGCCGTCCTCATGCCGTACGAGCGCTTTCTCGATACGGCGGAGGACTTCCGCTACGACGTCGAGCGCCTCATGACCTTCCACGCCACCGGGTACGAGACGGTCTGCCACCGCCTGTCCACGCTCCAGCGGCCTGGGGCATCGGGCGTGCCGTTCAGTTTCGTCCGCGTGGACCGCGCGGGGAACATGTCGAAGCGCCAGTCCGCGTCCGGCGTCCACTTCACCACGTCGGGCGGCACGTGCCCGCTGTGGAACATCTACGAGACGTTCTCGTTCCCGGGCAAGATCATGCGGCAGGTCGCCGAGACCACCGACGGCCGCATGCACCTGTGGGTGTCGCGCACGGTCACCACCCGACCGATGCGCTTCGGCCAGTCGCGCAAGACGTTCGCGATCGGCCTGGGCTGCGAAGCGCGCCACGCGCACCGGACGGTGTATGCGCAGGGCCTGGACCTGAACGACGCCGACGCGGCCACCAAGATCGGCGCCGGCTGCCGGATGTGCGAGCGCCCGGCCTGCCCCCAGCGCGCCTTCCCGCCGCTCAACCGCACGCTGTCCGTGGACGCCCACCGCTCGGCGCTGTCGCCGTACCTCCTCGACGAACCCGGCTCCCCCGCACCGTCGACTGCCCTACCCTTGCGGCCATGAGCCAGCCGAGCGACACCCCTGACACCAGCGCCGCCACGCCCCGCCCCACCGGCACGTCCGGCGGCGCTGGCGTCTCCGCATCCGGCGCGCCCGGCGAACCCAGCGCATCGGCACCCAGCGCCCCCGGTGCGTCAGGCGGCGCTGGCACGGCCCCGCGCATCCGCCCCGGGGGCTTCCGCGAACTCGGCCCGATCGGCTGGGCGGTCAACCGCCTGGGCGCGCGCGTCACGGGCAAGCGCGACGTCCACCTGTTCGCCACGCTCGGCCACGCGCGCCGTCTCTTCCCCGCCTGGCTCGCGTACTCGGGGATGATGATGCCGTTCGGGGTCCTCGACCGCCGCACCACCGAACTGGTGATCCTGCGAATCGCGCATCTACGGGGCAGCGTGTACGAGCGGGCTCACCACGAGCGGATCGGGGCGGGTGTAGGACTCGACGACGACGAGATCGCCCGTACCACCGAGGATCCGTCCACCGCCCCGTGGACCGACCGCCTCCGGGCCGTGTTGATCGCTGTCGACGAGCTGGTGCGGACCAAGGACATCGCCGACGACACGTGGGCCCGTCTGTCCTCCCATCTCAATTCGTCGGAGCTGGTGGCGCTGGTGCAGTTGGTGGCGCAGTACGACGGGCTCGCCACCTCCCTGCAGGTCCTGCGCATCCAGCCCGACGAGCCCCGCTGACCTGCCGAGCCCGCTGGTCAGCTGCCCGGAGAGGGCCCGCCGCCGCAGTCCGCGCTCCGTTATGCACTGTTTCCACAGCCCCCAGCCTCTCCACAGCAGACCGATCATCACGCCGCCATTCGGACGGTGTCGTGCTCAGTGCCCGGCATCATCACGGCTATGACCAAGAACAACACTCATGACGAACATCCCGCACTGTCTCTCGCTCGTCTGACTCACGAGATCTCACACGTTCCGCGACGACGCCGTGAGCGGGACTTCGTCAAGGTCGTCGACGGGCTCTGGCTCCCATCCGGCGTCACCCGCGATCTCGAAACACTCTCAGTGGCCTACTCCCGCCTCTACCCGGGCGCCGTGTTGACCGGTTGGTCGGCTGCAGTCATCCACGGAGTCGCCCCTCTGCGCCATGACACGGTGCCGGAATTGTCCGTCGGGTCTCATGGCCGGGAACGACGAGGCCTTCGCATCAGGCGGTATTCGGTTCCGGAACAGGCGGTGATCACGCTACGTGGAGTCCGCGTGACCGCGCACCGCTGGACAGCTTTCGATCTGGCGAGATTCAGCGATCACGTGCAGGGCGTGCAGGCGATTGAGGAGCTGTACCGTCATGGCTTGTCCCGGGCCGCTTTCGCCGAAACCGTGACGTACATGGCTGGCACCTGGGGCGTCGCCCGTGCCCGGAAGGTTCTCGCGGATGCGGATCCCCGTAGTGAGTCCCCACGGGAAACCGAGACACGCCTGTTCCTCAAAGAGGCAGGGTTCACTGATTTCGTTCCCCAGGTCGAGGTACCCGAACTCGGCTATCGCCTCGACCTGGCGGACCCGGAACACAAGATCGCCGTCGAGTACGACGGCCCCCACCACGACGACCCGGTCCAACAGTCCAAGGACCGCCACCGACGAAACCGCCTGCAGGCCGCGGGGTGGATCGTCATCGTGGTCGACCGCAGGATCTTCCGCCATCAGCAAGATGACGTTCTCGAGCAGGTCCGCGCGGCATACCTTTTACGGAGAGCAGCGGCGGCATAGGACGTTCGACGTGAGCTCGGCACCCACTCGCCAAACCGCGCACCCCGCAACCGCGCGACCGCGCAGCGCAACGGCCGCCGGATGCGCTGGCTCGGTGACAAATGAGCGGACACCCAGCGCAAGCGAGGCTGCATGTGCTGGCTCTGTGCCCAGCTCCGGCATGTGCGCTGGCTCTGTGTTCGCGGCCGTGAGGAAAAGCGCCTTCATCGAGACGCTCCGGACGCCGAATGAGCACGACAGCAGCGCAAGTGCCCCTACTGGCGCTGGCTACTCGCCCTAGGCTGGCTGGTTGGTCCCAGCCACCAGCGCAAGTCCCCGGAATCCGTACAACAAGTCAGCGCAGGTCACGGAGCCAGCGCAAACGAGGTCAGATGCGCTGGCCACGCGCACAAGCGTCGGATCGCGACAGCAGCGCGCCCACAACGCGGGCCGCGGCCGTGCCGACTCCGGGAAGCGGCAGGCCGGGCCGCGCCCGCGCCGACTCCGGGAAGCGGCAGGCCGGGCCGCGCCCGCGCCGACTCCGGGAAAGCGGCAGGCCGGGGCCGTGCCCGAGCCGGACCGAGCGAGCCGGACCGTGTTCGAGCCGGACCGAGCGAGCCGGCGGGGGCCGGGGCCGGGGCAGGGCCCGGGCAGGGTCAGGGCAGCGGCGCCTGCTCGCCCGCCGACTCTGCGTGGGACAGGCACACGCGGGCCCGGTCATCCAGCTCCAGGACCATCGTCTCCCCCGCCGGCACCCACACCTGGCGTCCCTGCACGGTGCAGTCGAAGTCGACGCCGTCGAGGTTGGTGATCGTGATCTCGGTGTGCGTCACGCGGACCTTCACGAGCGTCCCGCGCACGGTCAGCCGGAACGTCAGCGCGCCCCACTCGGCGGGCACGCGCGGGTCGAACGAGATGTCGCCACCGTAGTCGCGCATGCCGCCGAACCCGCTCACCAGCGCGGACCACACACCCCCGGTCGAGGCCACGTGGATGCCGTCGGCGGCGTTGCCGTGCACGTCCGCCAGGTCCACCACGAGCGCCTTGGAGAAATGTTCGAACGCCTCGTCGCAGTAGCCGATCTCCGCGGCGATGATCGACTGCACGACCGCCGACAGGGTCGAGTCACCGGTGGTCAACGGGTCGTAGTACTCGAAGTTGGCGCGCTTCTGCTCCTCGGTGAACTCGTCCCCGCGAAGGAACATCGCCAGCACCACGTCGGCCTGCTTGAGCACCTGGTGCCGGTAGATGACCAGCGGGTGGAAGTGCAGCAGCAGGGGCCGGCGCGGGTCCTCGAGATCCTGGTCCCACACCTCCTTGGCCAGGAAGTCCTGGTCCTGCGGGTGCACCCCCAGCACCTCGTCGTACGCGATCACCATGTTGCGGGCGGCGCGCTTCCATTCGCTGATCTCGTCGTCGTCGAGCTTCAGGCGCTGACAGATCGCGCTCCACCGGCCGTCCCCCAGTTCGGCGATGCGCTTGCACGCGACCGCGGCGGCCAGCAGGTTGAACCGGGCCATGGCGTTGGTGAACAGGTTGTTGTCCACCACGGTGGTGTACTCGTCGGGCCCGGTGACGCCGTGGATGTGGAACATGCCGTCGCCGTCGAAGAACCCGAGCGAGACCCACATCCGGGCGGTCTCGACCAACACGTCCACGCCCTCGCGGATCATGAAGTCCTGGTCCTCGGTGGCCCAGAGGTACTTGACCATGGCGTGCGCGATGTCGGCGTTGATGTGGTACTGCGCGGTGCCGGCCTCGTAGTAGGCGGAGGCCTCCTCGCCGTTGATGGTGCGCCACGGGTAGAGCGCGCCCTTGACGGACAGGAACTTGGCCCGCGCACGCGCCTTGTCCAGCATCGAGTAGCGGAAGCGCAGGGCGTTCCGCGCGAACTGGGGCATCGTGTACGTGAGGAACGGCAGGACGTAGGTCTCGGTGTCCCAGAAGTAGTGGCCGGAGTAGCCGCTGCCGGTGACGCCCTTGGCGGCGATGCCGTTGTACTCCGCGCGCGCGGAGGCCTGGGCCAGCTGGAAGAGGTTGAAGCGGATGGCCTGCTGGGTCTCGACCGGCCCGTCGACCTCGACGTCCGCGCGGGCCCAGAAGTGGTCGTACCAGTCGCGCTGGGTGCGGTGCAGGTCCTCGACGCCGCGGACGCGGGCCCGGGCGAGGGTGCGCGAGCAGCGGTCGGCCAGCTCCTGGGCGGGGACGATCTCGGAGGTGTGGTAGGCCGCGAGTTTGGTGAGCGTGAGGGTGCGGCCCGGGGTGACGTGGGCGTGGTAGACGATCTTGGAGGAGTCGTCGCCGATCTCGTGGCTCATGGCCACGTCGTCCTCGGACTCGAGCTGGTGGTCCACGCCCACGGCGATCGTCATGCCCGAGTTGGCGCAGCGGTAGCCGTGCACCTGGTAGCCGCGCTGGCCCTCCGTGAGCTGCGGCTCGAGCACGCGGTGGTCGAGGCCGTCGGCGCGGCGCGGGTCGAAGCTCTCCTCGGGATCGGCCCGGGGCGAGCGGTACTCGTCCTCGCCGTCCTGCCGGTTGATCACCTGGGAGGAGATCACGACCGGCGCGGGCTCGTCGGGCAGTTCGATCTCATAGGTCATCACGGCGAGGTGCTTCTCGACCATCGACACCATGCGGCTGGTGCGGATGATCACCTTCTTGCCGGCGGGCGTGCGCCACACGAGCTCGCGGCGCATGATGCCGTCACGGAAGTCGATGCTGCGTTCGTAGTGTTCGAGGTCGGACACGCCCACCCGCAGCGGTTCGTCGTCGACGTAGATGCGGATGGTCTTGGTGTCGGGGACCTGGACCATGGTCTGGCCCTCGCGGGCGAGACCGTAGGCGTCCTCGGCGTGCTGGATGTGCCACGTCTCGTGGAAGCCGTTGACGAAGGTGCCGTGCTGGGCGGAATCGCGCCCCTCGTCGGGGTTGCCGCGCATGCCCAGGTACCCGTTGGCCACGGCGAACTGCGTCTCGGAGACCCCCAGCGGGGACGCCTTGGGGTTGGTCTCGACCCAGCGCCACGGGTCCGCGGGGTGGCTGGTCCTGTTGATCTCCGGCACCTCGAGGTGACTGCGCAGGTTCACGCCGTAGGTGGTGCGGATGTTGCCGGGGACCGACTGCCCGACGGTGTCGTGGACAGGTCCGCGGGCGATGTGGGAGCGGGTCACGCGCGCGCCTCCGTGGGATCGGGGATGAGTTCGACGAGGTCGACGACGACGACGTCGGCACCGGCGTCCAGCAGGACCTGTTTCCCGGCCCCGCGGTCCACGCCGACCACACGGGCGAACCCGCCGGCGGCGCCGGCCTGCACACCGGAGACGGCGTCCTCGACCACGACACAGCGGTCGGCCGGTACGCCGAGGAGCTCCGCGCCCCGCAGGTACGTGTCGGGCCGGGGCTTGCCGGGGATGCCCTCGGCTGCGGCGACCTCGCCGTCGACGATGACCTCGAAGCGATCCCGCAGGCCCGCGGCGATCAGGACGGCCACCGCGTTCTTGGAACTGGACACGACGCACTTGGCGATCCCGGCCGCATCCAGCGCGTCGAGGTAGGCCACGGACCCCGGGTAGGCCTCGATGCCCTCGTCCAGCAGCTGGCGGAAGACCGCGTTCTTGCGCTCACCGAGACCGGTGACGGTGTCGGTGAGCGCGAGGTCGGCGGCGGCGTTGTCGTCGTCGTCCTTCTTCTCCTCGCCCATCGGCAGGGTGAGGCCCCGCGCGGCGAGCATCGACACGATGCCCTCGGCGCGCGGCTTGCCGTCGATGTATCGGAAGTAGTCCTCGTCCGAGTAGGGCTCGAGGCCGCGCTCGGCGAAGTAGCCGGTGAACATGCGATTCCAGGCCTGCATGTGCTTTTCGGCGGTCGGGGTGATCACGCCGTCGAGGTCGAGGAGCACTGCCTCGATACCGTCGTGGTCCATCTCGCTGTCCTGCTTCCGGGATCGGGGTCGGATTCGGGTGCGGTTCAGGTTCGGCTCGCCGGTCAGCCGGTGCCGCACCAAGGGTAGCCACACCCACCCGGTTTCACCGATAACCCGGCAACGCCGATCCCCCCTGATCGGGCGCGACGGCCGC
Organism: Dietzia sp. NPDC055340; assembly: GCF_053645335.1. Lineage (NCBI taxonomy): Bacteria > Bacillati > Actinomycetota > Actinomycetes > Mycobacteriales > Dietziaceae > Dietzia > Dietzia sp. NPDC055340. Next base: position 64,805 of record NZ_JBSHML010000020.1, on the reverse strand, counting down.
CCCCTGCCGAGGCCCGGGCCGGGTGGACCGTGGTCGCGGGGCGCCTCGTAACCCGGGGCGGGTCACCCGCCAACCGGGACTCCGGTGGCACTATGTGAGCAACCCTGAATTAAAGGAGAGAGATGCGACTCCGCACCCGCACCCCCCGACGCGTTGCGATCGCCGGCCTCGCCTTGGTCACGGCGGCCGGCCTCGCGGCCTGTTCGTCCGACTCGGAAAGCAACGAGGACGCCGCCGGCGCCGACACCCCGTCGTCGGAGTCGACAGACCAGGGTTCCGCGCCCCAGACCCCGGTCGAGGGGCGCGTGCTGACGGAGGGCGAGGCGCCGGGCGGCGGTGTCGTGCAGGTGATCGACAAGCCCATGCTGCAGGAGTCGGTCGACAAGCTGGTCGCCGACCAGGGCCGGCAGCTCATGGAGGATCCGGCCTGCGACAAGGTCTCGCGACTGGAGACCGTCTCCAACCACGCCACCGGCGACGGTGTCACCACGATGGTGCGCTACAAGCAGTCGGAGGCGGACGAGACGGAGCATCGCTTCGGCATCGGCATGGTGGGCTGGCGGCTCGACGAGTTCCTCGACCGCTCGCTGTACGAGGCGTGCCACACCTCGCGGAGCGTGGCCAACCCGAACGTGGAGCTCGTCATGACGGTGCAGGACGCGCCGGTCGTCGAGGGCACCGAGGGCTTCCGCGTGATCAGCGACTTCATCACCACCCAGCCGGACGGCACGCAGCAGATCAGCCGGGCCATCGCGCTGCACGGTTTCGCCCGCGACACCACCGTGAGCGTCGAGTACGCGGCCCGCGGCAACGACCCGGCGGCCGACCCGGTTCTGCCGACCGCCGCGGGCGCGCTCGAGGCGATCTACACGGCGCAGATGGAGAAGATCGCCAACGCCGAGTAGGCACGGGCCGGACCGCCGCCGGCCCCACCCGACCATCGACGCACCCGCCCGTCGACCCACCCGCCCGTCGACCCACCCGCCCAACGCGAAGAGCGTTCCGAACGCATTCCCCGAGTAGGGAGTGCGCGGAACGCTCTTCTCGTTGAACGGGGTGGCGGGAGGGGCCCGTCAGAGGTTGATCATGTGGCCGGCGATGCCGTGGACGGCTTCCTTCATGGCCTCGGACAGCGTCGGGTGCGTGTGCACGTTGCGGCCGATGTCCTCGGCGGTGAGGTCCCACATCTGCGCCAGTGTCAGCTCGGGCAGCAGCTCCGAGACGTCCGGGCCGATGAGGTGGGCGCCCAGCAGCTCGCCGTGCGTGGAGTCGGCGATGACCTTGACGAAGCCGACCGCGTGGCCGAGCCCGTGGGCCTTGCCGTTCGCGGAGAACGGGAACTTGGCGACCTTCACGTCGTAGCCCTCGTCCTTGGCCTGCGCCTCGGTCAGCCCGAACGAGGCGACCTGCGGCTGGCAGAAGGTGGCGCGCGGCATCATCCGGTAGTCGCCGAGGGTCTGGGTGTCGGCACCGGCCATGGTCTCGGCCGCCACGACGCCCTGCGCCTCCGCGACGTGCGCGAGCTGCAGCTTCGCGGTGACGTCGCCGATCGCGTAGATGCCGTCCACGTTGGTGCGCATGTGGTCGTCGATGTCGATCGCGCCGCGGTCGGTGAGCTCGACCCCGGTGTTCTCGAGCCCGAAGCCCTCGACGCGCGGGGCGAAGCCGATGGCCATGAGGACCTTGTCGACGGTCAGGGTCTGGGTGTCCCCGCCGTCGTTCTTCTCGATCTGCACCTCGACCGAGTCGCCGTTGTCGGTGACCTTGGTCGTCTTGTGGCCGGTCAGGAGCTTCACGCCGAGCTTCTTGTAGTGCTTGACCATCTCCTTGGAGACGTCCTCGTCCTCATTCGGCAGGACGCGGTCCATGAACTCGACGATCGTGACATCCACGTCGTAGTTGGCCATGACGTAGGCGAACTCCATGCCGATCGCCCCGGCACCGACGATCACAATCGACTTGGGCAGCTCGCGGCTGAGGATCTGCTCCTCGTAGCTGACGACGTTCTCGCTGAGCTCGATCCCGGGCAGCGTCTTGACGACCGAACCGGAGGCGATGATGCAGTTGTCGAACGTGTACTTCGTGCCGTCGACCTCGACCGTCTTGGCGTCGACGAACGTGCCGTAGCCGTTGATCTCCGTGACCTTGTTCTTCTTCATGAGGAAGTGGACGCCCTTGACGATGCCGTCGGAGACCTTGCGGCTGCGATCGAACGCCGCACCGAAGTCGAAGGAGACGTCCCCGGAGATGCCGAACGTCTTGCCGTCCTTGAGAACGGTGTGCGCGAGCTCGGCATTACGCAGCAGGGCCTTGGAGGGGATACAGCCCACGTTGAGGCACACGCCGCCCCAGTATTTCTCCTCGACCACGGCCACCTTGAGGCCGAGCTGCGAGGCACGGATGGCGGCGACGTAGCCACCGGGGCCCGCGCCGAGGACGATGAGATCGAAATGAGTGTCAGCCACGACACACAGGGTATGCGTATCCGGCGGGCGAGGCACCTCATGCGGCCGGGAAGACACCCGAAAGTGGAAACCCGCGGCGAGCGAAGGCTGCAGAAAATAGACTGACGCCGCCCACTCCGCGGGAGGAGGGGCGGCGTCAGTGCCTCGGCGGCAGATCAGGACATGTTGCCCAGGATCGACTTGACGGCGTTGGCGACGACCTCGCCGATGGTCTCCGCGATCTGGTCCGTGATCTTGTCGGTCGAGCTGCCGGAGCCGCTGGAGCCGCCGAGGAGGTTGGTGATGGAACCCATTTGTGTGTCTCCGTTTATCGAATGCATTCCCGAGTGCAATCGAGAATGGCCGGGTCAGGCGACCCACGCTCATCGAACAGGGTACTTAGCGATTGTCCAGGTAACAAGACCCTGAGCGAATTAGTTGTCGCGCTCACCCCTCCCCTTTCTCGCCACTTCCCGCGGCCACGGCATCATCGAGATCATGAGCACCTCCACACCCTCTGATCCGTACCTCCACCTGGAGGACATCGACAGCGCCGCCTCCCTGGCCTGGGTCGCCGAGCGCAGTGATCGCACCCTGGCCGACCTGGCCGTCGGCGAGCACGCGGAGGCCTCCTACACCCGCGCGAAGGGGATCCTGGACTCCACGGACCGTATCGCGTGGCCGGTGTTGCGGGGCCGTTATGCGTACACGGTGTGGAAGGACCGCGAGCACCCCCGCGGGTTGTGGCGCCGGGTGCCGTGGTCGGTGTTGGAGCAGGGCGCGCCGGCGTCGGATCATCCGGCGTGGGAGACGCTCGTGGACGTGGACGCGCTCGCCCGCGAGGAGGACGTCAACTGGGTGTACGCGGGGACCGTCGTGCGCCGCCCCGAGGACGACCGGGCGTTGATCCGCCTGTCGCGGGGCGGGGCCGACGCGGTGGAGGTCCGCGAGTTCGATCTCGTCGAGCGTCGGTTCGTGCCGGCGTCGGAGGGCGGGTTCCATCTGCCGGAGGCCAAGTGCTCGGTGTCGTGGGTGGATCGGGACACGCTGGTATTGGCGGCGCCGTTGGATCCGGCCGGGGCCGATGCGACGAGCTCGGGGTACGCGCGGGTGGTGCGCCTGTGGCGCCGCGGTTCCGATCCGGCGGGGGCCCCGGTGATCTTCGAGGGGTACGACGACGACGTCGCCGTCGGCGCCGGATATGACATCGACACCGGGCGTCTCGTCGCGAGCCGCTCTCCCGATTTCCATACCTCCCAGGAGTGGTTCTGGCGCCCGGGCGGCCTTCCGGAGACCGAGAAGCCGTTGCAAGTCCCGGTGCCCGAGGATTGCCGGGTGGGCTCGAGCGGGCCGTGGTTGACGCTGCGTCCGCGGACAGAGGTGGAGGTCGCCGGCGGCACGTATCCCGGTGGGTCGGTTCTGGTGGTGCCGTGGTCGGCGCTCGACGACGACCCGTCCCGGCTGCCCGAGCCGACGGTGCTGTTCTCCCCCACCCCCTCGACGACGGTCGAGGACGTGTCGTGGGGCCGCGGCCGTGTGGTACTGACGGTCCTCGAGGACACGGAGTCCCGGCTCGAGGCGTTCGCGATCCCCGATACCGGCACCGACACCGCCGGCAGATCAGACGCGGGCGGGCCGTCGACCGCAGCCGACGGGTGGCGGAGGTTGCCGGTCGAGGGACTGCCCGAGCACGTGTCGATCGACGTCCTCTCGCTCGACCGACATTCCGACCCGTCCGCCGACGGCGGGTCGCCCCACCCGGACGAGGCGGTGCTGGCGGTGTCGGGACCGGTCGTGCCTCCGTCGCTGGTGTTGCTGCGGGCCGACGGTTCCACCACGACGCTCGGCTCGACCCCGGACCGCTTCGACACGTCCGGCGTGGAGGTCACCCGGCACACGGCGGTCAGCGACGACGGGACCGAGGTTCCGTACACGGTCATGCGCGGCCCCGGCCCGGAGGGCCCACGGCCGACGATCCTGTACGGCTACGGCGGGTTCACGGTGTCCATGCGCCCGTCCTACGCCGCGCTGAGGGGCGCGCTGTGGCTCGAGGAGGGCGGCGTCTACGTGGTGGCCGGCATCCGCGGTGGCGGCGAGTACGGGCCGGAGTGGCACCGGGCCGCCGTGCGGGAGAAGCGGCCCCGCGCCTACGAGGACTTCGCCGCCGTGGCCCGCGCGCTTGTGGACTCGGGCGTCACCACCCGCGAGCAGCTCGGCGCGACGGGCGGCTCCAACGGCGGCCTGCTCATGGGCGTCATGCTGACCCGCTACCCGCAGCTGTTCGGGGCGCTGGCGATCGCCGTGCCCCTGCTCGACATGAAGCGCTATCACCTGCTGTTGGCGGGCGCCTCGTGGATGGCCGAGTACGGCGACCCCGACTCGGCCGACTGGGACGACTTCCTGGGCGCGTACTCGCCGTACCAGCACATCCGGCCCGCCTCGGAGGTCACCTACCCGCCGGTGCTCATGACCACCTCGACGCGGGACGACCGCGTCCACCCGGGCCATGCCCGCAAGATGACGGCCGCGCTCGAGGCCGCCGGCCATCACGTGGAGTACTACGAGAACGTCGAGGGCGGCCACGCCGGCGCCGCGGACAACTCGCAGGAGGCCCGCAAGGCGGTCCTGACGTACGAGTTCTTCCGGCGGCGGTTGTCGTCGTCGTGATCGGGGTGGCACCCGCCCCCGCGGGCACCGTCTACGCGGTGGTGACCTCACGGTCGATCCACGCCAGGACCCGCGCGACGATCTCGTCGGGGCGGCGCGCCCACGTGTTGTGGCCGAGTGGCTGCGGCTCCGACTCGAGCGTCGTGCGCGCTGCCGGTAGCAAAGCGAGCAGGTTGCGGGCGGCGCTTTCCGGGGCGAGGGGGTCGTCGGCGATCACGACCGCCAGCGCCGGGACGGTGACGCGGGCGAGGCCGTCGATGTAGTCCAGGTCGGCGCGCGCCGGCTGCATGACGCCGGTGGCGGCGAGGCGGGCCCAGTCGCGCACCCGGTCCGCAGGGACGCGGCCGGTGGCACCGAAGAACTGGCCGGGCACGTGGCCGGCCACACGGCCGACGATCGGCATGACGATCGACCCCAGGCGCAGCTTGCGGCCGAACTCGCGGGGATAGCCGCGATGGAACGGGGACTGTGCGGCCACGGCGATCAGCCCCACGACGCGGGGGTCCCGGCGGGCGAGGTGGTAGACGCCGATCTGGGCGCCCATGCTATGTCCGAGGAGCACGACCGGGCGGGGGCCGAGCTCGCGCTGCATGGCCTCCACCGCGAGCGGGACGTCCTCGCCAGCACTCTCGTGGTAGCCGGCGGCGCCGCCGCTGCGGCCGATGCGGTGGGTGCTCTCGCCCTGACCGCGCAGCTCCGTGATGGCCACGTCCACGCCGGCGTCGGCGAGGGCTCGGGCAAGCGGGAGGTAGTACCGGGCGCCGACGGCGATGCCGGGCAGCACCAGGACTGCGGGGCGGTTCTCGTCTCGCCGGGCCGCGGGGACGATCAGCAGTGGACTGGTGCTGCCGTCGGGGTGCGACAGCTCGACCCGCTGCGGGCCTTCGGTCTTGGTCATGCGTACAGAATGCCGGACTGGCCTGAACGTGAAAGAACCCCGCCCCACCCGAAGCGGGTGAGACGGGGTCCTTGCGAGCTGCGCGGTGCGCTGCGGCGTCAGCCGATCAGATCTCGCCCCAGCGAGCGCCCATGGCGTTGGCCATCATGGGCCAGGACTGCGCGAGGTCGTCCTCCCAGTAGCCCCACGAGTGCGTGCCGTTGGGCGCGAAGTCGAAGTGGGCCGGGATCCCCAGCTCGCCGAAGCGGCGGGCCAGGTTAGCGGTGCAGTACTGGGTGGCCGCCTCGATGATGCCGCCGACGACGGCCTGGTTGGCCAGGGCGACGCCGTTGCCCTTCAGGCGCCAGTTCTCGAGGTTCTCGTGCGGCCCGGGCAGGCCGTTGCCGGTCGAGATGAACATGGCGGGCAGGGTGCCGTTGTCGCGCTGCTCCTCGAAGCGCCAGGCGCCCCAGACCGGATCGTTGTCGAACCAGCTGTTGGTCCCCGCGACAGGCTCGCCCGGGAACGGGCCCCACATGTTGTTCAGGTCTGCCCCGCCGCGCATGCCGGTGACGATGTTGATGAACTCGTGGCCGATCGGCGTGGAGGTCTCGGCACAACCCGAGTACGAGCCGATGGCCTGGAACTTGCCCGGGTGCTTCTGCGCGATCGTCAGGACCGAGGTGGCGGTCATCGAGATGGCGGCGAGGCCACGCTTGCGCCCCTCGTAGTTGCCGCCGTACGCGCCCTCGAAGAGGTTCGGGAGCTCCTCGGCGAGGTACGTCTCGAACCTCATCGGGTGGGTGTCGCTGGCGTAGCGGGTCTGGACGTTGGGGTCCGGCTTCTGCCAGTCGGTGTAGTACGAGAAGGCGCCACCGATCGGGGTGACGGTCCAGGCGTCCTTGTCACCCATGAACTGCTTGACGTTGGACTGCGCCTGCCAGGTGGCGGAGTCCTCGCCGCCGCCGGCGCCGTTGACGAGGTACAGCACCGGAGCGCCCGCGTTACCGTCGCGGGGACGCTGGACGATGTTCGGCACTTCCTGCTGCATGGCGTCCGACCACACCGAGACGATCAGACGTCCGTCCGCCAGCTCGGTCTCGACGACCTTGTTGCCGGCCGTGGCCTTGGTGTAGTTGATGGTTCCACCCTGGGCCTGTGCCGTGCCCGTGGCGACGACGGGGACCATGGCGGCCGCGAGGGCCGCGGTCGCGACCTTCGTGCCGAACCGCTTGACTGAACGCATATTTTCGACGCCTTACTTCTCGATGTTCACAGACCCGTGCCGACTCTTAGCAAAGAGTTAACCCGTTTCCCACTGGTCACACAAGCCCCACAGGCCACTCCAACTGGATTCGGAGGACCTCACGGAACTGTAGTTCTTGCCCGCAGTGGCGACCACGAGGGTCCCATAGCCGTGATGGCCGAGGAAAACCGTGGAGCCTCTGCGCGGCTCACGTCATCAGTATCGACGAACGACGTGCGCTCGTTACATTTATTAGCAGATCCCCATACACCGCGTCGGGGCTGCAGGTCGGAGGCACAGCGACATGTCCATCAAATGCGGTGAGGGCGCCGGGATGATCCCGACGCCCTCACCCACTGACCGGGTCAGCTCACTTCATGAAGCCGCCGGCGAGAGCCTCCTGGAAGCCCTCACCGGTGAAGTAGCCGGCAGCCTTGACGAACTTGTCGACGTTGCCGAGCAGATCGCTGAGGATGCCGAAGGTGCCGTCCTTGCCGATGACGCCGCCGAGCGAACCGAGTTCGATGCCCATATTGTTCTCCTTGAAGTACGTGGCCCGGAGCGTTCCGGGGCCGATGCTTGGGGGGGTGACTGCTATACGCCGCAGCCGGGGCGGACTCTGCGAATCAGCTTCGGAAGAACCCGAAGATCACGCAGCGGCGTCGGAGACCTCGAGGCTGCCGAGCACGGTGTCGAAGCTGTCGCCCGCGAGCGAGCCGGCGAAACCGGTGACACCGTCGAGGATGTTCTTGATGCCGCCGATGAGCGAGCTGATCGCACTGAAGTCAGGCATGTGTATCTCCCTTTATCGTTTCGCCCCGGTCCCCGGGGCCGCGTCAAGCCCCTGCTTTCGGGACCTTGGCCAGAATAGTCTGAGCGAATCCAGAGTCAATTGTGATCCCCGTCTCGCTGCTGGCTCGAGATAACAATACATTCTCCCGCGGGGAAATGTGACCTAAACCACCGCTTTAATCAAGTTCTCAGGTGGCCGCCTAGCTGCGGCGATGCACTGAGTGCAACGAAGTCAGGAAAGGCTAACCTTGCATGTAGCGGGGCGCGAGGCCGGGCGGGTTCGCGCCGTTCATCGTTAGTCCCCCAACAATTAATGTTAAACGTTCTCTTAACAAAGCACTTTGGGGGCCTTTTGGAGCTTGGCGGCGACCGGGGCCTCGCGCTCCCGTGCACTGAAAAATAGACGAGGGCCACACCCCGAATTTCGAGATGTGGCCATGTCGCCAGCGTCAGGTCACCGCATGAACCCTCCGGCCAGTGCCTCCTCGAAGTCTCCGCCCGTGAAGTACTCGAGCCCGGAGAACAGGTCTCCGAACCCTCCGAGGAAATCCGTCAGGAGGCCGAGCGCGCCGCTGACGCCCGCCAGGGATCCGAATTCGAGATTCATCGTGTATCGCTCCTGTGTCGTTGTGGCCCAGAGTGGGTGATCGTCGTCAGTTCGCGCTGATGCTGGACAGGGCGTCTACGAAGTCACCGACTCCGCCCTCCCCTGCGAGTGAACCCGTGAAGAACGTCAAGGCTCCGAGAATGTCCGTCACTCCTCCGATGAGGTCTGACAATTGACCGAAGTTCGGCATGGGGTCTCCGTTCACAGTGGGTTGATCAGCGCCGGTCCTCGGCGCCTGACCACGACGCTATCGACCCCGACCCAGCGCCTCCAGGGTCGCAACGAACATGTAACACCAGGTCATAGCCCTTTTACACAGGATCGTTCAGATGACGTTCCCGTGACAAAATGGCCTGTGGCCCCGTACCGGATCTCCGGTACGGGGCCACAGGGCTATCGCTCTAGCGAGCGCGCGTCAGGGCTGGATCAGAAGCCCATGCCGCCCATCTCGTCGCCACCCGGCATCGCCGGCGCGGCGGGCTCCGGCTTGTCGGCCACGACGGCCTCGGTGGTGAGGAACAGCGCGGCGATCGACGCGGCGTTCTGCAGCGCCGAGCGGGTCACCTTGACCGGGTCGTTGATGCCGGCCTCAAGGAGGTCCTGGTACTCGCCGGTGGCGGCGTTGAGCCCCTCGGAGCCCGGCAGGTTACGGACCTTCTCGGCCACGACGCCCGGCTCGAGGCCGGCGTTGAGGGCGATCTGCTTGAGCGGGGCGCTCAGCGCGAACTTGACGATGTTCGCACCGGTGGCCTCCTCGGCCTGCAGCGACAGCCCCTCGATCGCGGCCTCGGACTTCACCAGGGCGACGCCACCGCCGGCGACGATGCCCTCCTCGACGGCAGCCTTCGCGTTGCGGACGGCGTCCTCGATGCGGTGCTTGCGCTCCTTGAGCTCGACCTCGGTGGCCGCGCCCGCCTTGATGACGGCCACGCCGCCGGCGAGCTTGGCGAGGCGCTCCTGCAGCTTCTCGCGGTCGTAGTCCGAGTCGGAGTTCTCGATCTCGGCGCGGATCTGGTTGACCCGGCCCTCGATCTGGCCCTGGTCGCCCGCACCCTCGACGATGGTGGTCTCGTCCTTGGTCACGACGACCTTGCGGGCCTTACCCAGCATGGAGACGTCGGCGGTCTCGAGCGAGAGGCCGACCTCCTCGGAGATGACCTGGCCACCGGTGAGGATGGCGATGTCCTGCAGCATGGCCTTGCGGCGGTCGCCGAAGCCCGGGGCCTTGACGGCGACGGACTTGAAGGTGCCACGGATCTTGTTGACGACCAGGGTCGACAGGGCCTCGCCCTCGACGTCCTCAGCGATGATCAGCAGCGACTTGTTCTCGCCGATGACCTTCTCGAGCAGCGGGAGCAGGTCCTTGACGGTGGAGACCTTGCCCGAGACCAGCAGGACGTACGGATCCTCCATGACCGCCTCCTGGCGCTCCGGATCCGTCATGAAGTACTGCGAGATGTAGCCCTTGTCGAAGCGCATACCCTCGGTGAGCTCGAGGTCCAGGCCGAAGGTCTGCGACTCCTCGACCGTGATCACGCCCTCCTTGCCGACCTTGTCCATGGCCTGGGCGATGAGCTCGCCGATGGCCGGGTCAGCGGCGGAGATGCCGGCGGTCGCGGCGATCTGCTCCTTGGTCTCGATCTCCTTGGCGGAGTCGATCAGGTGAGCGGTGACGGCCTCGACGGCCTTCTCGATGCCGCGCTTGATGCCCATGGGGTTGGCACCGGCGGCGACGTTGCGCAGGCCCTCGCGCACGAGCGCCTGGGCGAGAACGGTGGCGGTGGTGGTGCCGTCGCCAGCGACGTCGTCGGTCTTCTTGGCGACCTCCTTGACGAGCTCGGCACCGATCTTCTCGTAGGCGTCCTCGAGCTCGATCTCCTTGGCGATGGAGACACCGTCGTTGGTGATCGTGGGGGCGCCCCACTTCTTCTCCAGCACGACGTTGCGGCCCTTGGGGCCGAGGGTGACCTTGACGGCGTCGGCGAGCTGATTGAGACCGCTCTCCAGGCCGCGCCGGGCCTCTTCGTCGAACGCGATCATCTTTGCCATGGGGTGAATCATCCTCCGGGTATGGGGTGACACGCGTGTGGTCACATCGGTGCCCGCGACGGACGGCGCGGACCGTGTCGGATCCGCCCCTCACCTTGCGACCTTCTCGTTCAGGTATTGCTGGCACTCAGGGTAACCGAGTGCCAATCGCTTTTCTAGCACTCGCCCCCATCGAGTGCAAAGGCTCCGGGCAGGTGTTCGCGACCGGCGAACGACCGCCACCGCGGCCGGCACTGCCCTACCATCGAGACGCCGTGACCCAGACCCCGATGGAGGGCCCGATGTCCACCGACCACACCCCCGCCCCCGAGACCGGGACGCCGCGCGGGCGATCGATCGAGATCGACGCCCCTCCGGCCCGGGTGTGGGAGCTCGTCTCCGAGGTCCGCAACGCCCCGCGGTGGAGCACCCAGGCGCGCAAGGTCCTGGCCACCTCCGGGCCGACGGCCCTCGGGACCCGCTCGTTCAACATCAACCGGCAGGGACCGGTCTTCTGGCCCACCACCAGCCGCGTCGTCGACTTCCAGCCCGAGCGCCGCTTCGCCAACCGCACCGGCGGACACGGCACGCAGTGGATCTTCGAGCTCGAGCCCACCCCGTCCGGCGGCACCCGCCTCACCGAGCGCAGCGAGCCGCCCGCCGCCCTGGTGGCCGCGGTGCGCAAGCTCACCAGCGCACTGCCCGGGGGCCGTGGCGGAACACGCGGCTCGTCGTCGTCATCATCATCAACGCCGTCGTCGCCGTCGTCGTCCTCCTCCGGCTCCCTCCGTCGCATCAAGGCCCTGGCCGAACAGTCCTGACCCCGGCGCACACTGCCGGCCCACCTCCCCCGAACCACCAGGAAGGCACCACATGACCACCGCGAACACCCCTGCCGGCATCGAGAGTTCCATCGAGATCGACGCCCCGCCGGCGCGCGTCTGGGAGGTTATCTCCGACGTCCGCAACGCGCCCCAGTGGAGTAGTCAGGCCGTCAAGGTCCTCACCCCGGGCGGACGCACCACCAAGGGGACCTGGGCGCTGAACATCAACAAGCGCGGACCGGTGTTCTGGCCCACCACCAGCCGCGTGGTGGAGTTCGAGCCCGGTCGTAGGTTCGCCAACCGCATCTCCGAGAACACCACGATCTGGGTCTTCGAGCTCGAGCCCACCGCCAACGGCGGCACCCGCCTGACCGAGCGGCGTGAGGTCCCCGAGGGCCTGACGTTCATCTCGAAGTTCCTCACCGACAAGCTCTTCGGCGGGCAGCCGTCGTTCACCTCGGAGATGGGCGAGGGCGTCTCGCTCTCCCTCCAGCGCATCAAGACGCTCGTCGAACAGGGCTGAGAACCCGATGGTCCGGGCTGCTGCGGCCGCCGTCGTCGCCGGCTGCCTGGTGGCGTCACTGACGAGCTGCGCCCTGCTCTCCCGCGAGTCCGACGGGTCGGACACGCCGGACCGTGAGCAGCCCGGACCGACGCTGGCCGAAGGTCCGCCGCCGCCCGACTGGAAGGACGTCCGCAGCACGTCCGGACTGATCTACTCCGTGCCGCCGGAATGGGAGGTCGGCGACCCCTACGGCGACACCGGGTCCGGCCCGGACGCCGGTAGCGACTGGGGGTCGGGCTACGTCACCGTCGCCAACGCGATCGCGGACCCCGGCTACTGCCCGCTGGCGGGGATGAGCTTCCGGGTCCTGTCCGGCGTCAGCCAGACGGCCTTGCCCGGCGACGCCCGCGAGCAGGCGGAGTCGGCGTCGCGCGCGATGGCCGATTCGATCGACCGGCGCTTCACCCAGGCCGGGGCCGAGGTGCCCGTGCCCGAGGCGCGCAGCATCGGGGTGTCCGGGGTGCCGGCCTGGTACGTCTCGCTCCGGGGCGAGGTCCGCCCGCCGCGCAACATCTGCACCCCGCCCACGATCCGGTTCGACACCATCGCGGTGTCCACCCGGACGCCGGACGGCGGGGACGCCTCGCTCGTCTTTGTGCTCATGGCCGACGAGGGCGAGCCCGGCACCGTGCCCAGCGAGACGATCGACGCCGTGGTGGCGTCCCTACGGTTCGAGAACTCGGTCTAGGACCCGCCCGGGCCACGCGGGCCGGGGCCAGATCGAGCCGGCCGACCCCGCTCCGCCCGGCCTGAGGGTCAGGCCGCGGTGGCCCCGCCGGCACCACCGAAGAACGCGGGCCAGTCGATGTCGCAGCGCGCCCAGGCCCACCCCGCGTCCGCCGCGGTGCCCAGGTCGTGTGAGGTGAGGGTGCGCCGCCGGACCGGGACGTCGGGTCCATCCGCGACGGAGACCTCGAACACCCCGCCCACCCGCTCGTAGAGGAACCAACGTTCGGTGTCGCCCTCCAGCTCCAGCCGATCGCCGTCCACCTCGAGCGCCTCGAGCAGCTGTCCCAGCAGCTCGCGACTGACCCACGGCAGGGTGCCGAAGGGCCGACCGCGCACCGCGTGGTCGGTGATCGCCGCACCCACCACCGTGGGGCGCCGGTGCACATCGATCTCGATACGGTCCCGCGGATCCGCGACCAGACCCAGTTCCGGCGCGGTCACCAGGAGCTGGCGGGGCGCCGCGTACCGCATGACCGCGTTCACAACGAGCGGCCGGGTCAGGACCTCGGGGCGGATGACGACGCCCACGCCCTCGATGACCGGCCGGGCCGACAGCGCCCCGGTCTCGCCGATCGCATCCGCCGCCGGGAAGCGCGCACAGATCTCGTCGCGCAGCCCTTCCAGATCGGCCCGCACGTGATCGGGAAGCGCATCCACACTGTCGACGTCACGAAGCTCCGCCTCAGCGGGAGTGACCACAATCACATAGCTCATAGTTCACCACCATACTTCACTCTCCGTTCACTTTGAGTTCACCTGCCGTCGTGTGTCGTATAGCGCCACTATCCTGACCCCATGGCCGACTCCCCCGCGTTCACCGATCCCCACCCCGACCTCGCCCCGCTGGCCGCCGCGGTCACCGCGCAGATGGATCGGGCGCGTGCCGACCTGTCCGCGCTCGTGGCGCTGCCGTCGGTGCACGAGGCGGAGCCGGACGCGTGCGCCGAGGCCTGCGAGCTGGTCCGGGAGATGCTCGGCGAACTACCGGTGCCGGGGCTCGGTCCGGACGCGGTCGAGGTCGTCGAGACCTCGGACGGCTCCAGGGCCGTGTTCGCCCACCGCCCCGCGGCGCCCGGCCGCCCCACGGTGCTGCTGTACAGCCATTACGACGTGCAGCCCGCGGGCGATCCGGCGGCGTGGACCAGTTCGCCGTGGGAACTGACCGAGCGCGGCGGCCGCTGGTACGGCCGCGGGGCCGCCGACTGTAAGGGCAACCTGGTCGTGCACCTCACCGCGCTGCGAGCCCTTGCCGCCTCGGGCTCGGGAGCGGAAGGGGACGACGAGGCGGCCGCGCCCGGCCCCACCGACACCGGTCCGGATCCGCTCGACGGCCTGGGCATCCGCCTCGTGGTGGAGGGCTCCGAGGAGACCGGCGGCGGCGGGCTCGACGACCTGGTGGCCGAGCGGCCCGACCTCGTGGAGGCGGACGCCATCCTGATCGTCGACTCGGGCAACGTGGCGGCGGGCGTGCCGACGCTCACCACCAGTCTGCGCGGCATCGCGAACATCGTTGTCGTCGTCGACACGATGGAGGCCGGGGTCCACTCCGGACAGTTCGGCGGCGCAGCACCCGACGCCCTCGCGGCGCTGGTCTCGATCCTGGCCTCGCTGCGCGATCCCGCCACCGGCGCCACCACCATCGACGGCCTGGACTTCACCGGCGAGTGGGACGGGCAGGCCTACCCGGAGGAGACGTTCCGCGACGACGCCGGCGTGCTCGACGGGGTGGAGTTGTCCTCGGCGGCGCCCGTCGCGGACCTGGTGTGGTCGCGGCCCACGGCGACGGTCCTGGGGATCGACTGCCCGCCGGTCGAGGGGGCCATCGCCGCGGTCCAGCCCCGTGCCCGCGCCCTGGTGAACCTGCGCGTCCCGCCGGGCATGGACCCGGTCGAGGCGCAGCGCACGCTCGTCGAGCACATCGAGCGGCGGCGACCGTGGAACGCGCGGGTTACCGTGGAGACCGAGGCCGTGGGGCATCCGTTCCGCTCGGTCGCGGCCGGGGGGACCGACCCGGTGCACGAGCTGCTCTCGGAGTGCCTCGCAAAGGCGTACGGGTCGGGTGAGGTCGCCGAGATCGGTTCCGGCGGTTCGATTCCGCTGTGCACGGCGCTGCAGCAGGCGCACCCGGAGGCGAGCATCGCGCTGTTCGGCGTCGAGGACCCGGCCGCCGCGATCCACTCCCCCGACGAGAGCGTCGATCCGCGCGAGATCGAACGAATCGCGCTCGCCGAGGCGGCGTTCCTCCAGCGCTACCGGTGAGCCCGCCTGCGCTGTCGGCGGCCTGCACCCGCAAACCTGCAGGTGCGAACGCAGTAACGGTGTGATGAGATGTGGCGATAGTGACTAATGGGGCGGCAACGCCCGCTGCCGCCGACCGTCAGGAGCTGCCATGTCCGTCCCGAGTGCAGAGAACACCGGTGCCGATCAGCGCACCACCGCGAGCCGCATCCCGCTCATGCGTCGCGCCGGCCGCGCGCTGATCGCCACCGCCGCCGCCACCGCGCTGGCGGCCGGCCTCACACCGTCGATCGCGAACGCGCAGGAGGTCGGCACCCTCAGTCCGGAGTCGGTCGCCAATGACGCCCTCGGGACGATCTCCCCGGAGAGCCTGAGCCAGATCCTCTACCTCGGCAACCTGCCCGGCTCCTCGGGCTCGTCGATGATGGGCATCGCCAACACGCTCGGCTTCTCGCCCAACATGTTCGCCGGCCCGCCGCCGCCGTCGCCGCAGCCCAACCCGAACATCACCGAGACGAAGATCGTCGGTGAGCCTGTGGTGGACGGCCGCTACGAGCGGTGGCTCATCGACTCCGGGGACATGAAGCGCGGCATCACGGTCGAGGTCTACCGCGCCGCCAACCCGGGCGCGCCGTTCCTCTACCTGCTCGACGGCGTCGGATCCGAGCTGCCCAGCGGCTTCATGCAGTGGGGCGCGAAGGAGCAGTTCGCGAACGAGAACGTCAACCTCGTCATCCCGACCGGCGGCCAGGGCTCCATGTGGTCGGACTGGAACCAGCAGGACCCCGTGCTGGGCATCAGCAAGTGGGAGAAGTTCATCACCGGCGACCTGCCGCGGCTGCTCGAGCCGCGCATCAGCACCAACACCAACCGCGCGATCGGCGGCATCTCCATGGGCGCGGGAGCGGCCGTGACCATGGCGACCCGCCATCCGGACCTCTACAAGGGCGTGTTCGGCGTCTCCGGCTGCTACTCCACCGACGCGCTGGGCCAGATCCTGACCCGCTTCACCGTCGAGAGCCGCGGCGCGACGCTGAACAACATGTGGGGTGAGCCCGGCAACGAGCAGTGGGTCGCCCACGACGCGATGATCAATGCCGATAAGCTGCGCGGCAAGGCCATCTACATGTCCTCGGGCACCGGCGTGGCGAACCCGGGCGACTGGGCCGCGTACAACAACGACGCCGCCAACTTCGTCGCCGGAATGGCGCTCGAGCAGGCCACGGGCCAGTGCACCCACGCCGCCGACCGGCGCCTGGCCGACCTGGGCATCCCCGCGGACATCGACCATCTGCCCACCGGCATGCACAACTGGTCGTACTACTCCAAGCAGATCCCCGTCGCCTGGAACTCGATCAAGCACTCGGTGGGCGCATGATCACCGCCCCGGTGCACTGACACCACGGGCCAAACGGCCCACCTCGTTCGCCCCTGACGGCGGCCCGCCCTGACCGGCGGGCCGCCGTTAGGCTTCTATGCGTGAACCCGCGCCCGGATCTGGACCTGACCCTGCGTCTGACGGCCTCGGCCGCCGACGCCCGCCGCGGAATCGTGCGGGCGCACCCGGAGGTGATTCTCGCTCTCGGCATGCGCGAGTGGGACGCCATCGAGATCGTCGGCGCGCGCACCACCGGCGCGGTCGTGGCGGCGGCCGCCGCCGGCTCGCCGAGCGGGGTGCTGGTCGTGGACGAGGTCGTGGCCGCGAACTGCGGACTTGGCGAGGACGCGCGCGTGACCGTGCGGGCCGCGCAGGTCACGGGCGCGCAGAGCATCGAGGTGCAGGGGCTGCCGCCGGCGGGCCGGGGCGTGGCCGAGCGGGTGCTGCGTTCGGCGTTGCTGGGCAAGGTGGTGCGCGTGGGCGATTCCGTCACGCTGCTCCCCCGCGACCTGGGCCCCGACTTCCCCACCGCCGACACCACCCGCACCCTGCGCAACTCCATGGGCGCGCAGTGGAGCACCGAGCTGCTCACCGTAACCGCGACCGTCCCGGACGGGGTCGTGTCGGTACAGCCCACCACCGCGGTGATCGAGGCGGGCGGCCCCGGTGCCGCGCCGGCCCTGGGAGCCCGGCCCGGTTCGACGACGACGACCCCCACCCCGCACTCGTCCACCGGCGGTGCGGCGCCAATGAACTCCCGGCCCTCGGGTTCTCCCGGTGGGTCGGCTTCCGGCCGTGCAACGTCACCCGGGGGCTCCTCCACACCCGGCGGCGGCTCGGAGGCCATCGCCGCCGTCGCCCGCGAGGACCTCGTGGGCGTCGCGGACCAGGCCGAGGTCCTCGCACAGTGGCTGTCACTCGCCCTGGACCGCGCCGAGTTGCTGCGCTCGCTCGGCACCTCACCTCACCTCGGGGTGCTGGTCGCGGGCCCGCCCGGGGTGGGCAAGGCGACGATGGTCCGGTCGGTCACCGGCGACCGCCGTCTCGAGGTGATCGACGGCCCGTCCATCGGCGCGATCGACCCCGCCGCGCGTCTGGAGGCGGTCCGTGCCGCCGCCGAGCGGACCCGCGAGAACGGCGGCGTACTGCTGGTCACGGACATCGACGCGCTCCTGCCCGCCGAGACCGAGCCGGTGTCGACGCTGATCCTGGACCGGCTGCGGTCGGTCGTGGCGCACCCGGGTTCCGTGCTGGTGGCCACGTGTGTCCGGCCCGAGGAGGCCGACGCCCGACTGCGCGAGCCCGAGATCTGCGACCGGGTCCTGGATCTACCGCTGCCCGACGCCGCGGACCGCGCAGCGCTGCTCGAGGTGATGCTGCGGGACGTGCCCGCCGGCGAACTCGACCTGACCGCCGTCGCCGAGAGAACCCCCGGCTACGTGGCCGGCGACCTGCGCGCCCTCACCCGGGAGGCAGCACTGCGCGCGGCCGCCCGGGCCACGGAATCCCCCGCCACGGACCCTGATTCCGCGGACCCTGATTCGACGGCCTCCGCGGCCACCACCGCGGTCGACGCGCGGCTGGAGCAGGAGGACCTGACCGGCGCGGTCAGCGTGATCCGTCCGCTGTCCCGGTCGGGCACCGAGGAGCTGAGCCTGGGCTCGATCACCCTTGACGACGTGGGCGACATGGAGGAGGTGCGGCAGGCCCTCACCGAGACGGTGCTGTGGCCGCTGCAGCACCGGGACTCGTTCGAGCGCCTCGGCGTGCAGCCGCCCAAGGGCGTGCTGCTGTACGGGCCTCCCGGCTGCGGTAAGACCTTTGTCGTCCGGGCTCTGGCGGCGAGCGGGCGCCTGACGGTGCACATGGTGAAGGGCGCCGAGCTCATGGACAAGTGGGTGGGCTCGTCGGAGAAGGCGGTACGCGACCTGTTCCGCAAGGCCCGCGATTCCGCCCCGTCGCTGGTGTTCCTCGACGAGATCGACGCGCTGGCCCCGCGCCGCGGCCAGACCGGCGACTCCGGGGTCGGCGACCGCGTGGTCGCGGCCCTGCTCACCGAGCTCGACGGCGCGGAGCCGCTCGACGACGTGGTGATCCTCGGTGCGACCAACCGCCCCGAGCTCATCGACCCCGCCCTGCTGCGGCCCGGGCGGCTCGAGCGCCTGGTGTTCGTGCCGCCGCCGGACGCCGAGGCCCGCGCCGACATCCTCCGCGCGGCCGGCCGGAACGTCCCACTCGCGGAGGACGTGGATCTGGCCCGGGTGGCCGAGGAGCTCGACGGCTACTCCGCGGCCGACTGCGCCGCACTGCTGCGCGAGTCCGCGCTCACCGCGATGCGCCGCGACATCGACGCGGCCGAGGTCACCGCCGAGGACGTGGCCCGCGCACGGGACGCGGTCAAACCCTCACTCGACCCGGGCCAGGTCGAGAACCTGCGGCAGTATGCCGACCGGCGGGAGAGCTGACCCTACGGCGCGGAGTCGTGGCCGGGCGGGGCCTCTCCGTGAGCCGGGGTCTGATCGTGAGCTGTGCCGAGGCTGGAAAGACGACTGACGGTTCGATCGACGTCCAACGGTGGGAACGCCGACGAGCGGAGGTCATCGGGCACTCCGGGGGAATGGATGGTCAGTGGAACGTCCCGGTCGTAGGCGACGTCCACGAGGTTGGCCAACCGCTGCCCCGGTTCACGACCGACTTCTGCGGGATGGGGGACGTCGTGGAGGACGAGAGGTTCCCGGCCCGCGAGAAGCACCAGGTAATCACTTGTCGACCACGGGCTCTCGCACAATGCGGTGAACGTCGTCTCGATGGCGCGCGTCCCGACCGGGCGGGGTAGGACCGGCAGCGCTCGGCCGCCCAGGACGAGCGATCCGTTCGCCTGCCCGTGCGAGACGAGGGACAACCACTTGCCGGAGGCGAACCCGCCTTCCCGCCCGGTGGCGCCGGCGCGGTGGTCGACCCCCTCATCGAGGTCGATCACGTCGAAATGTGACCGGATCCGCGCGATGACGGGCTGGGCAGCGTCGTGGAGCAGGGGGTTGGGAAGAAGCCCCTCCGGCACGTAGTTCGAGGTGGCGACCACCCGCACCCGGCGGGAGTCCCACCAGGCCAGGGCGCGATGCAGGTAGATCGCGTCGGCGACATCGTGGACGTGGAACTCGTCGAAGAACACGGCGCCGGCCTTCCCTGTCAGCGTCTTCACCGTGGCGTCCAGATCCCTTCCCTGCCGAGGAAGTTCGTCGTGGACCGCCCGGAAGAACTCCGCACAATGCCATCTCACCGAGCGCCTCGTCGCCCGATGCACCGCGTCGAGCAAGGTCGTCTTGCCGGTTCCCGGCGGGCCGAAGACGTAGACGTTGTCCCGCCCGCTCATCGAGTCCTGCACCTCGCGCTGACGTGTGGAGAGTCGGACTGAATCCAGCGGTCGCGCATCGGTCGGCGTCTTCCACATGCCCCGACTCTATATTGCTAGAGGGTCAATGGATAGGGTGCGGGCATGACCAATCGCCCCTCGCGACGAGACCAGATCTGCCGGGCTGCGATCACGCTCGCCTCCCGCGGAGGCAGCCACGCCCTCACCCACCAGGCGATCGACCGAGAGCTCGGCATCGCAAAAGGGTCGACCTCGTACTACTACCGAACCCGCGCGAACCTGATCACCGCCGTATCCGAGTACCTCACCGCGCAGTCACGAGCGGTCTTCCATGACCTTCTGGACAGCCACGCCGACGCCGATCCAGCGGCGGTGATCGATACGTACCTCGCCGATCTCGCCGCCACGCGGCGGGATCATGTTCGCGCGCGGCTGGCTCTGGCGCTGGACGCCGACTGCGCGGCCGAACAGCGGCGCGAACTGGCCGAATGCCTCTTCTCCAGAGAGGCCGCCATCGAGCTGATGCGATCGCGGTCCCATCCGGATCCCGCATCCGGCGCGTCCGAGCTGCTCGACCGCCTCGAGGGTCGGATCCTGCGAACCCTCGTGCTCCACTGATCTACGGCGGTCCGTGGTCCTTGCCGGTCCGGCCCGGGCGCGGCTAGAGTGCGGGCCATGCGGAATCTACTCGTAGTAATCGGACGTAACGGGGTCTGACAGACCGGCATCCCCGTTGCGTGGTTGCTCGTCCTCCGTCGGTCGCCGCACCGACGTCGAGAGACACGAGAGAACCATGAACGCCTCCGCACACCCGTACCCCCGGACCACCGCGTCCGTCGCCGCACCGGCCGGTGCGCGAAGTCCCTTCACCGAGCGTTATCGTCGTCGTCTCCCTCGGGGGTTCGCGGACGAGGCGGCCGGCATGGACTGGCGGACGATGGTCGACACCTTCGCCCCCTCCTCCGACCACTTCCACCTGGCCGACTTCTCCCGCCGCCCGCTCGGGCGCGGGATCACCGCTTACGAGGCGATCCTGGCCACGCGGGGCCCGGAGGACGCGCCCGGTGACTTCACCACCCGCCGCCTGACCACCTCCTCGTGCGGGGACCTCACGGCGATGTCCGAGATGCTGGGCCGCGTCGGTGCGCGCGTCGAGATCGAGCGGTTCCACCAGTACGAGGGCCACCGCCACGAGGGCACCACCTTCGCCGGCAACACGTCGTGGTGCACCATCCTGCGCGCCACCTGCGGGCGCCGCGAGGCGTGGGCGATGGGCTTCGGCCAGAGCTCGTCCGAGGCGTCGATCGCGGCTCTACTCAACGCGGCCACCAGGCTTCACCTGCGCGGACGACCAGCACGAAACACTGTTCTGTAAAGTAGCCACAGAAACCACGCCCCGGTCGACCACCGGCTACCCGTCCCTGAAAGGCGGGTCCGTCCACATGTCGTCGTCCGATCGACGCAAGGAGAGGAGCCGCCGGTGATCGTGATTCTCGCGGCCCACGCCGTGGCCGCCCTGATCGCGATCCCCTTGGTGTTGCGGCTCGGACGCCGAGCGTTCCCGCTACTGGCCCTGGTGCCCGCCCTCAGCACGGTGTGGGTGGCGGCCAACCTGGACACTACTCCCACGGAGACCCTCCAATGGGCTCCCGCCATCCATCTCGCGCTCGACCTGCGGATGGACGCGCTATCAGCGTTGATGGCGCTCATCGCGCTCGGCGTCGGCGCCCTCGTGCTCTTCTACTGCACCTGGTATTTCGATGATTCCGAGCCCCGCCTGCACCTCTTCGCGGCGGAGATGGTGGCCTTCGCCGGCGTCATGTTCGGCCTCGTGGTGGCCGACAACCTGATCCTGCTCTACATCTTCTGGGAGATCACCTCCGTCCTGAGCTTCCTGCTGGTCGGCCACTACGCGGAGCGTGCATCGTCCCGCCGGGCAGCCGCCCAGGCACTGCTGGTCACCACGCTCGGCGGGCTGGCGATGCTCGTCGGCATGATCATCCTGGCCCAGGAGACCGGGTCGTACCTGCTCAGCGACATCGTGGCCTCGCCGCCTTCCGGCGCACTCGTGCACTGGGCGTTGGGACTGGTGATCGTGGGCGCGACCAGCAAGTCCGCCATCGCGCCGCTGCATTTCTGGCTCCCGGGCGCCATGACCGCACCGACCCCGGTCAGTGCCTACCTGCACTCCGCGGCGATGGTCAAGGCCGGCGTCTTCCTGGTCGCCGCCATGAGCCCGGGCCTGTCGGGCTCGTCCACGTGGCAGTTGCCGCTCGTCGGCCTGGGCCTGGTCTCCCTGCTCATGGCGGGCTGGCGGGCGCTCCGCGAGAGCGACCTCAAACTGGTGCTGGCCTTCGGCACCGTCTCCCAGCTGGGCTTCCTACTGACCCTGGTGGGTATCGGCTCGCGCGACACCATGCTCGCCGGGCTGACGATGCTGCTGGCGCACTCGCTGTTCAAATCGGCGCTGTTCATGTCCGTCGGCGTGATCGACAAGACCACCGGGACCCGCGAGATCCGCGAACTGTCCGGGCTCGGCCGCAAGCGCCCCGCCCTCGCGGTGTTCTTCACCCTCGCCGCCGCGTCGATGGCCGGCCTGCCGCCGTTCCTCGGGTTCGTCGGCAAGGAGGCCGCGTTCGCCACCGTCCTCGACGAGGGCCGGCTGCACGGCATGCCGTCGCTCGTCGTCACCGCCGGCCTCGTGGTGGGCTCCATCCTCACGTTCTCCTACACGGCCCGCCTGGTCATGGGCGCGTTCCGCACCAAGCGGATCTTCGACGGCAAGGCCAGCCCCGCGGTCGCCGAGTCGCGGCCGGCCGGAGTGTTCTTCCTGTCGGTGCCCGCGGTTCTCGCCACGGCCGGCCTGGTGCTGGGCCTGTGGTCCGCCCCCGTCGAGTCGCTGCTCTCCCGCTTCGTCGACACGGCGTTCCCGCCCGGCAGTCCCTGGGCCGCCGGGGAGACCTACCACCTGGGCCTGTGGCACGGCATCGGCATCCCGCTGGCGCTGACGTTCGTCGTCTACGTGCTGGGCATGATGCTCTACGTCGCCCAGCGGACCGTCGAGCGCCTGAAGTTCCAGTCGCCCGCCCTCGGTAACGCCGACCGCATCTACGACGCGGTCCTGCGCTTCTTCGACGTGCTCTCCCTGCGCCTGACCGGCTCCACCCAGCGCGGCTCGCTCCCGCTGACCCTCGGGATCATCCTCTTCACGCTCGTGATGTTCCCGCTGGTCTCGCTCCTCGTCGGCACCCGCGAGGGGCTGCAGATGGAGCTGTCGAGCAACCCGGTCGTGCTGATCGTCATGATCCCCATGACGATCGCGGCCATCGCGGCCACCCTGCTGCGCAATCGTCTGGCGGCCGTCATCGCGATGTCCGTGACCGGCTACGGCGTGGCCGTGGTCTTCGCGTTCCACGGCGCCCCGGACCTGGCGCTGACCCAGGTCCTCGTCGAGACCCTGATGATGGTCGCGTTCGTCCTGGTCCTGCGCACCATGCCCGCCGAGGTCCCGCTGTCCAACGGTTTCCGGCGCCTGCGCGCCTGGCTCGGCATCGGCGTGGGCCTGCTGGTGATCATCGTCGGCGCATACGCCATCAACGCCCGCCAGGACCCGGCAGTGTCCACCGTCTTCGCGGACATCGCCTACCGGATCGGCAACGGCTCCAACGCCGTCAACGTCACGCTCGTCGACATCCGCGCCTGGGACACCCTGGGCGAGATCACGGTGCTGCTGGTCGCGGCCACCGGCGTGGCCAGCCTCGTCTTCCGCAACCGGCGCTACGGTTCCGGACCCCGCATCGCGGACGCCGACAAGACGCTCTCGGGTCGCCGCGGCATGGAGGCCGCCCGCATCGTCATCGAGGCGCCCGGCGCCTCCCCCGGCCGCTGGCTCGTGGGCGCCACGGTCCGCGACCCGCGTGCCCGCTCGCTGGTCCTCGAGGTCACCACCCGGCTCATCTTCCCCACGATGATGGTGCTGAGCCTGTTCTTCTTCTTCGCCGGACACAACAATCCCGGCGGCGGCTTCGCGGGTGGACTCGTGGCCGGCCTCGCGCTGGTACTGCGCTACCTCGCCGGCGGCCGCTACGAGCTCGGGGAGGCCATCCCGTTCGACGCCGGCCGCATCCTGGGCGCGGGCCTCCTGCTCGCCGCAGGCACCGCGGCGGCCTCGATGGCCTTCGGGGCGCCCCCGCTGTCCAGCGCCACGATCGAGTGGACGATGCCGGTGTTCGGCCACGTCAAGCTGGTCACGGCCCTCTTCTTCGACGCCGGCGTCTACCTCATCGTCGTGGGCCTGGTCCTGGACATCCTCCGCAGTCTCGGCGCCAGACTCGACCTCAACGAGGAGGACCTCGAGGAGCTGCGCGCCATCTACGTCGACGCCACCGATTCACCGTCCACCGCAGCCCTGCGCCGCGTCCCCGGGGTGGACTTCCCCGGGCCGCGGTCCGATCTGTCCGCCCGCCGCGCCGAGCGCTACGAGGCCGCAGAGAACCAGGGCGTCACGCCGGAGGGGATGCCATGACCGCCGACTTCGCACTCCTGCTCCTGGCCGGCATCCTCTGCGCCGCCGGGGTCTACCTGCTCCTGGAGCGGGCCATCATCAAGATCCTGTTGGGCATCATGATCATGTCCAACGGCGTCAACCTGCTGATCCTCGCCGCCGGCGGCGCCCCCGGAAACCCGCCGATCCGGGGCCGCGGCTGGGGCGACAACACGGTGGATTCCGATCCGTTGTCGCACGCGATGATCCTCACCGCGATCGTCATCACGGCCGGCGTCGGCGCGTTCATCCTCGCGCTGGCCTACCGCTCGTACCAGTTCACCACCGTGGACGAGGTCGCGGACGATGCCGAGGACGCGAAGATCGCCAAGCGGTCGCCCATGGACGCCTCGTCCGCCCCGGACCGCGACGCCTCCGACGACCCGACCACCGGCATGCCCACCGAGCTCGGTGAGCACGTCGACTACGACGACGAGGACCTCGAGGAGGCCGAAGCCGAGTACGAGGCCGAGGCCCGCGCGGAGGCCCAAGCGCGTGCGGAGGCGGACGCCCGGGTGGAAGCACTGCGAAAGAAGCTCACCAAGGACGACGAGGAGGAGAACCAGTAATGTCCGCTGATCTCTTCGGTTACCTTATCCCGTCCGTATTTCTGCTTCCGCTGCTCGCCGCGGCACTGTGCCTGGTGGTCTCGCGCCGCCCGCACGTGCAGAACATCATCACGATCACCACGCTGTTCATCCTGCTGGTGATCTCCGGTCTCCTGCTGGTGCTGACCGATCAACACGGCATGCACGTCGTCCAGGTGGGCGGGTGGGACGCACCGGTCGGGATCTCACTGGTCGCGGACCGCCTCAGCGCGCTGATGCTGTGCGTCGCGGCCGTGGTGCTGCTGACCGTCATCATCTACGCCGTCGGGCAGGGTGTCCGCGACGGCGACGGCGACCAGCCCACGTCGATCTTCCTGCCCACCTACCTCGCACTAGCGGCAGGTCTGAACGGCGCGTTCATCGCCGGCGACCTGTTCAACCTGTTCGTCGGCTTCGAGATCCTGCTCGCCGCCTCATACGTGCTCCTCACCCTGGGCGCCAGCCAGGAGCGGGTCCGCGCCGGTGTCTCCTACACCGTCGTGTCGATGGTGTCGTCGATGGTCTTCCTGCTCGGCATCGGTCTGACGTACTCGGCCGCCGGCACCCTCAACCTGGCGCAGCTGGCCACCCGGATGGCGGACGTCCCGGACGGGCTGCGGAACACCATCTTCGCCGTGTTCCTCGTGGCCTTCGGCATCAAGGCGGCCGTCTTCCCGCTGTCCACCTGGCTGCCGGACTCCTACCCCACCGCACCCGCGCCCGTCACCGCCGTGTTCGCGGGGTTGCTCACCAAGGTCGGCGTCTACGCGATCATCCGCTTCCACACCCTGGTCTTCGCGGGCGGCAGCATGGACAACGTCCTGCTCGTCGCCGGGCTGCTGACGATGGTCGTGGGCATCCTCGGCGCGATCGCCCAATCCGACATCAAACGAATACTGTCGTTCACCCTGGTCAGTCACATCGGCTACATGGTGTTCGGCGTGGCGCTGTCCACCGAGTCGGGGCTCAGCGCCGCGATCTACTACGTCGGCCATCACATCATCGTCCAGACCACGCTGTTCCTGGTCGTGGGCCTCATCGAGCGGCAGGCGGGGTCGTCCTCGCTCCGCCGCCTCGGCTCCATGGCCGTGCTCAGCCCGGTCCTAGCGGTCACGTTCCTCGTCCCGGCCTTCAACCTCGGCGGAATCCCGCCGTTCTCCGGGTTCATCGGCAAGCTCGCCGTGGTCCAGGCCGGCGCCGAGGTCGGCGGACCGCTCAACTGGATCCTCATCGGCGGCGCCATGGCGACCAGCCTGCTCACCCTCTACGTGGTGGCCCGCGTCTGGTCCAAGGCGTTCTGGCGGCCCCGCGCGGACGCCCCCGAGGGTGCCCTGGCGCTCGCCAAGCCGCTCGCACTGCTGCCGTCGGACGAGTACGTCGAGTTCGACGAGCGCGACGACGTGGGCAAGATGCCGATGAGCATGCTCGCCCCGACCGTGGCACTCATCGTGGTCTCCCTCCTGATGACCGTGTTCGCCGGCCCGCTGCTCGCCGTGACGGACCGCGCCGCGGAGAGCCTGATGGAACGCGGCGAGTACGTCTACACCGTCCCGACGGACGAGACGCCCGGCCGGTACGTCGGCAACGTGACGGGGGTGCGCTGACATGACCAAGAAGGTGAAGATGGACGCGCGCGTGTTCGGCTCACGCGTCTTCATGACCCTGTGGCTGGCCTTCGCGTGGACGCTCCTGTGGGGCTCGTTCGAGCTCGGGACCATCGTGGCCGGGCTGGGCGTGGCCGTGATCATCATGACGGTCCTGCCGCTGCCCCGGGTCCCGGTGGAGGGCCTGCTGCGCCCGATCTCCACGGCGTGGCTGGTCATCATGGTGGGCTACTACCTGGTCCGCTCGTCGGTGATCGTCGCGTGGCAGTCGGTCCGGCCGGCAGCACCGCCGGAACCGGCCGTGCTGCGGGCCCCGATGCGACTGAAATCCGACTTCACGCTCGCGCTCGCGGTGAACTCCCTCAACCTGATGCCCGGTGGCATCGTGGTCCGGGTGGACCCGGTGGCCCGGTACGTCTACATCCACGTCCTGGACGCCGGTACCGACAAAGCGGTCGAGGCCTTCTACCGCCAGACCGGGCACGTCGAGCAGCTGTTCCAGCGGGCGTTCGAACGGCCCGAGGACTGGCACCCGAACCCCGAGCACTACACCGCGCCCGCCGACAGCGGGCCACAGAAGACCGGCCCGAGGAACCCGGGCCCCGCCGCGGGCCAGGAGGTGCCCCGATGAGCTTCACCCTGGTCCTGTGGACCCTGACCGTCATCGCGCTGACCGCCGCCCTGTTCGTCACGATGGTTCGGCTCGTCGGCGGCCCCAACACGCTCGACCGCATGATCTCACTGGACATGCTGGCCGCCGTCGCCCAGGGCGGGCTCGGCGTCTACATCGCCTGGACCAAGGACACCACCGGCGCCGCCGCGCTCGTCGCCCTCGCGCTGGTCGCGTTCCTCGGTTCGGTGTCCGTGGCCCGCTTCCGCGTCAGCGACACCACCGGAGTGCCCGAGGAGCCCAAGTCATGACCGACGACCCCCGCGAGATCATCTCCGCCCTGTTCGTGCTCGCCGGGGCCCTGCTGACGCTCGCCAGCGCCATCGGGCTCCTGCGGTTCCGCGACACCCTCAGCCGCATGCACCCGGCGGCCAAGCCCCAGGTGCTCGGCCTGGTCCTCATCCTCTTCGGCGCCGGGATCCGGATCTTCCCGAGTTCCGACCTCGGCATGCTCGTGCTCGCCGCCATCGTCGCCGTGTGTACCGCGCCGGTGATCGCCAACCGCGTGGGCAACGTCGCCTACCGAGAGAGCGTCGAGGACGGCACCATCACCCACGAGGCGCCGGTTCTGGAGAAGTACACCAAGCGGGCGAGCGACCCCCGCTTCCGTCGCTAGCCGTACAGCCCGCGCTGGCTATCCCCGGCCGATAACCCGGTAGCCGGGAAAGACCCGAGCCCCGCCTCCACCCGGAGACGGGGCTCGCTTCGGCGCTGGGCCGCAGCCCGCTGCCGGGCCGACGCCCGGCGCAGAAGAGATCAGTTGCCGGCGACGCCGCCCGGCTGGCGCTCGGCCTCCGGGACCACCGGGCCATCGACGCCGTCGGCCTCGTCGACGCCGACCGGGTCACCATCGAGGCCCAGGCCCGGGTTGGTGGTGGGGGTCGGGGTGCCCTCCAGCCACTCCTCCTCGGAGGCGTCGACGCCACCGGCGGACTCGGGGGCCGGCGACGTGGTGGTGGCGGTGGTGGGATCCAGCGTGTAGCTGGGAAGCGTGTACGGCGCGTCCGGATCGGCAGGCTGCTCGTTGGGCGGGCTGCACGCGGCCAGGCCCAGCGCGAGGGCGAGTGCGGGAGCCGCGACCAGGAGGCGGCGGGCGGTCTGACGCGGGGCCATGGGGGCTCCTTCGATCTCGGGAGGCTGCAAGTCTCTACAGTGCACGGATCCCGCGCGGCGGAATCCGTCGACTCATCATATCCTCAGGCCTTCGCGCCCGAGGCCATGGGGGACGACAGGCCTCAGCGGTCGAGGTCCTGGGTGACGATCACGATCACGCCCGGAGCGTCCGCGGCCATGTCCGCGGGGCGCGGCTTGGCGGAGATGCCGAGCTGGCCCGCGATGGCCTGCGCGGCCTGCTGCTCGCCCGGGCCGGTCCCGTAGAAGGCGGTCGACTCCGCCACGACACCCCGGTTGGACGGCATGTTGGCCACGTCGCCCACCGCGAATCCGGATTCCCGCAGCTGCTCACCGGTCCGGCCCGCGAGGCCGGTGACGGTGCTGTTGTTGTAGATCTGCACGGGTACCGCGGTCGCGGCCGGGGCGCCGGCGTCGGGGGCCTGCCCCTGCTGGCCGTTCTCCCCCGAGGCCGGGTCGGCCGGGGCTGCGGGTTCCTGGTCCGCGCCCGGGGGCAGCGGCTCGCCATCGCCCGGAGCGGGCTGGCCGTCGGAGCCCTGACCAGCGGCCCCCTGCCCCTCGGCGCCCTGGCCGTTCTGGCCGTTCTGCTCGACCTGGGAGGTGCTCTCCTCGACGGCGCTGACGCCCTCGTCGTCGTCGCCACCGAACAGCTGCACCAATCCCACGCCGATCGCCAGCACCACCGCGGACAACAGCACCATCGCGATGGCCCGGTACGGCGGGCCGCTCGGCTCGTCGGCGTAGGGGCCGTCACCCTGCGCGTTCGGGTCGGCGTCGTAGCCGGCGGCGTAGGCGCCGCCGTGCTCCGCGTCGAACTGCCGGTCGTCGTACTGCGGGTTCTCGGACTGGGTGTTCACGCGCCCGAGTGTAGGTCAGTCGAGGCGCATTCCCAGGTTGCGGGCCGCGCGCGCCTTCTGCCTGCTGCTGCGCATGCGGCGCAGCCGCTTGACGAGGAGCGGGTCGGTGGCCAGAGCCTCGGGCCGGTCGATCAGGTCGTTGAGGATCTGGAAGTAGCGGGTGCCCGACATGTCGAACTTCTGCCGGATGGCCTCCTCCTTGGAGCCGGCGAACTTCCACCACTGGCGCTCGAACTCGAGCATCGCCTGGTCCCGATCCGACAGCACGGGGTCGGCCGCGTGGAGTTCGCTCACGTACTGCTCGCTCTCAGCCTGCCCGCTCCCAGCCTGCCCGTCCCCGACCTGCGCGTCGTGTGCCGTAGCGGCCGCTCGACCCATGTGCGTGCCTCCTCGGTTCGCGATGCGCTGGCACCATGGCCGCGCCGACCCTGCGCTCGGATCACACCGTTGTGATTCCCCCGTAGTGAACCACACCGCTACGACACCCTGCCAGACGCGAAAGGGAGAACAGGCCAGGTGCGCACTAGAATCTGTGCCCATGGCAATCCGTCCCATCGTCATCCTCGGCGACCCCGCGCTTCACGCCCCGACCGAGCCCGTCTCCGAGTCCCCCGA
The DNA here is from genome assembly GCF_053645335.1 of Dietzia sp. NPDC055340. NCBI lineage: Bacteria > Bacillati > Actinomycetota > Actinomycetes > Mycobacteriales > Dietziaceae > Dietzia > Dietzia sp. NPDC055340. The sequence continues at coordinate 35,030 of NZ_JBSHML010000020.1, read as the reverse complement.
GGAGCTCGCCGCGCTCGTGCAGGACATGTACGACACGATGGACGCCGCCAACGGGGTGGGCCTGGCCGCCAACCAGATCGGCGTGGGTAAGCGCCTGTTCGTCTTCGACTGTCCCGACCTGGACACCGAGGACGGGGGCAGCCTGTCCCGCGAGGAGGTCGAGGCGCGCGGCGGGTGGATCACGCGGCGCGGCTGCGTGGTGAACCCGGTGCTGGAGACCTCGGAGATCCCCGAGACCATGCCCGACCCCGAGGAGGACCTGGAGGGCTGCCTGTCCGTTCCGGGCGTGAACTTCCCGCGCGGGCGCGCCTGGTGGGCCCGGGTCACCGGCACCGACGAGCACGGCGAGCCGGTGTCGGTCGAGGGGTACGGCCTGTTCGCCCGCTGCCTCCAGCACGAGGTGGGCCACCTCGACGGCTTCCTGTACACCGACCACCTGATCGGTCGGAACCGCAAGGCCGCCAAGCGGCACATCCGCGACGAGGGCTGGGGCGTGCCGGGCCTCAGCTGGGACCCGTCGCGTGACCCGGACCCCTTCGCCGACGAGGACGGTGCCGACGACGACTACGACGACATTGCCAGCCCGCTTCATGGCTGAGCAGCCGCACGGTTCCCCGGACCCGGCTCACTCCGACCGGGGGCTATCAGGCCGATCGCGCTGGAACAACGGTCGCGAGGTGGCCATCGGCGAGCGGGTGACGGTGCGCCGTCATCTCGCTCCCGGCGAGACCTCACACCTGTACACCGACGTGATCGGCCACGTGGTGACGCTCGAGCCGGAACTGGTCGTGCGCCGCGAGTCCGGCGAGGAGGTCCGGATCCCGGACGCCGACATCGCCGTGCTCAAGGTGCTGCCGCCGCGGCCGGTACGCGCCCGCGAGATCCGCGCGCACGAGTACGCGGGCGCGCTGGCCTGGCCGGGCACCGAGTACGAGCTCGTCGACGGCTGGTTCTGCCGGGCCGGCGACGACTGGTCGTACCGCCGCGACTCCGCCGTGCCGGTGCTGCCGTGGGCCAGCTGCGCCCGGCTCGACGGGGTCCGCGACTGGTACGCCGCGCGCGGACTGCCGCTGCGGATCGTGGACGTGGACCGGCTGGTCAGGACCGAACAGATGCTGCTCGACGGTCAGCCCGTCGACCCGGCCCGCCTCCGGGCCGACCGCGAGCTGATGCTGTGCACCGCGGACAGCCGCGAGCTGCTGGGCATCGTGGACGCGGCGTTCCCCGCCGACTCCCGGCCCGCCGTGACGCTGGCCGAGACCCCCGGCGACGACTGGCTGGAGCTCTACCACGCCACCGCCGACCTGGACCCCGAGCGCGTGCGGCCCGCGATGCTCGCCACCGCCGACGCCTCGGACGGCGACCCCGCCCCCGGCGGGCACACCGTGTTCGCCCGCCTCTCCGACGGTGGCGAACTGGCCGCGATCGCCCGCGGCGCCGTGACCGCCGGGCCCGACGGGGCGCCCCGGATCGCCGTCTCCTGCGTCCAGACCGCCGCGGGCCATCGGCGCCGGGGCCTGGCCGAGATCGTCACCGGCTCGCTCGTCGACTGGGGCCTGGGCCTCGGGGCGACCGAGTGTCACCTCCACGTCTTCGCGGACAACACCGCCGGACGGGGGCTGTGGACCAAACTCGGCCTGCAGCCGCACCATTCGCTACGGCACCTCGTCGTCGTCGACCCCTCCTGATCCACTCCCGCGGGGCGACGGACCCGGGGCCGTGTCCCGTGGTCGTCCCCGTGTGTTCACCCACGCACCACTCGCCGCACGAGGACGGGTAATAGACTGGTGCCCATGCGCCTGGCCACCTGGAACGTCAACTCCATCCGTGCTCGTCGTGACCGGGTGGTGTCCTGGCTCGAACGATCCGATGTCGACGTCCTGGCCATGCAGGAGACCAAGTGCAAGGACGATCAGTTCCCGCATGAGGCGTTCGAGGAGATCGGTTACCAGGTCGCACACCACGGTCTGAGTCAGTGGAACGGCGTCGCCGTGGCCTCGCGCGTCGGCCTGGAGGACGTGCAGATCGGCTTCGACGGGATGCCCGGCTTCCACAAGGACCCCGAGGTCTCGCAGGATCCCGAGGCGCGCGCGATCTCCGCGGTCTGCGACGGCGTCCGCGTGTACAGCCTCTACGTGCCCAACGGCCGCGAGCTCGCCGACCCCCACTACACCTACAAACTCGAGTGGCTGGCCCGGCTGTGCGATCACGCGGCCGCCGAGGTGGCCGCCGACTCGAGCGCGCAGATCGCGCTGGTCGGCGACTGGAACGTGGCGCCGCAGAACGAGGACGTGTGGGACATGGAGGTCTTCGAGGGCAAGACCCACGTCTCCGATCCCGAGCGGCTGGCGTTCGCCGCGTTCGACGGCGCCGGCTTCCGCGAGGTCACCCGCGAATACACGCCCGGGCCCGGCGTCTACACGTACTGGGACTACACGGGGCTGAGCTTTCCCAAGCGCAAGGGCATGCGGATCGACTTCCAGCTGCACTCCCCCGCACTGGCCGCCCGCGTCACCGGCGCGAGCATCGATCGCGAGGAGCGCAAGGGCAAGGGCGCCTCGGACCACGCCCCCGTCGTGGTGGACCTCGACTAGACCCCGCCGCCCCCGAGTCGCCTGAAACGCTCGACACCACCTCACGCCAGGAGATCGACCGCATGTCCACGTTCCAGCTGCGTCACTACATCGATCGGCTCCGCGCCGAGGGCTACACGGTTCGCGACGACCACGGCGAGGATCCCGACCTCATCGACATCAATGGCCGGGCCGTGGACACGTGGCGGGAGAACTACCCGTACGACGACCGGATGGACCGGAACCAGTACGAGGTCGAGAAGTACCTGCTGCAGATCGAGCTGCTCAAGTTCCAGCGGTGGCAGGCCGAGACCGGGCACCGGCAGATCATCGTGTTCGAGGGTCGCGACGCCGCCGGCAAGGGCGGCACGATCAAGCGGTTCACCGAGTACATCAACATCCGGCAGTCACGCACGGTGGCGCTGATCAAGCCCACCGAAACCGAGATGCACCAGTGGTACTTCCAGCGCTACGTCAGCCACCTGCCCAGCCGCGGTGAGCTCGTCCTGTTCGACCGGTCCTGGTACAACCGGGCCGGCGTCGAACGGGTGATGGGATTCTGCACGGATTCGCAGTACGAGACGTTCATGGAGCAGGCTCCGATGTTCGAGAAGATGCTGGTCGAATCGGGAATCGGGGTGACCAAGTTCTGGTTCTCCGTCACCCGCGAGGAGCAGAAGACCCGGTTCGCGATCCGCCAGCTCGACCCGGTGCGGCGCTGGAAGCTCTCGCCTATGGACCTGGAGTCCCTCGACAAGTGGGACAAGTACACGGACGCCAAGGAGGAGATGTTCCGGCGCACGGACACCGACCACGCGCCGTGGATCACCATCAAGTCCAACGACAAGAAGCGGGCCCGCATCAACGCGATGCGCTACTTCCTCAACCAGTTCGACTATCCGGAGAAGGACTCGCAGGTGGTGTTCGCCCCGGACGGCAAGATCGTCCAGCGCGGCAAGGATGCCGTCGGGGACTAGCGCAGCGAGCGCCAGCGAGCGAAGCGATGCCCCCGCGCACAAAACCCGTCGGGGACTGACTGAGCCTGCGAAGGAAGCGCCCCGCGCACAGAACCCGTCGGGGACTGACTGAGCCTGCCTTCCCACGATCGGCGACTGGTTTGTCGACACCATGGCGATTCTTGACGTAGTCACTGCGAGGAATCGACCTGGATTGCGCAGTGGTGCAATCAAACTGCGGATTCGGGGCACACCGCCGACGCCGACGCTCGGGAATGTCTGCCGGCCGCGGGGCATTGCACGGGGTATGAGCCATCTGAATGATCGCGATGTCATCAAGCGTCTGCTGTCCGACAAGGGCCGTTGGGCCGTCGTCGGCCTGTCCACCAACACCGGGCGCACCGCCTACGGGATCGCGGGGTACGTCCGGGACCTGGGCCATCAGATCGTGCCCGTTCACCCCAAGGCCGAGACCGTCTACGGCCAGCAGGGATACCCGGATCTCGCGTCGGTCCCCGGTGAGATCGACGTGGTGGACGTGTTCGTGAACTCCCAGCTCGCCGGTGCGGTGGTGGACGACGCCATCGCCAGTGGTGCGAAGGCCGTCTGGCTGCAGCAGGGCGTGATCGACGAGGCCGCGGCGCAGCGCGCGAAGGATGCCGGCCTCGACGTCGTCATGGACACCTGCCCCGCGATCGAGGCTCCGCGGCTGGGCCTGATCTGACGGCTGAACCCGGAGGGTCTCACTCCGTGGAGTCACGCTCCAGGCGCTTCACGGCCCATCTGTAGACAAATGTCTACAAGTTCGGCAGAACGTGTATACGATCGCCGTCATGACGAGTGCGAACGACGCTTCCCCCTCCCCCTCAGGCGAGTTCGGGGCCCCAGCCGGATTCGCCGGCACCATCACGGAGGACCTGGGTTCCGCGCAGCCGGCGTGGCCCGCACGCCCGCGTCCCGACAGACGGGGACCCGGCGGGGCACCGGACGTGATCGTCATGCTCGTGGACGACATGGGCTACTCGGACATCGGTGCGTTCGGCTCGGAGATCCCCACCCCGAACCTGGATGCCGTGGCCGCGGAGGGCGCCCGACTGACCGATTTCCACGTCACCCCCACCTGCTCGCCCACCCGGGCCGCGCTGATGACCGGCTGCAACTCGCACGCGGTCGGGATGGGAGCGGTCGCGAACGTGGACACCGGCTTTCCCGGCTATGCCGCCGAACTGGCCCCCAACCAGCCGTCCATGGCCGAGGCCTTCCGCGACGCCGGCTACGCCACCATGGCGATCGGCAAGTGGCACCTGTGCCGCGAGCAGGACATGCACGCGTCCGGTAACCGGCATTCGTGGCCCCTGCAGCGCGGCTTCGACCAGTACTACGGCTTCCTCGAAGCCCAGGCCAACCTGCACGCGCCGTCCCAGCTGTACGAGGGCAACAGTCCGGTCCACGTCGAGGAGTACCCGGAGGGCTACTACCTCACCGACGACCTCACCGACCGCGCCGTGCAGATGATCGCCGAGACCCACGCCTCGGATCCCGGCAAGCCGCTGATGATGTACTACGCGCACGCGGCGGTCCACAGCCCGATGCACATCAAGGACGGCGCGGCCGAGGATTTCCGGGGCCGTTACGACGCGGGCTGGGATCAGATCCGCGCCGAGCGCCGCCACCGGCAGGATGATCTGGGCGTGGTGCCGGCCGCCGCCGGGACCGGACCGATGGACGAGGAGCTTGGACCGGACGTCGTCGAGTGGGACTCGCTGTCGGACGACGGCAAGCGGCTTGCCGCCCGCCACATGGAGAACTACGCGGCCATGGTCGTGAGCATCGACGAGTCGGTGGGCCGCATCCGCGAGATCCAACGCCGCCTCGGCCGGCTGGAGAACACGATCTTCGTCTTCTTCTCCGACAACGGCGCGGCCACCGGGGGTTCCGGAGGCACGGTCGGCATGTTCAACTTCCTCGCCAACCTCGACCGCAGCCGCACCCTCACCACCGAGGAGCGCATCGCGGAGGAGATCGGCCGGATCGACGAGCTCGGCGGCCCCGCCTCCTGGCCGCACTATTCCTCGGCGTGGGCGACGGTCGCCAACACCCCGTTCCGGCGCCATAAGTTCAGTACGTACCGGGGCGGGCACCAGGTGTCGTGTGTGATGTCCTGGCCCGCCGGGCTCGGGGAACTGGGAGAAGAGAACGACGACGACGGCGCCATCCGCCACCAGTACGCGCATGTCACGGACATCTTTCCGACCGTGGCCGAGCTGGCAGGGGTGGAGATTCCGAGGAGCCGGGCGGGCCGGGAAGCGCGGCCGCTGGACGGCTCCTCGATGGTGGCGGCGCTGAAGGACGCCGACGCGCCGAGCAGTCACGGCGACCAGTACTACGAGTGCCTCGGTGAGCGCGCGTACTACGCCGGCGAGTTCGAGCTGGTGGCCCGCCACGCCAAGGCGACGCCGTTCTCCGCGGACCGATGGGAGCTCTTCCGACCCGAGAGCGACGCGGTGCAGCTCGAGAACGTGGCCGACCAGCACCCGGAGGTGGTGGCCGATCTCGTGGCCCGCTGGGAGGCGGCGGCCCGGGACAACATGGTGTATCCGATGTCCAACGGCAGTCCGCTGCACTTCTTCCAGCGTGACCCGGCCGAGCAGCGTCTGGCGGTGGAGACCGTGATGGTCCCGGAGACCCCGCCGCTCGAGCGGTTCCGGGCGAGTCAGCTCATCGACGGCCGCGGGTTCACCGTCGAGGTGGCGCTGGGCGCGGACGGCTTCCGGGCCAGTGACGAGGGAGTTCTTTACGCCCATGGAGGCCAGGAGGCGGGCGTGGTCCTCTTCGTGAAGGACGGCGCCCTTCAGGTGGAGCAGAACGCCTGGGGCCGGGCCCTGACCTCGGAGCCGGCCGACATACCGGCGGGCGCGACACGGTTCGGCCTCCGCGTCGACGCTCCGGGCAGAAGCAGGTGGATCGTGGCTCTCGAGATCGACGGTGTCCCGGTCGCGGAGGGGATCGAGTTGACGCAGCTGTCGTGGCTGGTGCCGTTCAGCGGGATCTCGGCGGGCCGGATGCACCGATCACCGGTGTCCGCCGACCTCTACCGTGCGCACGGCATGTTCCCCTACTCGGGCACGTGGGAGACCGTGACCATCCGGCCTGGTGCGTTCTCGCCGGACGCGCCGTCTCAGCTCCTCGATGTCATCCGGACGATGGGCGCGGCCACGCAATAGGGCGGCCACACAACAGAAGGGGCTGCCCCGGGTTCCGTACCCGGAGCAGCCCCGTCCTTCGTCGTCAGACGGCGTCTCGGGTCAGTACCCGGCCGTCGCAGCCGCGCCGACCAGGACGAAGATGAACACCACGTAGAGCACGATCAGCAGTACCACCAGGGCCAGCGAGATCATCCCGAGCTTCTTGGCGGTCGCGCTGGCCGCCTCCGCCTCGGCGTGCCGGCCAGCCGCCCACAGCGGGTAGACCTGCAGTGCGCGGGTCATCGCGACGAACGACAGCGGCCAGAAGAACAGGATCGAGGCGACCGCCCATCCCACGTTCGATGGCGGACCGATCTGCGTCGCACCCGCGCTGCCGAACGACGGGTTCTGTGCGGCGTAGTCGGCCTGGGCGTAGCCCGGCTGGCCGAAACCCGACTGCCCGTAGCCCGACTGGCCGGGCGCCCCCTGCCCGTACGCGGACTGCGCCTTGTACCCGGTCTGCGACGAGTAGTCGGTGTAGCCGTTGTCCTGGCCGGAGTTGTCACCCTGGGGCGGGTAGGTCATGTCGATCCTTCGTTCGTGGCGGTTCACTCGAACGCCCAGACTACGCCCGCCACCTGCGTCTCAGCCGCGCGCATGAGACCCGCGCGCGTCAGTTGGCCGCGACGAGTAGCTGATACTCGGGGAACCGGACGAGGAAGCGCCGCACGTAGCTGCACACGGGACGGATCCTGGCCCCGTCGAGCCGCATCCGGGTGAGCACCAGGCTGACCAGCAGCCGCGCGATGCCCTGCTGCCCGAATCGCTCCTCGATGACGGTGTGGAGAAGGATGAAGACCTCGCCGTCCATCTCATAGCCGACGAGCCCCATGAACGTCTCATCGTCCCACAGTTCGAACCGATCGCGATCCGAGTTGTGGACCAGCTTCAACGACGTGGCGGTGGACATCTCGACTCCTTCGGGCCGACGGTGCTACTTCCGGAGACCCTACTCCCCGCGCTACCCTCGGACGGCACAACTTCATAACCCATCCACACGGGAGCCCGCCTCGGAGCGCGGGCTGAGAGGACGACCGGCCGGGTCGTCGACCGTAGAACCTGTCCGGATCATGCCGGCGTAGGGAGTTCTGGAAATCTCATGATTGATCACGCATCTACTGACGCGCGCCCATCTACTTCTGTCGAGGACGTGACGTGCGGCCCCATCTATGCGAGCCACAAGACGTACCTGGGTGTAGCGGCACCGGGGTACGACGACAACGCCACCACCCCGCCCCCGTTCACCGACAACACCACCGACGGTCCGGGCGTCACCATGCAGGTGCCGGCCCGCAGGATCGAGCTGACCGACGGCACCTCGTTCGACGTCTACGACACCTCGGGCCCGTACACCGGCTACACCACCGCCGCCGACTGCCACGATCTCGCGGTGGGCCTGCCCCGCACCCGTGAGGAATGGCCACACCCGCGGCCGGTTCCCGCGTCGGTGTCGGTGACGGCGTCGTCGTCACACTCGTCACCGTCGCCCGTAGCCACGTCGTCGGGCGCTCCCGCGCCTGCGCCTGCGCCCCTGGTCCGCACCCAACTCGCGTGGGCGCGTGCCGGTCTGATCACGCCGGAAATGCGGTTCATCGCCGCACGTGAGGGCGTCGACGTGGAGCTCGTCCGCGAGGAGGTGGCCGCGGGCCGGGCCGTCATCCCCGCCAACCACCGCCACCCGGAGAGCGAGCCGATGATCATCGGCAAACGCTTCATGACCAAGATCAACGCCAACATCGGGAACTCGGCGGTGACCAGCTCGATCGCCGAAGAGGTAGAGAAGATGGTGTGGGCCACCCGCTGGGGCGCCGACACGATCATGGACCTGTCCACCGGCAAGGACATCCACGCCACCCGGGAGTGGATCCTGCGGAACTCGCCCGTACCGGTGGGCACCGTGCCGATCTATCAGGCGCTGGAGAAGGTGAACGGCGACCCGGCCGCGCTGACGTGGGAGCTGTACCGCGACACCGTGATCGAGCAGTGCGAGCAGGGCGTGGACTACATGACCGTCCACGCCGGGGTGTTGTTGCGGTACGTCCCGCTGGCGGCCACGAGGGTCACGGGGATCGTCTCGCGGGGCGGGTCGATCATGGCCGCGTGGTGCCTGGCCCATCACCGGGAGTCGTTCCTCTACACCCACTTCGCCGAGCTGTGCGAGATCCTTGCGCGCTACGACGTCACGTTCTCTCTGGGGGACGGGCTCCGGCCCGGGTCGATCGCGGACGCCAACGACGAGGCCCAGTTCGCCGAACTACGGACCCTCGGCGAGCTCACGCGGATCGCCAAGGCGCACGGCGTGCAGGTGATGATCGAGGGGCCCGGCCACGTGCCGATGGACAAGATCGTGGAGAACGTGCGACTTGAGGAGCAGTGGTGCGAGGAGGCACCATTCTACACGCTCGGGCCGCTGGCCACCGACATCGCGCCGGGGTACGACCACATCACCAGCGCGATCGGGGCCGCCCGGATCGCCGAGGCCGGCACCGCGATGCTCTGCTATGTCACGCCCAAGGAGCACCTCGGGCTGCCGAACCTGGACGACGTCAAGACCGGCGTGATCACCTACAAGATCGCCGCCCATTCGGCCGACCTGGCCAAGGGGCATCCGCGCGCGCAGGAGCGCGATGACGAGCTGAGCCGCGCCCGGTTCGAGTTCCGGTGGAAGGATCAGTTCGCGCTGGCCCTCGATCCGGACACCGCTCGGGAGTTCCACGACGAGACCCTGCCGGCCGAACCCGCCAAGACCGCCCACTTCTGCTCGATGTGCGGCCCGAAGTTCTGCTCGATGCGCATCTCGCAGGACATCCGCGACTACGCCGCCGAGCACGGGCTGGAGACGGTGGAGGCGATCGAGGCGGGGATGGCGGAGAAGTCCGCGGAGTTCGCCGACGCCGGCGGGCGCGTCTATCTGCCCCTCAGCGGCGCCTGACCCGGCCCCGCCGCCGGCCCGGCGCCAGCTCGAGCTAACCGGCTGCCGACCGTTCTGTCTCGCGTGGTCGCAAATCATGCTGACGCCGGGACCTGCCCTGGGAAATTGTGAGCGGGTCAGACCACTCGGCGGAATGTGGTCCGCGCAAGCCCCGCCCAGCTTCGGCCCGGCCCCGGCGGGACGTGCGCGCCGGGAATGCACACATCACCTGCACTTACGCGCCCGGAATGGTCCATTCCGGGCGCGTAAGTGCACCAAGATCGGGCGTTCCGGGCGCGTAAGTCGTACCTACCGGCCGGCGGGGCGGCTGCGGGACGCCGGCAGAGGCTGGGCGGCGGCAGAGCGGCGGGGGTGGGCGGCGGCGGGGCCGCGGGGGCCGGGATCAGGCGTCGCGGCGCAGGGTCACCACCAACCCCACGACCCACAGGGCAATACACACCGCGGCGAACCAGGCAAACGCCGGCCACTGGCCCCAGGTGACGAACCCGCGCATGGCTTCGCCCTGCGTCCAGTAGTCACCGTTGGAGAACGGCATCCAGGCGGCGATATCCTGGCCGATCCTGGGGATCAGCGAGACCATGCCCTCGACCGCCAGGATCCACACGAGGAACAACGAGATCGTGCCGGCCGCGTTACGCATCAGGTACGCCAGGCCCATCACCGCGACCGTGCCCAGCGCGGAATAAACCGGGAAGCGCCACAGCAGCGTCAGCCCCTCTCCGGAGAACGGGGTCCACTCGTCGTTGCCGGACAGCACGCCCGCCACGAGAAGCGAGACGATCACCGCGACGGCCACCACGATCATCGACAGCACGACGAACAGCACCGTCTTGGCCACCACGGCCGGCCACCGCGCGGGCGTGACCAGGAAGGTCGACCGGATCGTGTGGTAGCGGTACTCGCCGGTGACCGCGACGATCGCCGCGATCCACACCAGCAGCACCGTGAAGGCGCTGACGCCTGTGATCGCGAACAGCGGTGAGCTCCCGCCACCCGGTGCGCCCGCGACCGGCTCGCCGCCCGAGGACTGCTCGAGCTGGCCCAGGAGAACGGCGATCCCCAGCGCGAGGGCGATCCCGATCCCGTACAGCCAGTAGGCGCTCTTGGTGGTGGTGACCTTGATCCACTCGGACTTGAGAAGGTTCATCGGGCGGACTCCTGACCGTGGTACTCGACGTCCTGGTCGGTGAGGGCCATGAAGGCCTCCTCCAGCGACGCCCGCTTCTCGTGTAGTTCGTGGATCGTGATTCCCAGGCTGGCGGCGAGATCGCCCACCTGGCGGGCGCTCTGGCCGTCGATCAGGAACACGCCCTGCTGCGCGTCGAAGTTGGCATTGATCCCCTCCTCGCGCGCCGCCGAGGCGAACTCGTCGACGTGCGGGGTACGGAGAACGACCGCCGAACTCGCCTGCGAGAGGAACTCCTCGACCGACGTCTGGGCGCGCAGCTGACCGCGGCCGATCACCACGAGGTCCTGAGCGGTCTGCGCCATCTCCGACAGCAGATGCGAGGACACCAGCACCGTGCGGCCCTCCGCCGCGCGGGCGTGCATGAACCGGCGGATCCAGAGGATGCCCTCCGGGTCCAGGCCGTTGACTGGCTCGTCGAACATGAGGATCTCGGGATCGCCGAGCATGGCCGTGGCCAGGCCCAGGCGCTGGCGCATACCCAGTGAGTAACCGCCGACCTTGCGACCGGCGACGTCGGCCAGACCGACCAGGGTCAGCACCTCGTCGACTCGCGAGACGGGAATGTCCGCCGCCGCGGCGATCATCTTCAGATGTGAGCCGGCGGAACGGTTGGCGTGGGTCCAGGACGCGTCGAGCAGACAGCCCACCGTCCGCGCGGGAGCGTCCAGCTCCCGGAACGAGACACCGTTGACCAGCGCTTCCCCTGAAGTAGGAGTGTCAAGACCGACGATCATGCGCATCGTCGTGGACTTTCCGGCCCCGTTCGGGCCGAGGAATCCGGTGACGACACCTGGTCGCACCGAGAAGGAGAGGTCGTCGACGGCGGTGGCCGCGCCGAAGCGTTTGGTGAGATTCCGTACCTCGATCATGGGGTCCAGTGTGCCTGCCCCGGCGGCGTGACAGGGAGCCGCCCTTCATCAACCGCCGTACATCAACAGGAGTTGGTCCATCACCGCGGCCACTCCCTCGGGCGCCGTGGGCTCGAGGGATGCGGGGGCCGAGTAGTTGACATTCAACGTCAGGTCGTCGTTCCGCAGGATGTACCTCGCCATGCCCGGCGAATCGTAGAAGACCTCGACTTCTTGGCCGTTGTCCAGGGTTGTGACCTCGTTCGCCGGGTCCGCAGGGGTCTGGCCCTCGACCCAGTAATAGAGACTGGTCTCGCTGTACGGGCCCTCCTCCCAGGTGCACGTGGGCGAGGAACTGGCCCCTCGACCCCGAACCAGGTCGGCGGGATCCAAGGAGAGTCCGACCAGGAACGACTCATCCAGTCCGCACGGATCGATGTCCTCGGTGTTCGGCGCCTCGCTCACGCTCTCGGTGACGGTCTCGCCGTTCTGCGTGTGCGTGACCTCCGAGACAACGCACCCGCTCGTCAGGAGGACAGCCAGTGACGCGACCGGGACGAATCTCGTTCCGCGCACGCGGCGTCGCAGCGGTCCCGGAACAGGATTCGTGGCAATGTTCACGGTCCTTATTATGCTGCATTCTCCTCGCCGATCGGCGGTTCTCGACGCGGGGCACGGCGGTGGCAGTGAACGGGTATCCGATGCGCACCGGGCCCGCGGCCCGGCTTGCGGAGCCTAAACTCTCAGCATGGACGACGACGCCACCTCGGACCCCGGCCGGAACATCCCCGCGGTGCGGGCCTCGGATGCCGAGCGCCACGAGACCGCCCGGATCCTGCAGGAGGCCTTCTCCGAGGGTCGGCTCACCGTCGCCGAGTTCGACGAACGCACCACCCAGGCCTACCGGGCACTGTTCCGGGCCGACCTCGCTGAGCTGACGGTCGACCTCTCGCCGGCCCGGCGGCAGTTCGACCCCCGACCGGCTCCAGAGTCCGACGTGCGCCCCGAGCCGCGCCACGACTGGATGCCCGCGAACCGCGTGAGCGGCCAGCCCGGCACCAGCGCGTCGGTGGCGGTGATGAGCGGATGCGAGCGCTCCGCCGTGTGGACCATCGCCGACTCCCACACCGCGGTGGCGGTCATGGGCGGCATCTCGATCGACCTGCGGGAGGCCGACCTGCAGTCGCGGGAGACCACCATCCGCGCGTTCGCCGTGTGGGGCGGGATCGAGATCATCGTCCCCGACGACATCCACCTCGTGATGGACGGGTTCGGCCTGATGGGCGGGTTCGCCGAGGACCGAAGCACCTGGAAGGAGGACCCGCGGCCGGTACGGCAGGCCCCGCCCGGAGCGCCGACCGTCCGGGTGACCGGCCTGGCGCTGATGGGCGGCGTCGGGGTGCGACGCGTGCCGCGCCCGGAGCGCTGACCGGCGCCGACGCACCCGCCCCGGCGGTGGACCGGCCTCGCTGACCGGCGCCGACGCACCCACCCCGCCGGGCACGCCGGGCCCCGCCCGGAGCGTCAGTCGATCGGCGGGCTCGAGGCCTGCGCCCAGAACCGCTTGGGGATGCGGCCGGCCAGCCTGGCGGCGTGCCCGGCACGGACGGCCTCGCGCATCGCGGCGGCCATGAGCGGCGGGTTCTCGGCCCGGGTCACGGCGGTGGCCAGCAGGACGCCGTCGCAGCCGAGCTCCATGGCCAGGGCCGCATCGGAGGCGGTGCCGATCCCGGCGTCGCAGATCACCGGCACGCCGGCACGCTCGACGATCATCTCCAGGTTGTGCGGGTTGGAGATGCCCAGCCCGGTGCCGATCGGCGCGCCCAGCGGCATGACCGCCGCGCAGCCCACGTCCTCGAGACGGCGGGCGAGCACGGGGTCGTCGGTGGTGTAGGGCAGGACGACGAAACCGTCATCGACCAGGTCTTCCGCCGCCTCGACGAGTTCGATCGCATCCGGCAACAGGGTGCGCTCGTCGGCGATCACCTCGAGCTTGACCCAATTGGTGCCCAGCGCCTCGCGAGCCAACCGGGCGGTCTTGACCGCCTCGGCCGCGCCCCGGCAGCCGGCCGTGTTGGGTAGGGCGCGTATGCCGAGCTCGCGCAGCATCCCCAGCAGGCCCGGCCCGCCGGCGCCCAGCCGCATGTCGACCTTACGGATCGAGACGGTCGTCAGCGCGGTGCCGGAGGCGATGAGCGCCTCGCGCAACACCTCCTGGTTTCCGGCCCCGCCCGTGCCGGTGATGAGCCGCGAGCTGATCTCCTCGCCCGCGATCACCAGCGGCGAGTCCAGCACCGCGGCGACCTGCGAGGCGACGTTCGAGTCGAGGGACGCCCCGCTCGGCGCGGTGGCCACGGAACCCGCCACCGAACTCGACACGGAACTCGACCCGGAGCCTGCGGCGGAGACTGCGGCGGAGCCGGCCGGGTCAGCCACCCTGGACCGCCGTGAGGATGTCCACCTCCGCGCCGGCGCCCAGCGGGGTGTCGTCCCAGCTCGAGCCGGGCACAACCATGCCGTTCACAGCGATGGCCACACCATCGTCGGGCAGGTCCATCGCGGTGACCAGGGTGCGGACGGTGGCGCCGTCGGTGAGCGTGCGGTCCTCACCGTTGACGGTGACGATCATGAAGCCTCCTGGATACGACAAGTGCCTGTCCACCACGGTAGTCACCCGCGGCGGAACCTGTCGGCCCGGGCCGCCCGCGCCGCCTCCGGGACGGGCGCCCCCTGCAGTTCTGCCGCCACGGTGGCCGCGGTGATCGGGGTCAGTGCGATCCCGTTGCGGCCGTGCCCGGTGGCGTGGATGAGCCGCGGGTCGTCGGGGTCGACGCCGAGGATCGGCAGGTTGTCCGGCGTCATGGGCCGTAGCCCGGCGATCATCTCCGCCAGTTCGTACTCGCCGATGCCGGGGAAGATCGTCTCGGCGTCGGCCAGCAGGTCGCGCACGCCGGCCACGGTGACCTGCCGGTCATCGCCGTGCTCGTACTGCGTGGCGCCCACCACGAGTCCGCCGTCGCGCGGCACGAGGTACAGCGGCCGCCCCCGCACGAACGCCCGGACAACTCCCCGCGGTGGGTCCTCGCAGCCGGGCCTGGCCCGCAGCCGCAGGACCTCCCCCTTGACGGGCCGGATCGGCAGCCCGGCGAGAACCGCGGAGCCGGAGCCCGCGGCCAGGACGACGCGGTCGGCGTCGATGTCGTCGTCCAGCGAGGTCACCTCCTTGCGCACCCACGTCACCCCCTCTGCGCGGCAGGCCCGGGTCAGCGCGGCGAGCAGGATCCGGTTGTCGACGGCGCCCTCGGAGTCCATCCGGTAGGCGGCGCGCGCGACGCGCGCCAGGGAGGGCTCGGCCTCGCGCAGTTCGCGGCGGGTGACGCGCCGCAGGTCGGCGTCGTTGATTCCCCCGACGACGACGTCGTTGCCCAACGCCCACGACATGGCCATGTCCAGGTCGCGCGCGTCCGCGTCGTCCACGGCGAGCATGTGCGTGTGGGTGGCACTGCGGATCGGCGGGCCGGGCGGCGTGTGCGGTTCCAGTGCGCTCAGCATCTCCGGCCATCGGCGCAGTGAGGCCACACCCAGCGCGAAGACGGACTCCTCGCCCGGCCAGGCCTCACTGAACGGGGCCAACATCCCGCCAGCCACCCATCCCGCTCCCGAGGTGGGGACGCCGTCGGGGCCGGAGTCGTCGGGCTCGTGGACCACGACCTCGGAGGCCAGGCCCGAGCGGGCGATCGTCCAGGCGCAGGCCAGGCCGATCACCGAGCCGCCGATCACCGCAACACGGGCGGCGCCGGTGCCGGTGCCGGCGTCAGCGTCGACGGCGGCCTCGCGGACGGCCTCGGCGGCCGCTGGGTCGGCGATGGGGTCGGGCGCGGTCATGACGGCCAGCCTAGTGGGGCGTGGCCTACGGTTGAGCCCATGACCTCCCGCGCCGTCAGCCTTCGCGCCCGCCTCGCCGATGCCCGCCTCTACCTCTGTATTGACGCGCGACGGCATCTCGACGAGCAGGCCCGCGAACAGGGCTGGACGGGCGAGTATCCGGCGCTGCGGCGTGACGTCACCGCCGCGCTGGCCGGCGGGGTGGACCTCGTGCAGCTACGGGACAAGAACTCGGCCGGTGAACGGGAGCAGGGTCCGCTGGAGGCCGGGCACGAGCTTCAGGCCCTGGCCGTCATGCGCGAGGTGTGCGACGCCCATGGCGCGCTGCTGTCGGTCAACGATCGCGCCGACATCGCCGCGGCCGCCGGCGCCGACATCCTGCACATCGGCCAGGACGACCTCCCGGAGGAATGGGCGCGCCGGATCATCGGCGACGACATGATTCTCGGCATCTCCTGCCATGCGTCCGACGAGGTCGACGCCGCCGCCGCGGACCCGCTGTTCGATTACTTCTGCACAGGGCCCGTCTGGCCCACGCCCACCAAGCCGGGGCGGCACGCTCCGGGGCTGGAGCTGGTGCGGCACGCCGCCGGGCTTGGCAGCCGTGCGGGCGCGGAGCCTGGAGCGGGGGCGGGTGCAGATGTGGGTGCTGGCGCGGAGGCAGGCATTGTCGCGGGCGCGACTGCGGCGGGGAAGCCGTGGTTCGCGATCGGCGGGATCGATTCCGACAACCTGGGCGAGGTGCTGGCCGCGGGCGCGAGCCGGGCCGTGGTGGTCCGCGCGATCACCGACGCCGCCGACCCCACTGCCGCCGCCCGCCGGTTGCGCGACGCCCTCGGCTGACCGCCCACGACCGCAGCCCGCCGGACCGCCCGGCCGCTGGCCGCTGGCCGCTGGCGAAACCTTGTTGGCACCACTGCGAAGATTCGCCTCGATCCTCAACGTGGCGCCGACGCTTCTCGCAGCCATGCAGACACAGTTCCCGGGCGGGGCGCGAAACGCTTCCGCTACCCGGTGAGATCCTTGGTCACCGTGCGACGAAGCACCTGACGTGGCTTGCGCTCGAGGGAATCGCCGTCTTGTCGTCGTGCCCTCGGGCTCGTCCCGCCCTGCCGCGGTGCGCCACCGCCGCGCTCACCGCCCCGCTCGCCACCGCCGCGCTCGCCACCCTCGGCCCCGCCGCCACCGCGCCGGCCCCACGAGTCCGGCGCCAGGTTCGGCACCAGCGTCAGCAGCTTCCCGAGGCCGCGTGCGGGCCACTCCACGACGGCGTGGTCGACCTGCACGGACGCGCGACGGCCGCGCAGGACGAGGGTCATGACGCCGTTGTCGAACCACACCCCATCCGTCACCCGCCACCGCACGGCGGGTTCGCGCACGCCGACCGCTCGGGCCAGACGGCGCGTGAGCGCGGGCACCGGCTCCCGCACCGACAGGCGGTTCACCACGCGGATCGGCTGGTGCAGCGGATTCCGGAACGGCGACATGACCAGCTGGTGTACACGCGTCGGCGAGTCGGCCGCGGCCGGAGCGGTGAGGTCGATCTCCTCGAGGTAGGAGCAGTGGACGTCGCCGCCGAGCATGAGGATCGATGCCGGCGCGCGCCCGCCCTCGCGAGCCGCGACCTCGGTGAGCAGGCCGACGAGGTCGTCGAAGCTGCTGCGGAACGCGGCCCAGTGCTCGAGGTCGACCGTCAGTCGTATCCACTCCCCGACCCGCGCGCTGACCGGCTTGTTCGGCCGATCCCGCGCCGTCACCTCGTTCCAACCCTCCACGTGATGCAGCGCCGGCAGCATGAACGCTGGCAACGACGAGCCGATCACCAGATGGTCCACGTCCGCGTCCAGGCAGGCGCGGCGCGTCCACTCCCACTCGCCGTCGTCCATCACGCGGCGATCCCCGGGCTCGAGGTGGCGGGAGGCGCGCACGTCGAGCATCACGACCCGCACCCGGCCGAAGTCGCGCTTGAAACTCCACTGGGAGGCGCCCCGCTCGCAGTCGGCGGCCACGGCGAAGTCGGACAGGATCCGCTCGCGCTCGGCGTCCGAGTCGGCCGTCCTGATCGCCTGGTAGACGGAGTTCTCGTCGAGCTCGTCCGGCGCCAGGTTGCCGAGGTGTTGGTAGACGAAGTAGCTGGCGAACGCCCCGATCACCCGGTCGCGCCACCACGGCTGCGCGGTCATCTCGCGGCGCCACGAGTGCGAGGAGTTCCAGTCGTCGCGCAGGTCGTGATCGTCGAGGATCATGCAGCTGGGCACCGTCGACAGTAGCCAGCGCACGTCCGGGTCCCGCCACGACTCGTGGTACAGCCACGAGTACTCCTCGAAGTCGCAGATCTCGCCGGAGACGTCGCGGTCGCCGCCCGCCCCGGCCGAGTCGCGCACCGCCTGTGGGCCGCCACCCGCACGCCTACGCTCGGCCAGCCGTTCGGCGATCTCACGGCTGGGGATGTCGGCGTACACCTGGTCGCCGAGCAGCAGCATCGCGTCGGGCCAGTTGTCATGGTCGGTGTGGGCCATCTGATGCGACAGCGCCACCAGCGCGTCCGCGCCGATCTTGCGCAGCGCCGCCGGGGTCTGGCTCTCGCCGCGCCGGCACGAGCCGAACGCCAGCCGCACCGTGTCGTCGGCGCGCGGCGTGCGGATCACGCTGGGTCGGTCGGGGTCGAGCGGCCAGGCGGCCCGGCCGTCGAGCTCCAGCTCGTACGGCGTCTCGACGCCCGCGCGCAGCTGCCGCAGGTGCAGAACCGCGAAGTGATGCCCGAACACGCCCCAGCTCGCCTCGGTGACCTCCTCGCCGCCGGCACGGATCGTCACCCTGCACGGGTCGGACACCTCGACCCACACCGTGGCATCGGTGGCGTCGACGTACCGCAGCAGCGGGCCGACGAGGATCTCGGGACTCGGACTCATGACGACCAGTGTGCACGCGCGCGACGCGGACGGCCCTCGGATCGGGGTGGGAGGCGACGGCCCGGACAGGTGAGCGGCGCGCGACGGGCGGCGCAGGCGGTGGGTTGTCGGCGTGGAACGAGCGCGGGTGAGCGGGCGCGGGTCAGCCGAGCAGGGCGCGGGGCCCGACGACGACAACACCCTCCGGCAACCGGGCCCGCAGTCCCCGATCGGCCGTCACGACCACCACTCGTCGGGGCCCGCCGTCCAGCTCGGTGGCCAGGCCGACGATCGAGTCGTCGCCCTCGCCGGTGGCGCGGTGCACGACGAACGGCCCGGAGTGCTCGGCCGCACGGGCGGCGCCCTCGATCACGGCGTGCGCGCGGGCCACCCAGCCGAAGCGAACGGGGGCGTCGCCGTCCGCCGGCAGTTCGATCGTGCGGGGCATTCCGGCCCCCAGCTCGTCGAGAAGTGTGGCGGTGGCGCCGGCGCGGTCCTTCCACCAGCCGTTGGGCCGCGAGCCCAGCACGTTGGCCACGTCCACGACCAGCTCGACCGGCTCGGTGCGCAATCCGTCCGCCCAGGCGGCGGCGAACGCGGGCATCAGCGGCAACTCCGAGACCAGTGTCTCGGGCACCCAGCGCAGCTCGAGGCTCTCGTTGTTCGGCACCGTCTCCAGCGCGCTGGGCGCATCCGCCACGACGGTCGTGTACGTCCACTCCACCCGGTCCTCGGAGATCTGCACGAGCGGCGGGATCCGTGGACCGCCCCGCGTGGGTTGCCCGGAGGAGGCCTGCGCCGCGGCCCCGGACGTGGACCGGGTGTCGGTGGTGGCGTTGTCGTCGTCGGACTCCGGGTGGTTCTGATCCGGGCGCAGGCGGCTCAACATCCGCGCCACATGCCGCATGTCCAGCCCCGGGCGGTGCCAGACCGTGCCCGGCATCCGGGAGGTCACCCGCTCGGCGCGGACCACCACGTCGGCGGGGCGGATCTCCGCCTCCTCCTCGGTCTCGCGCAGCGCGGCCACGGCCGCGTCCTCGTGCGAATCCCGCGCGCCGCCCGGCAGCGCCCACGTGTCGCCCGACGCCGTCCACACCGCGCGGTGCTGCAGCAACACCAGCGGGATGTCGGGGTCGGTGGGGTCGGCGGCGCGCAGCAACAACCCGGCCGCGCCGAAGCGCCCCCACCGGCGGTCGCCCGCGTCGGACACCACCCAGCCGTTGCCGTCTCCCTCTTGCACGACCACCGGCCGACCACCTTCCTGCGCGCTGCCCGCCCCACTGTTCGGGCGCGACCTTGCCTACTCGCCGACCAGTCTGCCCGACGCGGCGCCGCCACTTCACTAACCTGGGACACACTCCCGTCGGATCCGCGTCCCGGCGGGCCGGGACCGGGGAGGTGAACCACGCGATGAGCGCCCCCACCCTGCCCCGAGCCAAGTACCCCGTCGGCACCGGTTCCGGCGCGGAAGCGGAGTCCTCCACGCTCGTCCAACCCCGCCGCCACGTGCGCCGGCGTGCGGCCCGGATGTGGTCGGACGTGCTCACCACGCCGGGGCGGATGTCGGTGTTCGCGGTGCTGGCGCTCATCGCGGTGCTGGCCGGCGGGATCGTCGCGTCCGGCACCATCACGCAGCGGCAGAGCCACCACGAGACGCTGCTCGCGGAGGTCGAGCCGGTCGCCAACGCCTCCCAGACCCTGTACAGCTCGCTGACCATCGCCGACTCCGCGGCCAACACGGCGTTCATCACCGGCGGGATCGAGCCGGCCGAGCTGCGCGACCGCTACCTGCAGGCCATCGCCTCCTCGTCGGCCGCGATCATCGCCGCCTCCCAGGGCCTCGACCGCACCGACTCCGAATCCATCGACCAACTCGCCAACATCAACGCGCAGCTGGCCACCTACACCGGGCTCGTGGAGACCGCGCGCACCAACAACCGCGTCGCCAATCCGGTCGGCTCGGCGTACCTGGCGTCGGCGTCATCGCTGATGCAGGACACGATCCTGCCCGCCGCCGCCGACCTGTACGACCGGCAGTCCACATCCGTGGGAGAGTCGGACCGGGAGTGGTCATCGCCGCCGTGGGGGTCGTTCTTCCTGCTGGGGCTGGCGATCACCGTGCTGGTGGTGCTGCAGCAGTGGCTGTGGCGGCTCACCGGGCGGCGGATCAATCCGGCGCTGGCGCTCGCGTCGCTGCTCATGGTGGCGACGATGCTGCTGACGATGATCGCCGGGTTCCTCGCCGCGAACGACAACGCGCGCGGGCTGTCCGAGGGGGCGGCGCCGATGAACGAGCTGACCCGGCAGCGGATCAACGCGCAGAAGGTGCGCGCGCAGGAGACGCTCAACCTGGTGCGGCGCACCGATCCTGAGGGCTCGGCCGCCGAACGCGCCGCCACGCTGGGCGGTGTGCGGGACACGCTCACGGTCTATTTGGGCGACGACGAGCCCGGCGGCGGCACTGACATCAGCCTCGACGAGAACGGTGCGGTCACCGCGGCGATCGAGTTCCTCGACCAGTGGGTGGCCGCGCAGAACCGGGCCGACTCGCTGTACCAGCAGGGCGACTACCAGGGCGCGATCAGCATCTCGTCCGGGCAGGAGGCCGGCGACTCGGGCGCGGCGTTCGACGAGTTCGACCAGTCGATGCAGGAGGCCATCGAGGAGGCGCGGGAGACGCTGCGCACCCGGATCGACAAGGCGCGCCGCACGTCGTCGGCCGGGCCGGATCTCATCATGGCGCTGTCCACGCTCGCCGCGTTCGCGGTCGTGGTGGGGGTCGCGCCGCGGATCAGGGAGTACCTGTGAGTCGGCGGGGTGGGGTGCGGGCCGGCGCAGTGCGGGGCGGCGCGGTGCGGGTTGGCGATGTGTTGGGCGGCGCGGCGCGGGGCCGCGTCGTGGTGGGCCGCGCCGTGCGGGGGCTGGTCGGGAGTGCGCTGGTGGCGGCGCTGGCGGTGACGAGCGCCTGTGGTGTCGACGACGACGAGGGCGGCCTCCCCGACGCCCCCGCGGACTCGACGTCGATCGACTCGGCCGACGCGGGGATCCCCGAGGTCGACGCGGTGATGCCGCTGCCCGCGGGGGCCGTGATCAGCACCGGAATCCCGGGTGAGCTGCCGGCGGAGGACGACTCCTGTAATCCCCTCGCCAGCCTGCGGCCCGACGACGCCGACCCGGAGGAACGCGTCCCCAAGATCATCGAGCGCGGGCGGCTCATCGTGGGCCTGGACCAGGGATCCAATCTGTTCTCCTTCCGCGACCCCGCCACCGGCGAGCTGACCGGCTTCGACGTGGACCTGGCGCGCGAGATCGCCGACGACATCTTCGGCAATCCCGACCAGGTGGAGTTCCGGTCGCTGACGTCGGCGAACCGCATCGAGGCGCTCGAGGACAACCAGGTGGATCTGGTCATCCGGTCGATGTCCATCACGTGTGAGCGGCGAGAGCAGGTGGCCTTCTCCGCCCCGTACTACCAGGCCTATCAGCGGGTGTTGGCGGTGCGCGGGTCCGGGATCGAGGACCTCGAGGATCTCGAGGGCAAGCGCGTCTGCGTGGCCTCCGGGACCACGTCCGCCGCGCGGCTGTGGGCGGAGCTGGACCGGATCACGGTGCTGTCGGTCAACACGTGGGCGGACTGCCTGGTGGCGATCCAACAGAACCAGGTCGACGCCATCACCACCGACGACGCGATCCTCGTGGGCATCACCGCCCAGGACCCGTACCTGGAGATCGTGGGCCCGCAGCTCGCGGCCGAGCCGTACGGGGTGGGGATCGCCAAGTCGACGCCGAGCCACAACACCGACGGGCTGGTCCGGCAGGTCAACTCGACCCTCGCGCGGATCCGCGCCGACGGCACGTGGAACCGCATGTACTCGACGTGGCTCTCCGGCCTGGGCTCGAGCCCCGGCATGCCGGCGCCGACCTACCTCCCGGAGCCGCAGCAATGAGCTACCGCAAGTGGGATGAGGGGCCTGAGGGCGACGAGCCCAGCGTCGGCACACAGGCCACGATGCACACGGAGGCCGTCACCGTGACCGGCTCCGTCGAGGCCACGGGGGGCACAGCGGCGACCGGGGGCGCCGGGGCGTCGGGCGGAATGGCGTCGACCGGTGGGATGCCGTCCACCGGGGGGATGGAACACACCGGCGCGATGGAGGCGACCGGGTGGATGCCGTCCACCGGCGGGATGGAACACACCGGCGCGATGCCCTCGACCGGCACCGTGGACGTCACGGGCGCGGTCTCCATGACCGGCTTCCTCGGGGACACCGACCCCGGCCGCCGGCACGAGGACGACGACCCCGAGCCCCTCACCGAAGCCGTGCCCGGCCCGGCGTCGTCGAGCCGCACGACCGACACCAGCCCCGGCGAGCGGTCGAGCACCGGCCCCTTCCGGCTGCGCCACCCCGACAAGCCGGAGGACAAGCCCAGTCTGGCCGCCGAGGGTCTGGTCGACCTGCCGTACATCATCCCGGTGGACCCCACCTCGGCCATGCTCACGCCCGAAGAGATCGAAGCCGAATGCGTTGCCTCGAACGGTCGTCTCCCCCGCCCCGAGCTGCGCTACGGCGACCTGGTGGCCGACCAGTACGAAGTCCGCGGCGCGCTCGCACACGGCGGGATGGGCTGGATCTACCTCGCGGTCGACCACAACGTCTCCGACCGGTGGGTCGTCCTCAAGGGCCTGCTCCACGCCGATCAGGCCGAGGCGCAGGAGGTGGCCGTCGCCGAGCGGGAGATCCTCGCCGAGCTGTCCCACCCGTCGATCGTGCGAATCTACAACTTCATCCACGACGACTGGGCCACCTCACCCTCCCACGGCGGCTACATCGTCATGGAGTACGTCGGCGGCCCCAGCCTGCGGGACGTTCGGCGGTCCGCGCCCGGGCGGGTGCTGCCGGTCGAGAAGGCCATCGCGTACGTGCTCGAGGTCCTCCAGGCCCTCTCGTACCTGCACTCGGTGGGGCTGGTCTACAACGACCTCAAGCCCGAGAACATCATGCTCACCGAGGATCACGTGAAGCTGATCGACATGGGTGCCGTCTCCGGTGTCGGCGACTACGGTCACATCTACGGCACCCCCGGCTTCCAGGCGCCCGAGATCCCCGAGACCGGCCCCACGATCGCCTCCGACCTCTACACCGTCGGCCGCACCCTGGCGTCGCTGATCGTGAGACTGCCCGTGGTGGACGGCCGGTACGCGCACGGCATCCCCTCCCCCGTCGAAGAGCCCGTCTTCAGCCGGTACGACTCCCTGTACCGGTTCCTGCTGCGCTCCACCAACGACGACCCCACCATGCGGTTCCGCAGCGCGACCGGCATGGCCGGGCAGCTCATGGGCGTGCTGCGCGAGGTGTTGGCGCTGCGTACCGGGGTTCCGCACCCTGCGTTCTCGCAGGTGTTCTCGCCCCAGCGATCGACGTTCGGCACTTTGTTCACCGTCGAGCCGACCGACTTCCTCGTCGACGGCCACGCCCGCGACACGACCCTCACCGGGGCCGAGCTCGTCGATGCCCTACCCGTGCCGCTCATGGAATCCACCGACCCCGCGAGCCGGATCCTCGCCGCCACCTCGTACACCTCCGTCGAGCAGCGGATCGACACACTGCTCGAGCTGTACTCCGCCGAAGATTCGGAGGCGCGGGAGAGCGTGGGCGTCATCATGTCCCTCACCCGCGCCTACCTCGACAGCGGGGACCTCGCGGCCGCCGAGGCGTTGCTGGAGTCGAACTCGGACCGACTGGCATCGGAATGGCGGCTGATCTGGTACGTCGGGGTGATCGACCTCCTCAAGGGCAACCCGGTGGGGGCCTACCCGAAGTTCCAACAGGTGCTGACCGCCATGCCGGGCGAGAACGGCCCCAAGCTCGCACTGGCCGCGACCGCCGAGCTGATCCTCGACGTGTGCCCCGAGAGCGACCGCAACCGCTGGGCCCGCTCCAGCGAGCACTTCTACCGAACCGTGTGGTCGGTGGATCGCTCGGTGATCAGCTCCGCATTCGGCCTGGCCCGGCAACTGCAGCGACGCGGCGAGGTCGCGGCCGCCATCGCCGAACTCGACCGGGTCTCGCCCAGCTCCCGCTATTCCTCACTGGCCAGCCTGACCTCGATCCTGTTGCTGTGCCAGGGACGGCCGCTGGAGGAGACCGAGGAATCGCACCTCCGCGAAGCCGCCCGGCGGGTCAACTCGCTGCCCGCCGGCGAGCACCGCGCCTTCCAGATCCGGCTCACCGTGCTCACCACGGCCTTGGACTGGACCAAACTGCCGGGTAACGAGCCGTCGCCGTCGCCGCTCATGCGGGGGGTGCCGTTCACCGACTTCGGGCTGCGCAGCGGCGCCGAGACCGTGCTGCGCACGCTCGCCAGGTCCACCGAGACCCGCCAGCAGCGGTTCCGGCTGGTGGATCAGGCCAACAGCATCCGGCCGCGCACCCTGTTCTAGAGCCCTCGGACGTGTCGACGTTCGACGGGCCGACCTGGCCGGGGCCAGGTCGGCGGGTCAGGCCAGGGTGTCAGGCGTCGGGGCCGAGGCCGAGGACGTCGTCGCAGGCGCGGGCGATCGCCAGCTCCTCGTCAGTGGGAACGACGAGCACCTTCACGCGGCTGTCCGGAGCCGAGATGAGGCGTTCGCCGGAACCGTTCTCGTTGGCCTCCGCGTCGATCTGCACCCCCCAGTCCCCCATCGTGGACAGCGCGTCCGCGCGGAGCCGGGCGACGTTCTCGCCGACGCCGGCCGTGAACGTGATCGCGTCGACCTGACCGAGCACCGCCCAGTAGCCGCCGATATAGCGGCGCAGGCGATGGATCACCACGTCGTAGGCGAGGACGGCGTCGTCGTCGTTGTCGTCGACACGGGAGAGCAGCTCGCGGAAATCACGCGCGCCCGACAGGCCCTCCAACCCGGACTGGCGGTTGAGCAGGGTCGAGACATCGCCCGGCGACATCCCGCGGTCCCGGATCAGGTGGATGATCAGGCCCGGGTCCAGGTCGCCGGGGCGGGTGCCCATGACCAGGCCCTCCAGCGGCGTCAGGCCCATGGAGGTGTCGACGGCGCGGCCCGCAGCGATCGCCGACGCCGAGGCGCCGTTACCGAGGTGGAGGACGATCTGGTTGAGCTCGTCGTAGGGACGGTCGAGGACGGCGGCCGTCCGACGGGAGACGAACTCGTGGCTGGTGCCGTGGAAGCCGTAGCGGCGCAGGTCCCAGCGGCGGGAGGTCTCGCGATCGATCGCGTACGTGTGGGCGGCGGCCGGCAGGGTGTGGAAGAAGCCGGTGTCGAACACCGCCACGTGCGGCAGGCCCGGGAGCAGCTCTCGGGCGACGCGGATGCCACGCAGGTTGGCCGGATTGTGAAGCGGGGCGAGGAGCTCGAGCTTCTCGATGTCCGCCTCGACCTCGGGGGTCACGAGGACCGGCTGGTGGAACTCCGGCCCGCCGTGGACCACGCGGTGGCCGATCGCCTCGACGCCCAGGTCCGTGGGGTGGACGTGCAACTCCCCGGCGAGCTCGAGGACGCGGCCGAGGGCGGCGGTGTGGTCCGGGAACGCCCCCTCGGCGGTGCGCTCGTCGGCCGACTCCCCGGTCATCGCGGTGCGGCGAACCGTGAGGGAGCCGGTCGGCTCACCGATCCGCTCGACCAACGCCCACGCGAGCTCGTCTTCCCCGGCGGTGTCGAGGATCTGCAGCTTGAGCGAGGACGATCCGGAGTTGATGACGAGCACGCGGGTCATGAGCGGCTTCCGTTCTTGTCGGCGGGGCCGGAGGAGGTGTCACCGGAGGGGGCGGGGTTCTCGGCGACGCCCTGGGCCTGGACTGCCGTGATGGCGACCGTGTTGACGATGTCCTCGACCAGCGCGCCGCGGGACAGGTCGTTGATCGGCTTGCGCAGGCCCTGCAGGACCGGGCCGATCGCCACCGCGCCCGCCGTACGCTGTACGGCCTTGTAGGTGTTGTTACCGGTGTTGAGGTCCGGAAAAACCAGAACCGTGGCGCGGCCCGCGACCGGGGAGTCCGGCATCTTCTTCCTGGCGACGGTCGGGTCGATGGCCGCGTCGAACTGCAATGGACCGTCCACGAGGAGGTCGGCCGCGGAGGCGGACGAGTCGCCCGCCGCGGCGATCGCGGCAGCGGCGGGGTCGGAGCTGGCGTCCGGGTCGGTGGCGGGGTCGGAGCTGGCGTCCGGGTCGGTGGCGGGTTCGGAGCCGGGGTCCGAGTCGG
This sequence comes from Dietzia sp. NPDC055340, assembly GCF_053645335.1. Taxonomy (NCBI): domain Bacteria; kingdom Bacillati; phylum Actinomycetota; class Actinomycetes; order Mycobacteriales; family Dietziaceae; genus Dietzia; species Dietzia sp. NPDC055340. Next base: position 8,294 of record NZ_JBSHML010000020.1, on the reverse strand, counting down.
TGGCTGGTTCGCCGTCGGCCGCGGAGTCACCGTCGGCCGCGGCCTCCGCGATACGCGAGCGCACGATGGCGGTGGCGTCACGGACCTTGTCCACGTCGGCACCGCTGCCGGAATCACCGGTGGAGTACGAGAGCAGCGCGACCCGGGGATCGATCCCGAACCGGGACGCCGTCTCCGCCGACGACAGCGCGATGTCGGCGAGCTGCTCGGCCGTCGGATCGGGCACGACCGCGCAGTCGCCGAAGGCCAGCACGTGATCCGACAGGCACATGAGGAACACGCTCGACACGGTCTTGACGCCCGGGCGGGTGCGGATGATCTCCAGCGCCGGACGGATGGTGTGCGCGGTGGTGTGGGCGGCGCCCGAGACCATGCCGTCGGCGAGCCCGGTGTGGACCATCATCGTGGCGAAGTAGGAGATGTCGAGAATGCGGTCGCGGGCCACGTCCATCGTCATGCCCTTGTGCTTGCGCAGCTCGGCGTACTCGACCGCGAACTTCTCAGCGTGCTCGCTCGTGCGCGGGTCGAGGAGCTGCGCCCCCGACAGGTTGATGCCCAACTCGTCGGCGCGGCGCCGGATGGCGTCCACATCTCCGAGAATCGTCAGGTCGGCCACGTCACGACGGAGCAGACGGCCGGCCGCGTGGAGGATGCGGTCGTCGTCGCCCTCGGGAAGAACGATGTGACGACGATCGGCACGCGCACGCTCGAGGAGCTGGTGCTCGAACATCTGCGGCGTCATCACGTCGGGGGTGTCGACGCGCAGGCGGGCGAGCAACTCCTCAGTGTCGACGTGCTTCTCCATCAGACTCAGCGCCGTCTCGACCTTGCGGCCCGAACCGGAGTAGACGCGGCCCTGGGTGTCCGCGGCGAGGCGCGCGGTGTCGTAGGTGCCGTGTTCGGTGCAGACGATGGGCAGCGTCGACCGCATGCCGTGGACCAGCCGATCCATGGCCTCGTTCGGCCGGAGCCCGCCGTTCCAGATCATCCCCGCCAGCGCGGGGAAGCCCTCGGCCGCGTGCGCGCCCATGATCGCCAGCACCGCATCCGTGCGGTCGGCGGGGACGATCACCACCATGCCGTCGACGAGACGCTCGAGAATCCGGTCACCGGTCATGCCGCCGACCATCACCGCCATGACCTCGCGGTCCAGCAGCGCGGGATCGCCCGAGTACAGCGAGCCGCCCACCGCCTCCATGAGCTCACCCATCGTGGGCGCCGTGAGGAAGGGCAGGTTCGGAAGAGTCCAGGCGGGCACGTCGAGAGAGTCGAGCTCGGACTGGATCGCCTCGAGATCGTCGACATCGCACCGATTGGCGACCACGCCGATCGGGTGGGCATGGTCGGCCCGGAGCTGATCGAGCGTGAGGCGGGCGTTGGTGGCGATCTCCTCCGGCTCGCGACCCGAAGCGCGGAGGACCAGCAGGACGGGGGCGCCGAGATTCACCGCGAGGGTCGCGTTGAAATCGAACTCGGCAGGACTGGGCACTCCCGTGTAGTCGGTTCCGAGGATCACCACGACGTCACATTCGCGGGCCACCACCTGATACCGGTCGACGACCTCGGTGAGCGCCGCGTCGCGGTCCTCGTGGACGCGCGCGTTGGTGACGCCGATGCAGTCCTCGTAGTCGAGATCGACGGTGGTGTGCTGGAGCAGCATCTCGAGAATCCGGTCCCGGGTCGGCTCCTCACCGTTGGCGCGGGGCGCGACGGTGACCGGGCGGAAGACACCGACGCGCTGCACGGTGCCGGCGAGGATGCGCAGCAGCCCCAGCGCGACGGTGGACTTACCGGTGTCACCCTCGGGAGCGGCGACGAACACCGCCGACGACGAGAGCGGCGCCGCGCTCGACTGGGCGGGGATCATGAGTGCCGCGGCGTCCTGGTCGGGCGCGTCGGCGTCGGTCGATGCGGTCGGGCGGGAATCGGACTTGCTGGATTCGGGCACGAGGGCATTGTGTCAGCGCTCGCGAACTCCCACACCTTGTACCGCTCGGACTACCACACAAGCACACCCGACGAACGGGGAATCACCAGGTGTGACCGCCGCGGAGACGCGGATCAGGCGGCGGTGAGTCGATCGGTGCCGGGTGGCAGCCAGGTACAGCGGCCGGGACTGTCCGGGTTCGCGATGGTTTTCCAACTGGACGGACCACCGCCGACGAACCCGTGGTGGACATGACATCCGAGTGCACCGTTGGCGATGGTCGTCGGCCCACCTCTGGACCATTCGAGCACGTGGTGGAACTGGCTTCGCCTCGCCGGGACCGTGCAACCCGGGAAGGTGCACCCCCCGTGGGCGGCGTAGAGGACCAACCTCTGGATGGCCGAGGCCAGCCTGCGCCCGGGGTGGGCGTCCACGTCGATGCGATGCAGCTCCTCGCGGCCGTCACGCAGCACGGAGACGAACCACGGCATGCCGCCGGCCATCGAGACGGCCTGGCGCACGCTGAGCTGGGTGCCGGAGTCGGTGCGGACGAGCGCGTGGGGATCCTCGAGTTGCTCGGGCGTCAGCCGGATCACAATCGTCGCGATGCCCTTGGGCCGGGCCGGGTCGACGGTCGAGCCCAGGGCCCACTGATGCACAAGCGCGTCGTGGGCACGCTGCTCGGGAGCCCGTTCGTCCGAGCCCGGCTCGCAGCCCACCGCCCCGCCGGGCCCGCCGAAGTCGCACAGCGCCCGCTCCACCAGGGCCCGCCCCCGCGGGGTGAGGGTCATGGTCAGCATGCTGGTGCCGTCCGACCGCACCGCACCCAGCCGCGCCGAGCGCTGACGCTCCTGGTGCTTCTCGCGGTCCTTTCCGCGATCGGGGCACAGCTCCGCGAGCCGGCGGGCGGCCTCGGCCCGTAGATCAGCAGGCGCAGCGGTGCGCGCGAAGTGCGTGAGCTCCTCGGCGAACCTGGTCTTGGCCGCGCCGCCCATCTTCCCGGGCAGCCCGGCGACCGCCTTGGCGATGATCCGTTCGTGCTCGCACGAGATCACTCCACGCGCGGCCGCCCGTCCGGCCGGCGTGGCCTGCCGACCTCCGGCCTCGATCCGGCCGTGCACCGTCCCCCGAGCGAGCCCCAGCTTCGCGGCGAGCAGCGCGGCCATTCCGCCCGGGCTGCGCCCCTTCTGCTGGTGCAACCCGGCCAACTCGGCCGTGGCCCGCGACCCCGCCGACTCGAGCCGCCTGGCCACGATCTCGGTCCGCGTCACCGCATCCGCCAACTGGTCGGCGTCGTAGCCCGCCCAGTCCACGGCACACAGCGTCTCGATGGAGGCCTCCAGGAACGCGAGTACGTCGTCCAACGGGGCCATGACGGCGCCCGGCCCGCTGGTGTCCCGCACTCCCTGTGTCATGCCCCACAACCTAGAACACACGTACGACACGACCTCATCGCCAGCGCGATCAGTGCAGGTCAGATGATGAAGTCGTTGTCGTCGTCGCCCCGGTCTTCACGCCCGACTACGCCCAGCTCCTCCCGCCGGCGCCGCACGTCCACGAACATCGCCGAGGCCCGCTTCGTCACCAGATTCCGTTCCACCTCCGCGAACCGCGGCATCCGCGCGTCGACCGCCGCGAGATCCCGCCGCCCCAGGTCTCGCATCATCTGCTGGTAGAGCATCTCGAACTCGGCGAAATCGCTGACCCGCTCGGTCGCGAGCCGGCCGATGTGCGCATGCTCGCGCCCCTGGTCGCCGGCCGTCTTCACGATGCAGCGGACGGCGCTCAGCGCGATGCGGGCGTCCGCGGCGTCCGGCTCATCGTCATCGGTCAGCGGCCCGAGCGCGGTGGACAGCGCCTCGACGCAGTCGGCGATGGCCGTCAGGTCCTCCAGGAACGAGTCCAGCACGTCCCGGCCCGCCAGGAGCGCCGGTGCGTACAGCGCCGCTCTACGCCGGTCGGTGGCCCTACTGATCCTCTGGGCGATGGCCAGGACGTCCCGCCCGACGTCCTCGATCACCTCCTCGAGGTTCTGGGCCTCAGCGAGAAGCTCGCGCGCCAGCCCCGGCGCCTCGCCCGGGCCGGGGTGCCCGTAGGTCGTGTGCAGGTTGTGCCCGGGGGAGGTACGGCCGAGGCCATCAAGCCGATCGGGTCGATCGGAGCGATCGGAGCGCTCGGAGCGCTCGGCTCGATCAAAGCGATCTGGGCTATCGGGGCGATCCGGCTCGCCGGGATCAGGTTTGTCCGGAGACGTCATGGAGTACCCCCTTCGACAGCCGTCGCAGCAGGTGGCACGACGGGGCCGGCGACACAGCGCCGACAGCGGTGCGGGCGACGAGGTGTCGACGCCCAGCATGACATGCCGGAACCGCCTGAGGTCACAGCGATCCGAACGCCCACAACCTACGCCGCGGGTACGACACCACCTCGCCGCCGCGGGGAGAACCGCAGTTCAGTGCGGGTGTGCGCGAAGCCAGCACCTAGTCGACGACGACCACGCCCACCCCGAAATCGCCCGCGGGGTCGGTCCAGACACTCGGGCGACCGAACCCGAGCCCGGAGAGTTCCTCGACCAGACCTCTCGCCCCGAACTTCCGTGCGATCTCGGTGCGGATGCCCTCCCCGGCCGCCAATGTCCGCGCGAGCCCGAGACCGGGGAACTCGATCCGCACGTCGCGGACGGCCCGCAGCCACATTTCGATCCGGCTCTCGCGCTCGTTCCACACGGCCTCGTGGCGGAAGTCGCGGGGATCGAGCCCCTCGCAGGGCACGGTCGCGGCGATCACGTCGAGCATGTTGAGGTTGAACTCGGCGGTGAGGCCGTCGGCGTCGTCATACGCGTCGACCAATCTCTCCGGCTTCTTGACCAGGTCGAAGCCCACCGCAAACCGATCGCCCGGATCCATGACGCCGCGCAGCATGGCGAAGAACTCGGCGCGCTGGGCCTCGGTGAAGTTGCCGACGGTACCGCCGAGGAACAGCACCAGCCTCCCACCTGGCTCCCCCGGCAACGGCCCGTCGAGCGCGAGGAAGTCCCCGACCACCGGCTCGACCCTCAGACCCGGGTAGTCGGCGGCGAGCGACCGCGCCGAGTCCTCGAGCATCTCGGTGCTGATGTCCACGGGCACGTACGTCGCGCCGCCCTCCCGGCCGGCCAGCACGTCCAGCAGCACGCGCGTCTTCTCGCACGTACCGGCCCCCAGCTCGACGAGGGTGGTGGTGTCGCTGACGATCTCGGCCGCCCGCTCGCGCAGGATCTCCGCCTCCGCCCGCGTGGGGTAGTACTCCTCCAGCCGGGTGATCCGATCGAAGAGCACGCTGCCCTTCTCGTCATAGAACCAGCGCGGCGGCACGGTCGGCGGATCGTCGAAGAACCCCGCGAGCAGATCAGCCTCCAGGGCCGCGGTGTCCGCGGGGTCGGCGACGGGCTTCGTCGTCGTCATCCTCCCGGCCTCACGCGCCCGCGTCACCGCGCGAGCCTCAGGCCGGCCGCAGCCCAGCGCGACGCGGCGGGGAAGAAGTTGCGGTAGGTGTGGCGCGTGTGGCCGGCCGGGGTCAGCGCGCTCCCGCCGCGCAGGACGTGCTGGTCGGACATGAACTTGCCGTTGTACTCGCCGGCCGCGCCCTCCTCGGTGACGAACCCCGGATACGGCAGGTAGGCGCTGGACGTCCACTCCCACACGCCGCCGATCGTGCGCTCGGTCACGGGTCGCGGGTGGCAGCGCGCCGGGTCGAGCTCGTCGCGCACCTCCCAGCCGACGGTAGCGGTCTCCCATTCGAACTCGGTGGGCAGCCGCGCCCCGGCCCAGCGCGCGTAGGCGTCGGCCTCGTAGAACGACACGTGCACCACCGGCTCGGCGTCGACGACCGGCCGCCGTCCACTGAGGGTGAAGGTGGTCCACTCGGTGTCGACCTGGCCGGCGGCTCCGGGTGGCCGGTCCGACCCGTCCTCGGCCTCGCGCCGCCAGTAGCCGGGCGCGTCCCAGTCCTCGGCCTGCACGGTGGCCCAGCCGTCGGAGAGCCACAGTTCGGGGCGGGAGTACCCGCCGTCGGCCATGAACTGCTTCCACTCGCCGACGGTGACCTGCCTGGTGGCGACCTCGCCGCCGGGGATCCACACCCGGTGACGGGGCCGTTCGTTGTCGTAGGAGAAGCCGCCGGCAGCGGCGGCGCTGGCGGGATGGGTGCCGCCGTGAGGATGGGTGCCGACGCGGGTGGTGCCGTCGCCCTCGGCACCGATCTGGGCGACGCCCTCGACGACGACGAGCCAGTCCGTCTCCCCCGGCGTCGCGGTTGCGGGGTCGACGTCCCGGGCCACATAAACGGGATCGGCCGGGTTGTGGGAGAACAGGTGCTTGATGTCCATGAGCAACAGCTCCTGGTGCTGCTGCTCGTGGTGGCACCCCAGTTCGAGCAGTTCGAGCCCGCGCTCGTCGATACGACCGGCCTCGAGGGCGTCCACGACGGCTTCGTCGATGCGCGCCCGGAAGTCGCCGATCTCGGCCACCGACGGGCGGGTGATGAGCCCACGCTCGGGCCGGGGCTGCCGCGGGCCGACGGCCTCGTAGTACGAGTTGAACAGGAACCGGAAGATCGGTTCGGGCGACTCGTAGCCGGGCACGCGGCCGAGTACGAACTCCTCGAAGAACCAGGTGGTGTGGGCGCGGTGCCAGGCGGCGGGGCTGGCCGCGGTCATGGACTGCGGCACCTGGTCTTCCGCGCTCAGCCGCGAGGCGAGCAGGTCGGTCAGGCCTCGGACCTGCAGGAATCTGTCGGCGGCGCTCTGCGTGCGCGGCGCGTTGGTCACTGATCCGACGGTCATGTGCTCCCCTGTGCGTTGTGGACGGCGGGCGGGCCCGTGCGTTGGGGCCACCGTAACCACACCGCGGCGGGTGTCACACCGCTAACGGGTCCACCCCGGCAGAGCATCAGATTTGCCGGGAGTCCCGTAGGCACAGCATTGCTCTTGGCCACGCCGCTAGTCGCTATAGCCCCGCGGGAACGCGACGGGCCGGCCCGCGTGGAGGTTGCGCCGTTCGTGTTCGAGGAGTTGCAACCGGTGCTCGGGGCAGGCGCCGAGCCCGCCGTCGGCGCGGATGACGCGGTGCACGGGGATGAGGAACTGCGCGGGCACAAGGCTGCACAACCGCCCGACGCGACGCGCATTCCGCGGGCGCCCGGCGTCCACGCTGATCTGCCCATACGTGCTGGTTTCGCCGTACGGGATGTGCTGGATCTCCCGGTACACCTCGCGGGAGAACTCGTCGTGAACCCCGGCGGCCTCGAGGTCCAGCGGGACATCGATATCGCGCCGGGTCCCGGCGAGGTAGCCGTCGAGGTGCTCGGCCAGGCGGGCGAGATGGTCCGCCGCCGGGTCGGTGGAGGGTCGGCCGGCGTTGTCGTCGTCGTCCCCCACCACCACGTCCGACCCGACGCGGTCGATCCGCACGATGCCCCGCGCGGTGGCCTCCACCACGAGGCGCCCGGCGAGGGTGTCGACGACGCGCACCAGCGCGGCGCTCATGCCCGTCGCCTCGTCAGACGACGCTGGGCCGGTCGGGGTTGGTGACGTCGGCGTCCGCGGTGTCGAGTTTCTCGAACAGCGCGTCGGCACCCTCCTTCACGATCGCGGACATCTCGGCGGTGGTGATGGGCACGGCCTGCAGCCGGGTGAGGAGCGGCCCGGTGCCGTCGGAGCCGCCGGACTCGTCCACCACCTCGAGGTCGGGCCACAGGAACGGCGGGGACAGGACGAGGTGCTCGCAGCGTCGCCCGGAGTCGACGAGTCCCACGGCGTTGGGGATCACCGCGCCGGGGGCGACGTGGATGGAGCCGGTGGCGACGGCAAGCGCGCAGGCGTCGAGCACGTCGGCCATGGCGCGGTGCTCGGTGCGACCGACGGTGACGAACTCACTGCGGATCTGTCGCCCCTCGGGCGTGGTGACGTTGGTGGGGAGCTCGCGCGCGCCGATGGTGGCGTAGGTGGAGAAGCCGGGGGCGGGCATGTCGTCGACGACGACGATGTCGCAGTGCCACTCGGTGGTGTTCCCCTCCTCATCCGGCTCGGTCTCGTGCGGATAGCGCAGGACGCGGACGGAGGCCTTGCCGCCGAGGATGCCCTCGAGGCCGGCGAGGTCGGCCGACACCGGGCCGGGTAGTTCGTTCTCTTCGCTCATGCCAGGTTCCTCAATCGCGGTTCGAGATCGGTCTTGAACAGGTCCAGGAAGCGCTTCTGGTCGTGGCCGGGGGCGTGGAAGACCAGGTGGTTCAGACCGGCGTCGACGTACTGCTTGACCTGCTCGACCGCGTCGTCGGGGTCGGAGGCGACGATCCAGCGCTTGGCGACCTGCTCGATGGGCAACTCGTC
>NZ_JBSHML010000019.1:0-84547 GCF_053645335.1 Dietzia sp. NPDC055340 | reverse complement strand
GCTCACCGGACCCGGGGCGTTGCCTCGCGAAGCGTCACTTGACGCCGGCGGCCTCCAGGTCGAGGAAGATCCGGTGATTGAGGTCGAAGGCGCGGGTGGCGGCGTCGAGCGCCTCCTGTCGGTCCTCGTCGCTCAACGGGAGCGAGTTGAGCGCGCTGCGGTAGTTGTCCTTGTAGACCTTGGGCTTATCGATGTCGAACTCATAGAAGCTCAGTCCGTCCTCGAGCCCGTAGTGGCGGCGGACCATGGTCTTGATGATCTGCCCGCCCGACAGGTCGCCGAGGTAGCGGACGTAGTGATGCCCTATCAGCGCGGCCGCGTTGCCGGCGCATGCACTCAGTTCGGTCACGTAGTCCTCGACGGCGGGCACGATTGCCTCGAATGTGCGGCCCTCGACCCGATGGAACTCAAGGTCAGCTCGCAGCGCCGCCGTGCGGTCGAGCCGAGAATCGAGAATCGGTGTGATTCTTGGATCTGGGCCGACGTCTCGGCACGCGTTCTCCAGTGCCTCATAAACGGGCAGCGACTGCCGAAGGAGGGCCACCAGGCCGACCGGCGAGCCTTCCCCGCCCATCAATCGCGTGATGAAGGTGGCTGTCTCGGCGCGCTCATGTGCGTCCATCGTGGAATCGTGAAGCGCGGCGGACAGGGGGGCGGGAATTGTGGTCTCCATTGATTCTCCATGCTGGTGAGGTTTGCCTAATGAGAGTACTTCATCGGCGGCCATGAATCCATAGCGAAATTGCCGGTCGGAATCGTCGATCGACGGGTGTTAAGACAATATGGATCGGCCTCCGAATGGGGTGAATCCTCTTTCGAGTCCACTCCTCATTCGGAGGCCGTTCTAATTCGCGCGGAAAAGCGCGTTACGTCATTCGTCAGGCGTCAGAATCCAAGTGATCCGAAGATGGTGCCGAGCGAGCCGAAGATTCCGCCGCCGTTGTTGTCATCGCCGTCACCGTCGTTATCGCCACCGCCGTTATCGTCGCCGCCCGGCTCGGTGGTGCAGGACTCGGTCACGTTGAGGACGAGGGTGACATTGTCGACCTCCGCGCCCGCGCCGTAGAAGTCGCCCATCGCATCGTTGAGCTCTGCCGAGAGTAGGGCGTTGGTAGTCGTCACTGTGACCTCGCCGGCCCGCGTGAAGTCCTGGGCTGCATCGAGCGAGAAAGTAGCGCCGGTGCTCTGGGTGCCCTCGACCCACTCGAAGGGCGCCGTGGGGGTGAATCCCTCGGGCTTCTTGGCACGGTAGTCCACCTTGATCTCGCCGGCTGTGCCGTTGATCGCAACAGTGGGGTTGGACAGGGTCGTGTCCAGAACGTTTTCATGCCCGTGCATCCGGACGCTTCCGGTCCCGGAGGCCGAGGCGGAGCCGTCCTCGCCGATGGTGCCGGCTCCGTCGGCGATCGGCCACACGAACTGTCCGTCAGCGCCGCGCTCGCTGCCTTCGAAGGTGGTCCCGTCCAGCTCCCAGCCGCCGTGGGCAATCGGGCCAGCGAGGTAGCTGCGGAACGACTGCTTGACGCCCCACTTTATGGCGCCGCCATCGACGGAGTAGGTCACGTCCTCGGGGGCACAGGTGGCATCGTCAGCGACGGCGACGGCGGGGATGGCGAGAGCGGACAGGCCCATGAGGGCGGCCGAAGTCAGTGCGACGGCGCCGGAGCGAGAGGCGGAGCGGAGCATGGATGGATCCTTCGTGTTGGTCGTACCGGGCATCCGATGCGCCCGGATCGGCAACCTCAACTGAGGCGAGCCTAACCTTATCCATAGAAGGAGAGCCTAACCTTAACTAGCGATGTGTGATTTGCAACACATGGCGGTCTGGGCGGGGCGCATCCACGCGGGCCGAGAGATCGATTCGGTCGGCGTTTTGGCAGGTGGTCGGCATGAAACCCGCGCAGGAACGGACCGGAAGAGGAACCGGCCGCTGTCGAGAAAGCTCCGCAGAAGTTACTCAACAGGGAGTTGCGAGAAGGTTGAAACTCTCGCGAATCCTGTTGAACAATCTCCGTGCGAGCGGGCGCGGTGTCTGGGTGGTGGTGGCGGGTCAGTGGGCGGCGGCGACGCGCCCCATCCTCACGAAGGCTTCCGTGAGGATCTCCTCGGAGCACGCGAAATTGATGCGAACGAAGCCCTTGCCCTGGGCGCCGAACGCGGGCCCGGGGCTCAGCGCCACGCGGGCCTCGTCCAGGAAAAGAGCGGCCGGGTCGTCGCCGAGGCCCGGGTACGCGCGCAGGTCGATCCACGCCACGAATCCGGCGTCGGGCCGACGCCACCGGGCGCGGGGCAGGCGCTCGGCCAGCAGCCGCTCCATGAGGTCCAAGTTCGAGGCGAGCGCCGCCCGCATCTCGTCCAACCAGTCGAGGGAATCCACCAGTGCCGCCTCGCCGGCCAGCGCGCCGAAATGCCCGACCGCGCCCGACAGTGCCGAGCGCGGGACCGCGAACTTGCCCGGATTCCCGTTGATCACGAACGCGCACTTGAGCCCCGCCAGGTTGAACGCTTTGGACGCCGACGAGATGGCCAGCCCCACCTCGCGGGCGGTCTCGGACACTGCGAGGAACGAGCGGAAATCGACCCCGGGCATGGCCAGCGGTGCCCAGATCTCATCCGAGACCACCACGGCGTCGTACCGCGCGGCCAGGTCTGCGAGCTCGGCCAACTCGGCATCGGAGTGCAGCACGCCGGTGGGATTGTGCGGGTGGCTCAGCAGCACGGCACGTGCGCCATCGGCCAGGGCCCGCTCGATGCCGGGGAGATCGAGGCGGGGGTTGTCGTCGTCGTGGTCGATCAGCGGCACCGCCACCGGCGACATCCCCACCCGCCGGATCCACGGCCCGAACGGCATGTACACCGGCGGCGTGTACACGACGCCGGCGCCCACCGGCAGGGTCCGCGCCAGCGTCTCGCGCACCCCCACGCCCACGTCGTTGACCGGCACCACGGTCTCCTCGGGCACCTCGTAACCGAACCGCGAGTAGAAGCGCGCGCAGACCCCGGCGAACCGTTCGATCTCGGTGAAGTACCCGGTGTCCCCGTCGGCGACCGCGGCGGTCAGACGCTCCTGAATGGCGGGCGCGAGAAGCACGTCGGTCTCCGCCACGAACAGCGGCAACACGTCCTCCGGATAGGCCTGCCACTTCTGACTCCGCCGGTTGCGCAGCACGGACTCGGGGACATCCAGGGGAAATGGCATGTGGGGTCCTTTCGACCGGGGCGGGCAGGACCTCCAGGCTAGTTGCCGGTTCGCGGTCCGTCAGCTTCCGGGAATCACGCCCGGTGCCACCCACACGTCCGCGTCGTTGTACGGGCTGCCCAGCGGCATCATCGTGGAGTAGGTGGTCCCGGACCCGGTGGGGATGAAGATCCCGCCGGAGGTGTAGTCCCAGCCGTTGTCGATCGCGATCTGGTACCCGGCCCGGTAGGCGGCTCGCCCCCACGGGTCCGACGACCCGTTCCAGGCGTCGCTGAACAGGAAGAACCGTCGCAGTTCCACCGCCTGGCCGACTGGGCTGACCTGCCAGCAGCGGGTGCCGGGGACGGCCCAGTACCCGTCACACCACGCCGGTGAGTCGGCGGGGTCGTGCGACACCACCCGCATCGGAGTGGAGCCGAGCTGCCAGAACCCCGGATCGTCGAGGCCGACGGTGGCCTGGGTGCCCACATACTGCGCATCGGCGGGGATCGGTGCGGGCGGCGGGAAGGGTGGGCCCATCAGATCGGCCGGCTGCCCGGAGGCGGCGGGGGCGAGGCCCACCGCGAGGGCGAAGGCGGCGGCAGCGGTGCCGAGGGCGCGGAGTGTGAACCGTGGAGACATGTCCCCAGTCCACCACGACGGCGGCCCCCTCACGGCCCGAACGCGTCCAGGTGAGCACACCGTGACGGCGCCGTCATCGCCCGTATCGCCGGGGAAACAGCGGCTCCCTACTGTCAGCGGACACAGCGCGCCGGGACAGGCGCCGACGACGAGCGGGAGGGGTTGCGACATGACGCGTTCACACGTCATCGAGAACTGGGATCCGGAAAACACCGGCCAATGGGAGGCGGGCGGGCGGCGCATCGCCATGCGCAACCTGCGTTGGTCGGTGTTCGCCGAGCACGTCGGCTTCTCCGTGTGGACGCTGTTCGCCGTGCTGGTGCTGTTCATGCCCGAGGACGTCTACGGCCTCGGCGCCGCGGACAAGTTCCTCGTCTCCGCGGTGGTCACCCTCACCGGCGCGGTGTTGCGAATCCCGTACACGCTGGCCACGGCGGTGTTCGGCGGCCGCAACTGGACCATGTTCTCGGCGTTCGTGCTGCTCATCCCGGCCACGGCGATGCTGTGGATCATGGCCAACCCGGGCCAGCCGCTGTGGGCGTACCTGGCGGCCGGCGCGATCGCTGGCCTGGGCGGCGCCAACTTCGCCTCCTCGATGACCAACATCAACGCCTTCTTCCCCCAGGGCCAGAAGGGCTGGGCGCTGGGCCTCAACGCCGGCGGCGGCAACCTGGGCGTGGCGACGATCCAGGTGGTGGGGCTGATCGTGATCGCGCTGGCGGGTAACCGGTCGCCGCACTGGGTGATCGGCCTGTACCTGCTGCTGTTGGCGGTCGCGGGTATCGGCGCGGCGCTGCGGATGGACAACCTGCCGCACCAGCCGGTCGACGTGCAGTCCATGAAGGACGTCGCGCGCGACCGGGACGGCTGGGTGCTCTCACTCCTCTACATCGGCACCTTCGGCTCGTTCATCGGCTTCAGCTTCGCCTTCGGCCAGATGCTCACCATGACGTTCATCGGTAACGGTCAGACCCCGGGCCAGGCCGCCCTCCACGCCGCCCAGCTCACCTTCCTTGGCCCGCTGCTCGGCTCGCTCACCCGAATGGGCGGCGGCCGGCTGTCGGACCGGCTCGGCGGGTCGCGCGTGACGTTCTGGACGTTCTGCGCGATGGCCGTGACCACCCTGGCGCTGGTGTACACGTCGACGCTGCAGGCGGGCGGCGACGGCACCCTGTCGGGTGGCGCGCTGGTCCTTTTCTTCGCTGCGTTCCTGACGCTGTTCGCACTGACCGGGGTGGGAAACGCCTCGGTGTACACGATGATCCCGGCGGTGTTCGAGGCGCGCAGCCGCGGCCTCGGACTGGTCGAGTCCGAGCGAGCCGCGTGGTCGCGAGCGCACGCCGGCGCGTTGATCGGGGTCGCCGGGGCGGTGGGTGCGCTCGGCGGATTCGGCATCAACATGACGCTGCGCGCGTCCTATCAGGCGTCGGGGTCGGCCACGACGGCGTTCGGGGTGTTCGCGGCGTTCTACGTGATCGCCGCGCTGGTCACCCGGGCCGTGTACCTGCGCCGGCCCGGGGTGGGCGAGGTGCCGATAACGATGACGACGACGACGCCGTCGACCGGGTCCCCGCTCACCGGTGACGAACCGGCGGCGATTCGATGACGCGAATCGCGGAGCTGCCGACCACTCCCACCGAGCACACCCACTGCCTGTACTGCGCGCTGCAGTGCGCGATGACGGTCAACCCGCGCGCCGGGCACGCGCCCGCCCAGGTGAGCCCGGCGTGGTTCCCCACCAACCGCCGTGGGCTCTGCCGCAAGGGGTGGACGGCGGCCGAGTTGCTCGACCACCCCGACCGGATCACCACCCCGCTCGTGCGCGTGGGCGGTGAGCTCGAACCCTGCGACTGGGACACCGCGCTCGAGCGGGTCGCGGACGGCATCCGCCGTGCGCAGGCGACCGGCGGCCCGGACGGAGTGGCCGTCTTCGGCGGCGGCGGGCTGACCAACGAAAAGGCCTACCAGCTCGGCAAGTTCACGCGACTGGCGCTGGGCAGCCGGCTGATCGACTACAACGGCCGCTGGTGCATGTCGAGTGCTGCTGCCGCCGCCAACCTGAGCTTCGGCCTGGACCGGGGACTGCCTTTCCCGGTGACCGACCTTTCCCACGCGCGGGCCGTGCTGCTGATCGGCGCGAACCCCGCCGACACCATGCCGCCGTTCCTCCAGCACCTCGACGGCGCGGCCGCCGCCGGTGGCCTGGTGGTGGCCGACCCGCGGCTCACCGCGACCGCCCGGCGGGCCCTCGACGGCGGCGGGGTGCACCTTCGTCTGCGACCGGGCACCGACGCGTCGCTGCTCCTGGGGTTGCTGCACCTCGTCGTCGTCGGCGGACACCTCGACCCCTCCTACATCGCGGCACGCACCAGCGGCTTCGACGAGGCGTGGGGCCACGCTGCCGCGTGGCTTCCGGAGCGCACCGAACGGGTGACCGGCGTGTCCGTGGCACAGCTCGAGCGGACCGTCGCGCTGCTCGCCGAGGGGAAACGGGACCACGGCGACCCGGCCTGCAGTGATCAGCGCTGCGACGCGCACGGCGGTTCATACGTCCTCACCGCGCGCGGTGCGGAACAGCACGCGGACGGCAGCTCCGTGGTGAGCGCGGCGATCGCGCTGGCGCTGGCGCTCGGACTACCGGGACGGCCCGGCAACGGATATGGCACGCTCACCGGGCAGGGCAACGGGCAGGGCGGCCGCGAGCACGGGCAGAAGGCCGACCAGCTGCCCGGATACCGGTCGATCACGGACCCGGCTGCCCGCGCGCACGTCGCCGACGTGTGGGGCGTGGACTCAGCGGAGATCCCGGGGCCGGGGTTGTCCGCATTCGAACTGCTCGACTCGCTCGGTACGCCCGGAGGGCCCTCGGCGATGCTGCTGCACGCCTCCAACCCGGTGGTCTCGGCGCCCGACGCGGACCGGGTCGTGGCCCGGCTGCGGGCGCTCGACACCTTGGTGGTGGCCGATTTCGTGCTCTCGGAGACCGCGGCGCTCGCTGACGTGGTGCTGCCGGTGACGCAGTGGGCCGAGGAGGAGGGCACACTGACCAATCTCGAGGGGCGCGTGCTGCGCCGGCGCCGCACCGTCACCCCGCCGGCCGGGGCGCGTGACGAGCTGTGGATCTGGCACGAGCTCGCCCGGCGGCTGGGCCGCGGGCCGGAGCGGTTCCCGGTCGACCCGCGGGAGGTGTTCGACGAGCTCGCCCGCGCCTCCGCCGGCGGTCCGGCCGACTACTCGGCGATCGACTGGGACCGGCTCGATGCCGGCGAGGTCCTTCACTGGCCCTGCGGCGCCGACTCGCCCGGCGGCACCCCGCGGTTGTTTCTCGACCGGTTCGCCACCCCCGACGGCCGTGCCCGCTTCGCGCTGGACGGCGTGCGGCCACCCGCCGAGCCGCCGGATACCGAGTTCCCGCTGCTGGGGACCACCGGCCGGCTACTGGCGCACTACCAGTCCGGCGCCCAGACCCGGCGCGTGACCGAACTCGTCGCCGCCGAACCGCGGATGTGGGTGCAGGTCCACCCGGTGGTCGCGCGGGCGGCGGGCCTGGACGACGGCGATCCCGCGCAGGTGGTGTCCCGCCGGGGGAGCGTCCGGGCCGTCGTGCGCTGCGACGAGGACATGCGCACCGACACCGTGTTCCTGCCCTTCCACTTCGGCGGCGACGGGCGGGCCAATCGGCTCACCCTGCCCGAGCTGGACCCGCGGAGCCGGATGCCCGAGTTCAAGGTGTGCGCGGTCCGGTTGGAGGCGGCATGAGCGCGCCGACGAAGCCGCAGCCGCAGGTGCCGAAGCCGGCGCCGACGCAGGTACCGACGATGGCGCCGAAGTCGTTGCCGACGCCGCAGTCGCCGCCCACTCGGGTCGTGGTGGTGGGCGCCGGGATGGCCGCCGCGCGCCTCGCCGAGGAACTGCGTGCGGGGCAGCCGGACCCGCGCTGGCTGGCGGTGACTGTGCTCGGCGCCGAACCGGAGGAGCCGTACAACCGGATCATGCTCACCCAGGCCGTGATCGCCGACCGCGCCCACCTGGCCCAGCTCAAGCCCGCCGGCTGGTGGGCCCGCTCGCACATCGGAATGCGTACTTCTACGTCCGTTGTGGCGATCGATCGGGTGGCGCGTCAGGTCGAGCTCGCCGGCGGCGAACGCGTGGACTACGACCACCTCGTCCTGGCCACCGGCGCCGCGCCCCGGATCCCGCCCATCGACGGCATCCGCGGGCCCGACGGTCGGCTGGCCGCGGGAGCGTTCGTCCTCCGGGACGCCGCCCACTGCCGCGAGCTGATCGCCCATCTGGCCGCGCACCCCGGCCCGGTCGCCGTGGTCGGAGGGGGTTTCATCGGTCTGGAAGTGGCCTGCGCGCTGGCCGCGGCGGGCCACGACGTCGTCGTCGTCCATCCCCGCGCGTGGCCCATGAACGGGTGCCTCGACGCCGGCGCCGGCGCGGTCCTCGTCCGCGCCCTGGGCGCGCTGGGCGTGCGCGTGGTGACCGGGGCGCGCGCCAGCAGGTGGGAGGGGGCGTCGCTCGTGCTCGACGACGGCGAGGTCCGCTGCAGCACAGTGGTCCTGGCCACCGGGTCGGCGTCTCGTGCCGAGCTCGCGCTGGCGGCCGGGCTCGAGGTGGGCGACGGCGTGGTGGTCGACGACGAGCTGGCGACGAGCGACCCCGCGATCAGCGCGATCGGCGACTGCGCAGAGCACCGGGGAGTCGTGAGCGGGCTGGTGGCGCCGGCGTGGGACCAGGCGGTCGTGCTGGCCGCGCGGTTGACCGGCTCCGATCCGTCGGCGCGATACCTGGGCGCAGCGTCCGTGACCAGGCTCAAAGCCGACGGGATCGACGTGGTGGCCCTCGGCGAGCTGGCCCCCGACCCGGTCGCCGCCGACACGGCGGTCACCACTATCAGCGAACCCGCCCGCGGCCGCTACGCTCGCGTCGATGTGGCCGGCGGACGCATCGTGGGCGCGGTGCTGGTGGGGCATCCCGAGCCGGTCGGCGTGCTGACCCAGCTGTACGAGAGCGCGCTACCGGTGCCCGACGACGTGGTGTCGGTGGTTCTCGGTCGGGCCGAGGCGGTCTCGGCCGCGTCCCCGGCGACCATGCCCGCCGGGGCCGTGGTGTGCCGCTGCAACGGGGTGAGCAAGGGAGACCTCGTGGCGGCGTGGCGGGACGGCGTGCGGGACCGGGCCGGGCTGGCCGAGCGAACGCGCGCGGGGACCGGCTGCGGCGGATGCTCGTCGGCGGTCGAGGGGATCTGTGGGTGGCTGCGCGAGGCCGGCTGAACTCGCGCAACATGGCGGCTGAACTCGCGCAACAGGCCGGCGAGTCGGGTGAAACACGGCGGAAATACAGGTGGGCCATGATGGGGGCGTGACCGACGCAGATGACAACGCTTCCGAGCCCCGCCGACCCGCAGCCGACCCGGTTGGCGAGCAGCCGCTGCTGGGGCGCACCATCGCTGTCACCGCCGCGCGGCGGTCGTCGGAGCAGCGCACCCTCCTCGAGCGTCGCGGCGCGACCGTGCTGCACGCGCCCGCGATGCGGATGATCCCGGTCGCCGAGGACCAACTGGTCCGCGAGGCGACCGAGCGCACCTTGGCCGCCCCCGCCGACATCATGGTCCTGACGACGGCGGCGGGGGTGCGCTGGTGGATGCAGGTCTGCGAGGAGTGGGGCCTGGCGGACGACCTGCTCGAGCTGATGGGCCGGATCCCGCTGTACTCACGCGGACCCAAGACCACCGGCGCGATCCGGGCCGCGGGCCTGCGCGAACACGCCTCCGCCGCCAGCGAGGCCAGCCCCGAACTGCTGGAGATGCTGCTCGAACGTGGTGTTTCCGGCCAGACGGTCTGCGTCCAGGTGCAGGGCGCCGGCTCGGGATGGAACCCCATGTCCGTCCTGCTCGACGGGCTGCGGACGGCGGGCGCAGAGGTGATCGAGGTGCCTGTTTACCGCTGGGAGCTGCCGGAGGATCTCGACGCGCTGGACGATCTCGTGCGCACGATCGCGCGGGCGGGCGTCGACGGCGTGACGTTCACCGCGGCGCCGGCGGTCATCGCCGTGCTCGAGCGGGCCGGGGCGATGGGTATTCACGACGATCTGCTGGACGCGCTCAACGGGCCGGTCGCGGCGCTGTGCGTCGGCCCGGTGACCGCGGCCCCGCTGATCGAGCTCGGGGTGGACTTCACCGCGCCGGACCGGATGAGGCTCGGCTCGCTCATGCGTCACACGACCGAGGTGGTCGCCGAGCTGACGGCGCCGATCATTGTCGCCGGCCACGAACTGTCGGTCTGCGCGGCCGCTGTGCTGGTGGACGGCCGCCCGGTCGAGATGTCCCCGGCGCAGTTGGCGCTGATGCGGGCGTTGGCCCGCCGGCCGGGGGCGTGCGTGAGCCGCGCGGAGCTGCTGGAGGCGCTGCCCGGCGACGGAACGGATCCGCACGCGGTGGAGACCTCGATGGGCCGATTGCGCCGGGCGCTCGGCGTCGCGGACATGGTGTCCACGGTGGTCAAGCGAGGCTATCGCCTGAACATCTGATCGGCCGCCCGGTGGCGGGTGCCCCCCGAGGTTTGGTGGCACCACTGCGAGGAGGGGCCGGTTTTTTCGCCGTGGTGTCGGCGAGAATCGCAGTGATGTCGTCAAGGTGGAGGGTCGGCGCTCGCACCCCGGGCTCACGGCGCAGAGGCAGCGTATCCGGAGCTGGATGCGCTGCCTCTCGGCCGTGGTGGGCGGCGGCGTTCAGGGCGCCGCCGCCCAGGGGAAGCGGCTCAGGCCGCGATGGAATGCCGTACGGCGGCCTCGGTCGCGATGACCACCGTGCCGTCGCTCGCCACCCGGGCGGGGAAGACCGAGATGCCGCGCGAGGGGTCGTCGAGTCCGCGACCGTCCGCCAGGGCGTAGGCCTGCTTGCCGATGGGCGAGATCACCGCGGGAACACCGGCGCGGTCGCCGACCAGGCCGCGGCTCATCACGGCGGCGCGCGCGACCGGGTCGATGTTGCAGAGGGCGTGGATCTCGTCGTCGACCAGATACACCGCCACCTGGCGACCGTCGGGCAGCAGCGCGGCGACACCGCGCCCGCTGATGAGCTGGCCCACCGGGCAGACAGGGATCTCGATGGCGTCGCGGTCGGCGCGGTCGGCGCGGTCGGCGCGGTCGGCGGGGTCGGCGGACGCGGCGGTGATGCGGCGTAGGGAAGTGGTCATCGGGAGTCTCCTTTAATAGTCGGGGGATCGAAAGTCAGCAGCGGGCGGCCACGAGGCGGGCGGCGGGGCGGCCGCGGCCCGGGTCGTCTCGGGCGGGAGCCGCAGGTCAGGTCAGGCGGGCGCCGGCATGGCGGGGGAGCCGAGCAGTACCGGCACCTTGCGGCCGCCGCGCTGTTCGAACTGCACAGTCGGGTCGGGCGCGCCGGGCGCGTTGACGAACGAGACGAACCTGCGCAGCTTGTCGGGGTCGTCCAGCACGGCCGACCATTCGTCCCTGTACCCGGCGACGTGTGCCTCCATCCGTCCCTCGAGTTCGGCGGCCAGGCCCAGGGAGTCGTCGCACACCACGTCGCGCAGGTGATCGATCCCGCCCTCGAGCGCCTCGAGCCACGGCGCGATGCGCTGCAGCCGCTCGGCCGTGCGGACGTAGAACATCACGGTCCGGTCGATGTATCGGATCAGCTGGTCGTCGGTGAGATTGCCGGCCAACAGGACCGCGTGGCGGGGCGTCGCGCCGCCGTTCCCACCGATGTAGAGGTTCCAGCCGGTCTCGGTGGCGATCACCCCGACGTCCTTTCCGCGGGCCTCGGCGCACTCGCGGGCACAGCCGGACACGCCCATCTTGATCTTGTGCGGCGCGCGCAGCCCGCGATATCGCGTCTCGAGCAGCACCGCCATGCCCACCGAGTCCTGCTGCCCGTACCGGCACCACGAGGTGCCCACGCAGCTCTTGACCGTGCGCAGCGACTTTCCGTACGCGTGCCCGGACTCCATGCCGGCGTCCACGAGCCGCCGCCAGATCGCGGGCAGCTCGTCGACGCGCGCGCCGAACAGGTCGATGCGCTGGCCGCCTGTGACCTTGACGTACAGGTCGTGGTCGCGGGCGATCTCTCCGATCACGATGAGCTGGTCGGCCGTCACCTCGCCGCCGGGCATCCGCGGTACCACGGAGTAGGTGCCGTTCTTCTGGATGTTGGCCAGGAAATGGTCATTGGTGTCCTGCAGCGAGGCCTGCTCGCCGTCGAGGACGTGGTCCGAACTGGTCGAGGCGAGGATCGACGCGACGGTGGGCTTGCAGACGTCGCAGCCGGCGCCGCGGCCGAACCGTTCGATCAGGCCGGCGAACGTCCGGATGCCGGTCACGGTGACGATCTCGAACAGCTCCGAGCGGGACTGGTCGAAGTGCTCGCACAGCGCGGTCGACTGTTCCACGCCCTCCGCCTCGAGCACCTGCCGCATCAGGGGCAGGCATGAACCGCACGAGGTCCCGGCGCGGGTGCACGACTTGAGCTCGGCGACGTCGCAGGCCCCGCCGCAGATCGCCTCGCGCAGGTCGCCCTTGGTGACCGCGTTGCACGAGCAGATCTGGGCGTCGTCGGGCAACGAGTCCACGCCCACCCCGTCCGCGCCCGAGGAGCCAGGGGTGAGAAGAGAAAGGGGCGACGACGACGGCAACGCCCGCCCCAGCAACGGCTTGAGCAGCTGATACGGGCCCGCGTCTCCCACGAACACCCCGCCGAGCAGCGTCCGGGTGTCGGGGCCCAGAACGAGTTTGGAGTAGGTGCGGGCAACGGGATCGTCGACCTTCACCTCGAGGCTGCCCGGCGTGCGCGCGTGGGCGTCGCCGAAACTGGCCACGTCCACGCCCATCAGCTTGAGCTTGGTCGCGAGGTCGGCGCCCGTGAACTCGGGTCCGTCATCGGTGCCGTCGTCGGTGCCGGGCGCGTCGGGCCGGCTGCCGGCGGAGTGACCTTCAACCTCGCGGACGATGCGGGCGGCCGCGACCTCGGCGGAAGCGTAGCCGGGGCCGACCAGGCCGTAGCAGGTGCCCTCGATCGCCGCGCACTCGCCGATCGCCCACACCCGCGGGTCCGAGGTGCGGCACGCGCTGTCGGTGAGGATGCCGCCCCGCTCCGCGAGGGTCAGGCCGGCATCGCGGGCTAGTTCGTCGCGGGGCCGGATCCCGACCGAGAACACCACCACAGCGGCGTCGACGGTCTCCGTCCGGCCCTCAGTGGTCAGGTGGACGTGCAGTGCGTCGGCGCGGGTGGCGGCATCACTGCGGGTGTGGAGATCGTTGTCGTCGTCGTTGCGGTCATCCTGCTCGATCACCGTGTCGGTCACGCCCGGGTGCACGGTGATGCCGCGGTCGTGGATGAGGTCGCCCAGCAGCGCGCCGCCACGCGCGTCGACCTGCACCGACATGAGGCGATCGTTGCGCTCCACCACGTGCGGCGTCAGGCCGAGTTGGCTGAGCGCGTTGGCCGCCTCGAGTCCCAGCAGCCCACCACCGATCACCACGCCGTGGGCGCCGGGCCGAGCGCGTTCGGCGTCGGCGCGGAGGGCGTCGAGGTCGTCGAGCGTGCGGTAGACGTGGCATCCGGGCAGGTCATGACCGGGGACGGGCGGCACGAACGCGCGCGACCCGGTTGCCAGGACCAGGGTGTCGTAGGGCAGGCACTCGCCCGAGTCGAGCTCGACGGTCCGGGCGGCGCGGTCGATCGCGGTGACGAGCCGGCCGGAGCGGACCGTCACGCGCGGGTCGGCGCTGTGGAGGGCGTCCTCCATGTGGAGCGAGGGACGATCCCAACTGCCGATGTAGGCCGACAGCCCCACCCGGTCGTAGGCGGGGTCGGCCTCGTCGCCGATCACGGTGATGGCGACGTCCGCGTGGGCGTACCGCGTGCCGAGGGTGGAGACGAAGCGGTGGGAGACCATCCCGTGTCCGACGACGACAATGTGCTCGCTCATGTGTGGGTCCTCCTCCGGGCCTGTGCGGATCAGGCTAGGAAGACCGTGTTGCGCCGATGTGGCGCCCGATCACGGGTCCGTGACGTTCCGTTCACACCGCCGCGGGGCCGGGGTGAGGTAGGGACGGGTGGCGCACGCGGGGGGCCACGTCGGCGTAGGTGTGACGTTCAGTCGAGCGGGAGCATCCGCGTGACCTCGGCAGAGACGTCCCCGACCTTGTCGACGTTCTGACGCAGCGTCTCCCACTCACCCTCGGGGATCTGCTTGGCGGCGTCGCGCCAGACGGCCTTGTCCGGGGTCGCCCACGCGACCGGCATGGGAGAGACGAACTGGTAGAGGTTGTCGCGCCCGCGGGCACTGCGGTTACCCACCACGGCGACGCAGGCCACGCGCTCGCCGACCTTCGACGGGATGCCCTCGATCGGTGCGCACGGCCTGGCCACCAGGACCGGGATCTTGCCGGCCGAGCGCTCGACCGCCTGGTCGGCCAGCGCCAGCAGGGTCACGCCACGCGGCCGGACCTCGGCGATCACTGCGGGGATCAGCTCGGAGGTGTCGTAGGTGGACTGTACCGAGCCCATGCGGCGGGGGATGTAGATGATCATCGCCAGGCAACCGATCGCGAACGCGATCGCAACCCCGCCCACGATCCAGCCCCACGCCGCCATTTCGGAATAGATGAGGACTCCGGCGCCGGCCGCCATGACGATCAGGCCCAGGATGGCGGCCGACCACTGCAGCCGCCGCACCTCACCGAGGTTCTGGTTGTGCTTGCGCGCCCAGGCGTCATCGACGGGGATCCGGGCGAGCCGGTACGTCTCGTGCGGGTTGCGCGGGGCGCCGCGCTTCTTGCTCGCCTTCGCGGGGCGGGCATTCTTGCTGGAGGTGTTCTTGCGGGCTTTACCGTCGGCGGCCATGCCCGCCAGTATCCCAGGCCCGGGATCGTCGGGGGATCGGGCGGGGTGCCCCGGTGGGCGAGGCCAGGGTTCCCCGGTGGGCGCCTCGGTCGAGCGGCTCAGCCGACCTCGGGGATGGGCGGGCCGAGGATGTCGTCCGCGTCGACGATCCGGTAGGCGTAGCCCTGCTCGGCGAGGAAGCGCTGCCGATGGGCGGCGTACTCGGCGTCTAGGGTGTCGCGAGAGACCACCGAGTAGAAGTGCGCCTGCCCGCCGTCGGACTTGGGCCTCAGCAACCGGCCGAGCCGCTGCGCCTCCTCCTGCCGCGAGCCGAACGTCCCCGACACCTGCACGGCCACGCTGGCTTCCGGCAGGTCGATCGAGAAGTTGGCCACCTTGGACACCACCAGCGTGGTGATCTCGCCGGCGCGGAATGCCGCGAACAGCTTCTCGCGCTCCTTGTTGGACGTCGAGCCCTGGATGACGGGCGCGTCGAGCTCCTCGCCGAGCTCCTCGAGTTGGTCCAGGTAGGCGCCGATGACGAGCGTCGGCGCACCGGCGTGATTGGCGAGGATCTTCTTGACCACGGGAATCTTGGTGCGCGCGGTCGAGCACAGCTTGTACTTGTCCTCGGCCTCGGCGGTCGCGTATAGCATCCGTTCGTTCTCGGTCAGGGTCACGCGCACCTCGACGCAGTCCGCGGGCGCGATCCAGCCCTGCGCCTCGATGTCCTTCCACGGGGCGTCGTAGCGCTTGGGGCCGATGAGGGAGAACACATCGCCCTCGCGCCCGTCCTCGCGGACGAGGGTCGCCGTGAGACCGAGACGACGACGAGACTGCAGATCCGCGGTCATTCTGAACACCGGTGCGGGGAGCAGGTGCACCTCGTCATAGATCATCAGTCCCCAGTCGCGGGAGTCGAAGAGCTCGAGCGCCCGGTGTACGCCCTTCGTCTTGCGGGTGATCACCTGATAGGTGGCGATCGTGACGGGGCGGATCTCCTTGCGCTCGCCCGAGTACTCGCCGATCTCGTCCTCGGTGAGCGAGGTTCGGGCGAGCAGCTCACGCTTCCACTGTCGGCCCGCGACCGTGTTGGTCACCAGGATCAGAGTGGTGGCCTTGGCCTTGGCCATCGCGGCGGCCCCGACCATGGTCTTTCCGGCGCCACAGGGCAGCACGACCACGCCCGAGCCGCCGGCCCAGAACGAGTCGGCGGCCATCTGCTGGTAGTCGCGCAGTTCCCACTGCTCTTCCTCGGTCGACAGCGCGATCTCATGCGCCTCGCCGTCGACGTACCCGGCGAGGTCGTCGGCGGGCCAGCCCACCTTGAGCAGTTCCTGCTTGAGGCGGCCGCGCTCGGAGGGATGCACGACCACGGTGTCGGCGTCGATGTCCGCTCCGAGCATGGGGGCGATCTTCTTGTGCCGCTTGACCTCGGCCAGCACCGCCGGATCGAGCGAGACCAGGGTCAGGCCGTGGACGGGGCTCTTGACCAGCTGCAGCCGGCCGTACCGGTCCATGGTCTCGGCGATGTCCACGAGCAGCGGCTGCGGCACGGGGAAACGCGAGTAGGTGATCAGCACGTCGACGACCTGCTCGGCGTCGTGTCCGGCGGCGCGTGCGTTCCACAGCGCCAGCGGGGTGATCCGATAGGTGTGCACGTGCTCGGGGGCGCGCTCGAGTTCGGCGAACGGCGCCAGCGCCTGGCGGGCGTCGGCGGCCTGATCGTGGTCGATCTCCAGCAGCACGGTCTTGTCGGACTGGACGATCAGCGGTCCACCACTCACTTCGGGCCTCCTCGATAACTCTCGCCGGGTCCGCGTGGGCCCGACCTATCCAGTGTCCTGGAAATCGCGGGACCGCGTCGGGGCCGACCGAATCGGCCTCCCGCACGAGTTCCCCCGCCCCGGTTTGGACGACCACACGCAGGGATTTCACTCGTTTCTCGCGACTGGTGTCGTCCAAACTCCGCCGCCAGCCGCCTGCCGCCTGCCGCCTGCCGCCTGCCGCCTGTCGCCTGCCGCGTGCCGCCCGCAGTTCGTTGACCCGCCACCGCAACGGGGGCTGCGCAACACGGCACGCGCCACCTATCAGATTTCCGCGCCGCCTATTGCAACACGCGCCACCCATCAGATCCGATGGGTGGCGCGCATCCTGATGGGTGGCGCGAAAATCTGATAGGCGGCGAGGTGTAGAAGGGCGGTTCCGCGATACGGATCGGCTTCCGGCGGTGGGCGCGGTCGCAGACAGCGGCAGGGCAGTGTACGCAGACGGCGGCAGGGCAGCGGGCGCAGACGGCGGCAGGGCAGCGGGCGCAGACAGCGGCAGGGCAGGGGGCGCAGACCGCGGCGGGGCATCGGGCGAAGGCGCAGGCATCGGCCACCGCCGCAGGCGCGCCCTGGCCGGCTCAGCGCGTCGGGTCGACGTCCGCCACGGAGATGACCCGGTGCAGCGGCAGGGTGACGGCCTCGGCGGTGTCGGGCTCAATGCCCTCGACGCGCCCTCCGCCCACTGACGCCGGCACGATCAGCCGCGCGGTGGACCGGCCCTGCGCGTCGACCACCGAGACGGTCACCGCGGTTCCGGTGGAGGCGGCCTCGTGCAGGCGGGCGATCGCGGCCTCGCCGGTGTAACCGCCCGCGCCGCCGGGGCCGCCCGCACCGGTGCGGGCGGCGCGGACCCGGTCGGCCGAGCGCATCGCGGCCACGGCGGCACGCAGGTCGGCGGGCCCGGGAGCGCGCGCGGGGATGCGGGGTGCGCGCCCGGGGCTGGAGGCGTGGACTCGCGCGACGGGCCGGCTCAACGCCACGACCGCCCCGGAGGTGTCCTCGACGACCGGCGCGTACCCGTCCTCCCGCAGCGCCTCGACCAGGTCGAGCGGCCGAGCCTGCGAGATGAGCACGGTCGGGGCCACCATCCGCAGGGCGCATTTCTCGGCGGCGGGCGAGCCGAGCACCTGGGCGACGAGCGACGGGTCGTCGCAGCGTACGAACGACAACGCCGTCCCCACCCGCAGTCGCCCGTGCCGGCGCGCGACGTCCTCGACGAGGTAGTCCAGCGACTGCGGCACCGGCGTGACGGAGGTGCGGGTGAGGAGGTCGCGGACCCCGGAGGCGGTGCGCCCGGCGTCGAGGGCGCGCCGCAGCGAGGACTCGGTGACGCGGTAGGTGGTGGCGGCGCCGGCTGACTCGACGTCCGCGAGCAGCGCGAACTCGGCCGCGAGCTCGGGAACGAGGGGCCCTGGCGCGAGGATCGTCAGGTCGGCCTGCACGATCACCTCGGAGACCGGGTCGGGCAGCGCCGCCGCGAGGACCGGCTCGAGTTCCTCGACGGTCGGTGCCGCGCCGGGCGCGCCGGCGGTGGTCGCGGCGGGGGAGCCGTCCACCAGCATGCGGGCGGCGCTGGTGGCGGTGGTGACGACGACGAGGCCCAGCCGCCGTGCTTCGGACACCGTCTCGGTGACCGGCGACCCGCCGGCCCGGGAGAACCACACCGGCGAGAACCAGCGCACCACCTCGGGCAGCAGTGTGTCCCCGGGTTCGGCGGCCGGGTCGAGGCGCGCGAGGGCGCCCAGGACACGCGCACGTTCGGCGGCGGGAGGCGGGCCGACGGGATCGCCGAGTGCCGGGACGGTGCCGCCGCCTTCGAGTTCGGCGCCCACCCGCCACGGTGCGCGCGGCATGGACCACCACGCCAGGACCAGTTCGGCCCAGCGCCGGGCGGGCTCCCGGGCGGACCAGATGTCGGCGGCCTCGGTGGGAGCCCACACGGAGTCGTAGGCGATGTCCCCGACCTCGGTGTCGCCCACGGCGATGAGTCCGGCCGCCGCCAGGATCTCCAGCAGCAACGGGAGCTCGGACTCCTCCAGCTGCGCGGCCCGGGCGACGCGGCGCAGCTCGCGCACACCCACGCCGCCGGCCTTGAGCGTGGTCAACGGGATCGTCGACAGGGCGGCGAGGACGGAATCGCAGTGGTGCAGCAGGTCGAGCGCGGCCACGCCGCCCGAGGCATCGGCGTTCTTGGCGGCCTTGCCGGTGCGGCCGTCCACCGGGTCGGCCCACGCGGGCAGGTCCAGCAGTGACGGGCCGCTGGTGGCGCCGATCGTCGCGGACGCGGAGGCGGAAGCGGTGCCGGAAGCAGTCGCTGCGGAAGCGGTGGCGGGACGCGCGCCGTGGCGCGCCCGGTCCAGGGCGTGGGCGCGCGGGATGACCACCTCGCCGGGGCCCGACCCGGCCCGGTCGCCGGCCGGGCCCCGGCCGCTGGGTCCGCTGGCGCCTGCGTCCCCGCCGGTGGTGATCTCGGCGAGGCCTGCGGCGGCGAGCTCGGCGGCCGCGGCCCGGACGGACTCGGACGCGCCGGATCCCAGCGCACCGACCGGGGAACGGCCGCGGGCGATCGCCTCGAGCACACCCGACGCCGGAACGGACAATCCCGCCCACGCCTCCTCGAGCGAGGTCCCGGCGGGTTCGCCCGGGTGCGGCGCCACCACAGGTGCGGCAGCGATTGCCGACGCGGTGACCGGAACCAGCCGGGCACCGTCCTCCTCTCCCCAGATCAGGGCGAGGTCCCGGAGACGGGCGACGGCGGTGGGGAATGGGGCGGTGTCGTCGTCCTTGCGGTTTTTCTTTGACTTGTTGCTGCCGACCCCGAGACGTTCCGCGACCGCCGACAGGGGGACGGCCCCGGAATCGGCACCCAACGCGGCGGCCGTGGCCAGCACCAGTAGCTCCGGCCACGACAGCGTGCCCATCGCCCGCGCGGTGGACGCAGGCAACCGCAGCCGCGAGGCCAACACCTCCAGCGACGCGGGGGCGGGCGTGGCCACGTCCGGGCGCAGGGTGCACATGCGCACGAGGGCGTCGTCGGACTGCTCGGCGAGCCAGGCGGGAAAGCCCGGTTCGCCGGCGCTCGGGCGGGACGTGGCGCGGGAGGTCGACATGATCCGTCCCAGCCTAGTGACGTCGGCGCGGGTGTGCGCGCGTGCGCCGGGCGAGGGCCGTGACGGTATCCGACCCACTTGCTGACACAGTGCGCCCGAGGTGAGAGACTTGCAGCGTGGCTGCCAAGAAGAAACTGACCTATGACAACCCGGGATGGCCCGACGCCTCGTTCGGCGAGCACCCGGTCACCGAACTCGCCGCGCTGGTCGCGGGCGGACTGTCGCCGTTCGGCGAGGAGCGCTTCCCGCTCCCGCACGAGCGTCTGCACTACGTCCACCCGGAGACCGTGGTCAACAAGACCGTCCGGGCCTGACGCGGCGCCGACACAGCGGACAACGAAGGGCCGCCACTCCCTGGAGGGGGTGGCGGCCCTTTCGTGTGCGTCCGAACTAGGACGCGAGGCCCGTCGCGCCGTGGGTCGGTGGCCGACCCACGGCGTTGAGCATCAGTTCAGGTAGGTCGCGAAGAAGTTGTCGACCGCGTCCTGGTTGGCGGCGTAGGCGCTGTCGATGGCGTCCTGGTTGGCTTCGTAGGTCGGCAGGACCGGCAGCGCGATACCGCGGGCCACGGCCTCGTCGTGCAGCGTCTGGGCATGGTCGGCGGCGGTGACGGCCTCGGGGGCCTCCTCGGCCGCGGGAGCGGCCGGGGCCGGAGCCGGGTTCGGGGTGAGGTTGTTCACGTCACGCGGGGTCGGCGCGGAGTTCAGGCCCAGCTTGGACGAGCAGGCGGGCCAGGCGCCCCAGCCCTGGCCGGCCAGCGTCTTCTCGGCGATCGCGATCTGCTGCTCGCGCGAGGCCTGGTTGGCGGTCGGCGCGAACTGGGTGCCACCGTAGGCGGCCCAGGTGCCCTGCGAGAACTGCAGGCCGCCGTGGTAACCGTTGCCGGTGTTGATGCCCCAGTTGCCGCCGGACTCACACTGCGCGAGGCGGTCCCAGTCGGAATCCGGGGCGGCGTTGGCGCCGGGCGCGAAGGCCAGGCCGGCGGCCGAGAGGGCGGTGCCCGCGATGACGGCCTTGACGGCGGTCTTCGGCGCGGAGGAGGTGGTGGCGGCGCGGTGGCGTCCGGTGTTCGAGGTCATGTACGCGTCAGTCCTTTTCACTCTGTGCCTACGGGGTGAGCTGTCGGGTTCGGACGAGTGTGTCCGGCCGCCGCTGGCGGCTTCACCCCAAGGCGACCGTCTGGCCGCCGGGCCCGGCGTGGGCCCTGTCGGGTCCCCCGTCTCCGCCCGGTTAATGGATTGGTCACATCGGCCGCAGGGCGGAGTTCGGGGGTGCGTCCGATGCCAACTCGCTGACGAGTCTGGAAAGAACTGTAGCGGTTCGATGCGGGATCGTCACCATTCTGAAATAAAACCTGGTGGGACGGCGCGAATCGGTGAGTTGTTATCCCCACGTTACCTGGGGCGTTACCACAAAGGTGCCGTTTGTCACACCTTCGGCGGACGTGAACCCAGAATCGCGTACAGGAGTCCCAGGACGAATCCGGTCGGTGTGAACAGCATCGCGACCAGGTAGAGGATGGTCGGCGCGTCCCGGCCGAGGATCAACGGGGTGCCCGCAGCGATGATCGTGAAGATCACGCCGATGCTGAAGATCACCATTGCGGTGATGAAGAGACCACGACGACGAGGCGCCGTGCTGCTCGCCCCGGTCACGGAAGGGGCGGCCTCGGACCCGGCCGGGGCCCAGGGGTCGGTGGCATCTGTCGGGCGCTGGTCGTCGGAGCTCACAGGGGGCAGGGTACCGCCCCCGCCGGGACGGGTACCAACGCGGATGGCTATGTGGGTAGGGGTATTGTCGGAGCATCAGTTGAGGTCGTGGTCGCGCAGGTGCGCGCCTGTGTCTAGAGGGGGATCGCGGTGCCCAGCGGCAAGGTAAAGTGGTTCGACGCGGAGAAGGGCTTCGGCTTCCTGTCCCAGGAGGGCGGGGAAGACGTCTACGTGCGCGCCGACGCGCTGCCCGCCGGGGTCGAGACGCTGCGCCCGCGTCAGCGCGTCGAGTTCGACATGGTCTCCGGCCGCCGCGGCCCGCAGGCACTGCGCGTGGTGGTCCACGACGAGCCCGCCACCGCCGGCGCCGAGGAGCGAACCCCGCGCACCGGCCCCCGCCGCTCGGCCGACGAACTCCACGGCATGGTCGAGGACATGATCAAGGTGCTCGAGTCGACCGTGCAGCCCGAGCTGCGCCGAGGCCACCGGCCCGACGCCAAGGTCTCCGGCCGGGTCGCCTCCGTGCTCCGCGCGGTCGCCCGCGAACTGGAGCCGTAGCTTCCGGCCGGATGGCAGTCAGATAGCTGAACACAGATGCCGTGACGGCGCCGATCGAGATGATCGGCGCCGTTTCGCGTGCCGGGTCAGTCGGCCGCGGTACCGGCGCTGGCGCCGGCTGCGTCGGCGTAGAGGAAGCTCATCGACCACTCGCCGTTGAGGATGGTCGGCTCGCCGGCGGCGTCGTAGACCACCGGGACCGAGCGGATGGCCAGGCCCTCGATGCGGCCCTCCTCCTCGGTCTCCACCGGGATCAGCAACTCGCTGGCGCTGTTCGCCTCGACCGTGAAGTCGCGGGTGCCACCCTCGCGCACCTCGTAGACGTTCAGCGTGGAGTCCTTCAGTTCGGTCGGCAGACGCACCGTCAGCGTGTGCTCGCCGTGGATCAGGAACTCGGGCACCGGGTTGGTGTATGAGTTACCGTCCAGGTCCGTGGCGGTGAACGGCAGCGCCGACTGCTGCCCCCGGTCGGTGGCCACGGTGATCTGCGGCAGCACCCCGAACCGCGCCTCCGACCCCTTCCACGCACCGACGATCGCGGAGATCATGATGATCACCCACGCCAGGATCGCCCAGGTGATCGGGCGGACGCGGAGGCCGGTCGATTCGGAATCGCTGCTGGAGGTCACGGCTCTATTCTGCCGACGTCGTCGTCGTCGGACTCATCGGGGTCACCAGGGGTGGGGTCCCCTGGGGCGTGGGGGACGCCGGGCTCGCGGGGTGAGTGGGGCGCGCGAGGTGAGTGGGGCGCGCGAGGTGCGCGGGGCGCGCCGGGACCGTCGGCGACGCGCGGCTCACCGGGGAAGCGGGGCCGGTTGCCGCCGAGGCCGGGCACGAGGGTCGAGCCGCGCGCGGTGAGCAGCGACTGGGTGAACATCACCGCGGACATCACGGCGACCACCGAGAAGCCGATCGTGAAGTCCGGCGGCAGCAGCACGCCCAGCGCCCCGCCGAACACCCAGGCCAGCTGCAGCGCCGTCTCCGAACGGCCGAACGCCGACGAGCGGGCGGCGTCGGGGATGTCGGTCTGGATCGAGGAGTCGAGAGCGACCTTGCCCAGCGCACTGCCGATCGCCGCGACGAGGGCGAACACCGCCGCCATCCAGAGGGAGCCCAGGAACGCGGCCACGACCGCCGTCGACAGTGCGGCACCCGCGGAGACGGTGGCGATCCGGCCCGGTCGGCCCAGCGGCAGACGCGCGCCCACGGCGTTGCCGGCGAAGGTCCCCAGGCCGCCCGCGGCGCCGGCGATGGCCAGCAGTCCGGCCTGCTCGATGGCGGAGGCGTTCTCCTGCGCCTTGGCCACGAACGCCAGGAACAGGGTGAGGAAGCCGGTCATGAACCGCATCAGCGCCTCGGCCCACAGAGTGGCCAGCACGCCCCGGCCCAGCGGGCGCGTGAGCACCGCCTTGAGCCCGCGCGTCAGCGAGCCGCGCTCGACGCGCAGGGTGGCCGACTCTTCGTCGTGGGAGGCCTCGGCGCGCGGGGGGATCGTCATGGCGACGTACGCGGCCACCAGCGCGACCGCGGCCAGCAGCCACAGCGCGGCCCGCGAGTGCCAGATCCACGCCACCGCCGCGGCGGCCGCGCCCGCCACGACGCTGCCGCAGACGTGACCCAGCACGGTCAGCCGCGAGTTGGTGCGCACCAGGTCCAGTGCGGGCGGCAGCACGTGCGGCGTGATGGACGCCTTGACCACCCCGAACGTCTTGGACAGCACGAGCATCCCGAGCGCCAGCGGATAGAGCAGCCACGAGTCGAAGTTCAGTGCCAGGATCACCGCGAGCACCGCGCGCAGGGTGAACGTCAGCGACACGGTCAGGCGGCGGCCGCTGCGCAGCCGGTCCAGGGCGGGCCCGATCACCGGTGCGATGAGCGCGAACGGCGCGACCGTCACCAGGAGATACAGGGCGACGTTGCCGCGCGACTCGGCGGTGGCGGCGGAGAAGAACAGGGTGTTGGCCAGCGCCACCGCGAGGATCGCGTCACAGGCGAAGTTCGCGACCGTGACGTAGCTCAGTGGTGCGAGCCCGGAGCGGTCGGCGCCGTCGGCGTGGAAGACGCGGCGGGCGCCCCGGCCGACCGAGCCGGCGGCGCGGCGCGTCGAGGCGGCGGCCCGCCGGGAGTTGCCCGCGGCGCGGCTGTCCGGGCCGGTGGCGGCCTCACGCACCGAGGCGCACCTCGTACATCGTCGGCCACATCTTGCCGGTCACCAGCAGGTTCTCCGAGTCGGGCAGTGCGGCGATGCCGTTGAACACCGCGTCGGTGTGGTCCGGCCGGGGCTGCTGCAGGTGCGAGGCATCGTAGATGTCGGTGACCACGCCCGTCGCGGGGTCGATGCGGATGATCTCGCTGGTCATGAACACGTTCGCCAGCACGGAGCCGTTCACGCACTCGAGCTCGTTGATCCACGGCACCGGCTCCCCGCCCGCGGTCACGCTCACGGCCCCGGTGGGCTCGAAGGTCACCGGGTCGCGGAACGTCAGCTGGTCGGAGCCGTTGCTCATGATCAGCTGCTCGTCGTCGTAACACAGGCCCCAGCCCTCGCCCTCGTACCGCATCTCCTCGCGCACCTCGAGGGTCTGCGGGTCGCGGTCGTGCGCGACCTGGTTCTTCCAGGTCAGGGTCCACAGAGTCTCGGGGGTCAGGGCCAGGCCCTCGCCGAACTCACGGTCCGCCATCGGCACGGACACGGAGACGTCCCCGCCATCCAGCGGCCGGCGCTGGACCTGGGAGCCGCCGTAGGTGCCGGTCGACTCGTAGATCTGTCCGTCCGCCACCTCCAGGCCCTGGGTGAAGAGCCCCGGATCGTGGGGCATCTCGCGCACGACCTCGACGGTGCCGCGGTTCGGCTGCGGCTCGACCTGGCCCACCACGACATTGGGCGGCCAGGGTGAGACTGCCTCTCCGCCACCGCCACCGCCACCGCTGCTGCCGGCGCCGGCGGGCGCGCTCGACGACGCGAGCGAGGCCTCGGTCTCGGCGGGAGCGGGCTCACCAGACGAGCACGCCGTGAGGCCCCCGACGAGGGCGAGGGACAGCATGAGCGGACCGACGGGGCCGAGGAACCTGCGCATGACCCCAGGATGCCGCACGACGGGCCGGAACGTGACGTCCCGCCGCGGATGCGCATAATGGGAGGGGTGAACACCGAGGTAAGCACGGATCAGGAGGCGGGCGTCGTGGACGTCGACGACCAGTCGGCCGCCGCGGGCACCGACCCGGAGTCGGGCTTCGACGCGGCGCTGCGTGAGCGGCTGTCCTCCGGCGTGGAGGTGGCCCGCGCGGCAGTCGAGGAGTTCGCCGGCGCCGGCGTGGGGGAGCACCTCGGGTCCGAGGTCGAGGCCGCGTTCACCACCACCCATCGTTTCGGTGCGGATCTGTCCGGGTACCGCGGGTGGTACTGGGCGTGTGTGCTGGCGTTGGTGCCGGGCGGGGAGCTGACGGTCGACGAGATCGCGTTGCTGCCCGGGGACGAGGCGCTGATCGCGCCCGAGTGGGTGCCGTGGGATCAGCGGGTGCGTGCCGGCGACCTCGGTGCGGGGGACCTGCTCCCGCCTGGTGACGACGACGAGCGGCTCGTACCCGGACACACGCTCACCGGTGACGATGCCCTGGACGAGCTGGCCGGACCCATCGGTCTCGGTCGTGAGCAGCACCTGAGTCGGGAGGGCCGCGCCCTGGCGGCCGAGCGGTGGTCGGCCGTTCGCGGGCCGGACGCCGAGATCGCCCGCAGCGCCAAGTACCACTGTGGGAGCTGCGGTTTCCTGGTGCCGGTGGCGGGCTCGCTGAGCACCATGTTCGGGGTGTGCGCCAACGAGTTCTCGGCCGACGGCCAGGTGGTGCACCTGCAGTACGGCTGCGGCGCCCACAGCGCGGTGGAGAAGCCGAAGGACACGAGTCCCGCGATCCCGGACGCGTTCGACGACGCCGCCGTCGACGTGGTGGTCCTGCCGCAGCAGCTCAAGGCCGCCGCACAGGCGCGCGCAGAGGCCGATTCCGACCGGTCCGCCGGCGCCGATGCCGATCGGCCTGCCGGCGCCGACTCCGAGCAGCCTGACGAGAAGCCGACCGGCCAGGACTCCGAATCCGCTTCCTGAGCCTCGGCCCCCGCCCGTGTGGTGGACGTACTGCTCGAGGATTCGCGGATTGTCGAGCTGGATGTCGAGTGAATCCGGGGCGACTGCTGAGCGGTGAGTGGCCGGGATGGGCGATGGCGTTGTCGTCGGAGCGGCGGTGAGCGGCGCGTGAGGTCAGTTGGCGGCGGGCTGGTCGGCGACGCGGTCGAAGTCGAGGCCCTCCTGCGCGCCCGCACTGCCCGCGATCACCGCGCGGCGCTGGAGTGCGTACACCGCGGTGCCGACCGCGCCCACGCCCACACCGACCGCGCACAGGATGACCGTGCGCATGTCACCGTCGAAGAAGAGCATCTGCGCCAGTAGCGCGATCGTCCACGCCAGGGTGCCGATCAGCATCGGCGGCCGCGGATCCAGCAGGTACGACGGGATCGGCGGCACCCGACGCTCTGGCCGGGGGTGTTCGGGGGCGGGGGACGCCTCGGACGCGGACGGGCCGTGGGGCTGCTGAGGCACATGGTGCGCCTGAGGCTCCGCTGAGTCGTCCGTCATGACCGCGACGCTACCGCAGGCCGACGGACGGTTACTCTATGACGGTTCCTCAACTCCTCGCCTGGAAGGCCGTCAGATGTCGCAGAGCACCGGGGCCCCCTCACAGCCCCCCGCGCAGATCGGCGCGCTCGATCGCTATTTCAAGATCAGCGAGCGTGGCTCGTCGGTGTCGCGCGAGGTGCGCGGTGGCCTCGTCAGCTTCTTCGCGATGGCCTACATCATCATCCTCAACCCGCTGATCCTCGGATCCGGGACGGACGTTGAGGGTAACCAGCTGTCGATCGTCGAGATCGCGGCCGTCACCGCTTTCACGGCCGGCGTCATGACGATCGCGTTCGGCGCCATCGCGCGGTATCCGTTCGCGTTCGCCACCGGCCTCGGCATCAACTCGCTGGTTGCCGTGACCATCGCGCAGCAGGTGACCTGGGCGGAGGCCATGGGCCTGGTGGTGATCGAGGGCATCATCATCGTGATCCTGGCGATCACCGGGTTCCGCACGGCCGTGTTCAACGCCGTGCCGCCGGAGCTCAAGGCGGCCATCGCGGTGGGCATCGGTCTGTTCATCGCCATGGTCGGCGTGGTGGACTCCGGGTTCGTGCGCCGCATCCCCGACGCCGCCGGCACCACCGTGCCCGTCGGACTGGGCATCGGCGGCTCCATCGCCTCCTGGCCGACCTTCGTCTTTGTGGTGGGTCTGCTGCTGTGCGGCGTGCTCGTGGCGCGCCGGATTCGTGGCGGGCTGTTCATCGGCATCGTCGTGACCGCGATCTTCTCCGTGATCGTCGAGGCCATCGCCGGCGCCGGGCCGTCCTTCGTCGACGGCGAGCCCAACCCCACCGGCTGGAGCCTCGCGGTACCCGCCATCCCCGACTCCCTCGGCGGGATCCCTAACCTGTCACTGATCGGTGAGGTCGACCTCATCGGTGCGTTCACCCGCATCGGCCCGCTGGCCGCCGGGCTGTTCGTCTTCACCCTGCTGCTCGCCAACTTCTTCGACGCGATGGGCACGTTCACCGGCCTCGGCAAGGAAGCCGAGCTCATGGACTCCAAGGGCAACCTGCCCAACATGAAGGCCGCGCTGGTCGTCGAGGGCTTCGGTGCCGTCGCCGGCGGTCTGACGTCGTCGTCGTCCAACACGGTTTTCCTCGAGTCCGCCTCGGGCATCGCCGAGGGCGCCCGGACCGGCCTGGCGAACATCGTCACCGGCACGCTGTTCCTGCTCGCCATGTTCTTCACGCCGCTGTACGAGGTCGTGCCCGTCGAGGCGGCGGCGCCCGCGCTGGTGATCGTCGGTGCGCTCATGATCTCGCAGATCAAGCAGATCGACCTGACGAACTTCGCCGTGGCCCTGCCCGCGTTCCTCACGATCGTCGCGATGCCGTACACCTACTCGATCGCCAACGGCATCGGCATCGGGTTCATCGCCTGGGTCGTCATGGCCACCGCGACCGGGAAGGCGCGAACCGTGCACCCGATCCTGTGGATCGTCGCGGCAGCGTTCGTGGTGTTCTTCGGCATCGGGCCGATCACCGACGCGCTGGCCTGAGGGACTGAGTGACTGAATTACCGAAGGTCTCGGCGGGGTTGGAGTGACCGGGATGCGAGTCGTCGACGTCACCGACCCCGCCGACCCACTTCTGGATGACCTGCGGGATCTCAACAAATCCGACCGCCGGCCCGATCTGCCCGGCGGCCGCGGCCTGGTGATCGCCGAGGGCACCTACGTCGTGGGGCGGATGCTGCTCTCGCGATTCGACCCGCACGTCATACTGGGAACCGACTCGCGACTGGCGCAGCTGCGACGCGAGGCGGCCGCCGAGGGCTGGGACGCCGACGAGCGGGCCGGCGACGCGATCTACCTGCGGGCGTCGAAAGATCTGATCAGTGAGGTGATCGGGTTCCGGTCCAGTCGCGACATCCTCGCCGCCGCCGACCGGCCCGAGCCACTGTCCGTCGAGTCCGTGGTGGACGGGGCGCAGACGCTCGTCGTGCTCGAGGGCGTCAACGATCCCGAGAACCTCGGCGCCATCTTCCGCAACTGCGCGGCCCTCGGCGTGGACGGCGTGTTGTTCGGCGCCGCCGCCGGGGACCCGCTGTACCGTCGGGTGGTCCGGGTGTCGATGGGGCACGTGCTGCGGCTGCCGTTCGCGCACCTGCCGGGTACCCCCACCACGTGGCAGCGATCACTCGAGGGACTGCACGAGCAGGGATTCAGGACCGTCGCGCTGACGCCCTACGCCGATACACCGCTGTCCC
This sequence comes from Dietzia sp. NPDC055340, assembly GCF_053645335.1. Classification (NCBI taxonomy): domain Bacteria; kingdom Bacillati; phylum Actinomycetota; class Actinomycetes; order Mycobacteriales; family Dietziaceae; genus Dietzia; species Dietzia sp. NPDC055340. The sequence continues at coordinate 55,788 of NZ_JBSHML010000019.1, read as the reverse complement.
GGGCCGTGGACGCCGAGAAGGTCGCGTTCCTGCTCGGCGCCGAGGGGCCGGGGCTCACCGAGCACGCGATGAAGGCCTGCGACGTGCGGGCCGCGATCCCGATGGCCGACGGGACCGACTCGCTCAATGTGGCCACGGCGGCCGCGGTGGCGTTCTACGAGCGGGCGCGCGAGGGCTGACGAGGCCGGCTGGGGCTGGGCGGGCCCGGGGTCAGCGGGGGGCGTACATGATCACGCCGACGCCGATCAGGCAGAGGAGCGCACCGGAGATGTCCCAGCGATCGGGCCGGAAGCCGTCCATGGCCATCGCCCAGATCAACGAACCGGCCACGAAGACGCCGCCGTAGGCCGCGAGGATCCGTCCGAAGTTCGCATCAGGCTGCAGCGTCGCCACGAAGCCGTAGGCGCCCAGCGCCGCAACACCCAGGCCGATCCAAATCCAGCCGCGGTGCTCGCGCACGCCCTGCCAGACCAGCCAGGCACCGCCGATCTCCAGTAGCGCCGCGAAGCCGAACAGCAGGATCGACTTGGCAACGGTCATGCCTGGTCCCGGTCGTCTGGGTGCTGTCCATGGTCCCGGTCGCCGGGGTGACTTCTGCGGTCGCGCTTGCCGGCGGAGGCATCGTTCCTCCCGCGGCGCAGCGGGCTGGCGCCCTTGCGGACCACGTCGCCCACGCGACCGGCGAGCCCACCAGCCAGGCCACTCGCGACACCGCGGAGGCCGCGGCCCGAGGAGCGGGCCCGGTCGGCGAAGGGGATGCGCTCGTAGTCGTCGTCGTAATAGGGGGAGGCGGTGGTCTCGTCGTCCTCTCCGGCGTCGCGACGGGCGGCGGCGTGCAACTCCGCGCGGCCCGGGCCGTCGGCCAGGTGCAGGGCGGGGCCCGGCGGCGTGTGCTGGCGGACCTCGCGGCGGCCATCTGTGGCGAAGCCGTCGACCGGCACGTCCAGACCGCCGGGTTCGAGGTCGAAGCCCAGCCAGTCGCGGTGCGCGGCGTGCAGGAGCGCGGACGCGGAGAATGGCAGGGCGAGCGGGTTGTCGTCGGCGCCCTCGAGCGGGAACTCGCCGGCCCAGTACGGGCGCTCGAACGGCAGGGGCATGCCCTCGTCCTCGACGATCCTGTCGTCGGCGGCCGCGAAGGAACGCACCAGCGTGCCCGACTCCCAGCGGCCGAACCCGCTCACGCCCGAGTCGGGATCGTAGGAGAACTCCAGCACGGTGGGGGTGTCGACCAGCCGCAGCCATACCGGGTCGGTCTCCGAGGGCTTGACCGGGTGGCTGATCGTCGTCTGCACCACCGTCAGACCCGGGAACGACCCGATGTAGATCTCGCCCGCGCCCGCCGAGGCCGAGCGATTGAGCGGGAAGTGGCCGAGCGAGGCCACCGTGACCTTGGGATACAGCCGCGACAGGAGACGCCGGGCGAATCCCGGGTCGGAGCGGACGCCCGAGCGGAACAGCGCGGCGGGGTCGTCTGTGGACAGGTACCAGAAGGTCGCGACGTGATGGCCCATGGCGCGGCGTCAGTCGTCCTTGCTCCGGACACCGAGCAGGACGTCCTCCCACGACGGCATCGTCGGATGACGGCGCGAGGGACGACGCTCGGGTTCGGTGGGGGTGTGCTGGAGGAAGTCGTCGGCGTCGTCGTCGGACTCCTCGCGGTCCTTGTCGGAGGCGCCGGCGCGCCGGGGCTCGCCCGCGGCGGGTGCGGGACGGTCATCTCGGTCATCCCGCGAGACGGCCGGGCGCGGGGAGTCCGACCGCTCGGATGCGGGGCGCTCGTCGCGGGAGTCCGGCGGTGTCACGGCGGCCGGCGGCACGGCCGCGGGTCTGCCGCCGGCCGACGACATCCGCGGCGCGGCGGGAGGCTCGACGGCGGGGGTGGGCCGATCGGATTCCACGCGGGCCAACGAAGGAACGGAGCGTACGGGCGGCGGACCGGCCGGCAGCGGGGGCCGCGAGGACACGGTGCGCAATGCGGCCGCCTTGGACGGGTCGAGGACCCGCTCGGCCTCCTCGTCGAGCGGGCGAGCCGAACCGCCGTGGGAGTCGGGGACGAAGGACCAGGTGGCGCGGGCGTCGTCCGACAGCCCGGCTGGCCACGAGATGGCCACCACCCAGCCGCCCGAGCGGTCGCGCCAGGCGTCCCACTTCACGAGCTCCGGGTCGATGCCGCGTTGGTCGAGGGCCGCGTCCACCTTGTCCGCGAGCGTGTCCAGCGACGGCCCGTCCGACATCACCAGGTGCGCGGACCGGGCCAGGTCAGCGGCGTTCGAGCGCTCCAGCAACACCGGGATCGCGAACCCCTCGATGCGGGACAGTGACACCCCGGCGTCGGCGGCCACCTCCTCGGGGGAGGCGCCGTGCCGGATGCGGTCCTGGATCTCGCGGGGCCGGAGCGTGCCGGTCACCGGCGCACGATCAGCTCCACCGCCGGCGACGTACTCGCCACGGGCGGCAGCACGGAAGCGGTCGTCGAGCGGAACGGAGAACTTCTCGCCGGAGTCCGGGACCTCGCATTCGACCAGCGATGACTCGGTGTCGACCCCGATGATCCTCAGCTTCCGCATGCCGCCTCCTGACTCCTCACGGCCCCACCGGGGACTCGAACGGTCCACTACCCGGGGCCTGGGCGTTGGACCACATGGTAGGGCAGCGCAGCCCACCCGGCGCGCGGACGGGCCGGGTGGGCTGCGGAAATCTGCAGATCTAGAGTGACAGGCGTCAGGAGAGCTCGCCCACCACGTGGTCGATGCAGCGGGTCAGCTGCGTGACGTCCTCGGGGTCGATGGCCGGGAACATGCCGATGCGCAGCTGGTTGCGCCCGAGCTTGCGGTACGGCTCGGTGTCGAGGATGCCGTTCGCGCGCAGGGTCTTGGCGACCTTGGCGGCGTCGATCTTCTCGTCGAGGTCGATCGTGCCCACGACCTGCGAGCGGTGCGCCGGCTCCGTGACGAACGGGGTGGCGTACTCGCTGGCCTCGGCCCAGTCGTACAGGCGCGAGGAGGAGTCCTTGGTCCGCGCGACGCACCAGTCGAGGCCGCCCTGGGCGTTCATCCACTCGACCTGGTTGGCGAACATCAGCAGCGTGGCCACCGCGGGGGTGTTGTACGTCTGGTTCTTGGCCGAGTTGTCCACGGCGGTGGGCAGCGACAGGAAGTCGGGGCACCAGCGGTCGGTCGCGGCGATCTCGGCCACGCGCTCGAGCGCGGCCGGGCTCATGATGGACACCCAGATCCCGCCGTCGGAGGCGAAGCACTTCTGCGGGGCGAAGTAGTAGACGTCCGTGTCGGCGATGTCGACGGGCAGCCCGCCGGCGCCGGAGGTGGCGTCGATCGCGACCAGCGCGTTCTCCGAGCCCGCCGGGCGCGACACGGGCAGCATGACGCCGGTCGAGGTCTCGTTGTGCGCCCAGCCGATCAGGTCGACGGACGGGTCGGAGGTCGGCTCGGGGGCGGAGCCCGGGTCGGCGGAGATGACGATCGGGTCCGCCAGGAACGGCGCGCCGCCGGTGACCTTGGCGAACTTCGAGGAGAACTCGCCGTAGGTCAGGTGCAGCGACTTCTCGCGCACGAGCCCGAACGCGGCGGCGTCCCAGAACGCCGTGGTGCCGCCGTTGCCCAGGACGACCTCGTAACCCTCTGGCAGGGAGAACAGCGACGACAGTCCATCGCGCACGCGGCCCACGACGTCCTTGACCGGCGCCTGGCGGTGGCTGGTGCCCATCACGGTGGTGGCGGCCTCGGACACGGCCTCGATCTGCTCGGGGCGGACCTTGGACGGGCCGCAGCCGAAGCGGCCGTCGGCGGGCTTCAGGTCGGCGGGGATGGTGGGCAGCTGATCGCTCATGCTTCTGGGGTGCCGTTCCTTGTCGAGGGTTGGGATAGGGACATCGTAGTCGGGGGTCGCCCCCGCGCCGAGTAGCGTCTGAGGGCATGGAGGAATCCGCCCCCGATCGGGTCGCCGGAGACGACGTCGTCGTCGTCACTCCGGAGGCCCCCACCGACGTCCTCGAGCCCACCGACTTCGACACGATGCGCGTCGGGTACGGCCTGCACGAACGCCTGGACGTGGCCGACCTGCACGGCGGGTGGTTGCCGCTGTTCACCGACTGGCTCGACGAGGCCGGGCGCCGCGGCGTGCGCGAGCCCAACGCGATGGTGCTGGGCACCGTCGCGGACGGACGGCCGTCGACCCGCACCGTCCTGTGTAAGGGCGCCGACGAGCAGGGGGTGACCTTCTTCACGACGACGACGTCGCGCAAAGGCGCCCAGTTGGCCGTCTCGGGGTTCGCGTCCGTGACGTTCCCGTGGCTGGTCGCCGAACGGCAGGTCCACATGGAAGGGCCCTGCCATCGGATGAGCCGTGTGGACTCGCTCGCGTACTGGCGCACCAGGCCGCGCGGGTCGCAGGTGGCGGCATGGGCCTCGGAGCAGTCGCGGCAGGTCGGGTCGGTCGCGGAGTTGGAGGCGCGGTTCGCCGAGGCCGAGCGGAGGTTCGCGGGGCACGAGGAGATCCCGATGCCCGACAGGTGGGGCGGCTACCGACTCGAGCCCGAGCGCGTGGAGTTCTGGCAGGGCGGACGCGACCGTTTCCATGATCGCGTGGAATGCCGCCTCGACGGCGGGCGGTGGGTGGTCGCGCGGCTGCAGCCGTGATGGCGCGGCTGTAACGGGTGGGGCGCCTGTGACGATCGGGGGGAACGCGTGCCAACGCTCTTCGAAGGGTGGGTAGGCGTCACGGTAGGGTGTGGCACAGCACATTCGTGGCGGGACACAGGCCGCCGGGACCAGTCGTCGGAGAGGTAATCGCGTGACCGCAGGCTCGAACGGTTCGGACCGCAATGCAACACTGTCGTACCCCGGCGGTGAGCTGGAACTTGACGTGGTCGATGCCACCTGCGGTAGCGATGCCGTCCAGCTCGGCCCGATGCTGGCCAAGACGGGGATGACCACCCTGGACGTGGGTTTCGTCAACACGTCCTCGTGCACCTCGTCGATCACCTACATCGACGGTGGCGAGGGCATCCTGCGCCACCGCGGTTACCCCATCGACCAGCTGGCGGAGAAGTCCTCGTTCCTCGAGGTCTCCTACCTCCTCATCTACGGCGAGGACCCCACCGAGGCCCAGCTCGCCGAGTTCACCGAGAAGATTATGGGCGAGACGGCCCTGCCCGGTCAGATGATGCCGCTGCTCAAGGCCTTCCCGCTGGACACCCACCCCATGCCCGTGTTCTCGGCCGGCGTGAGCCTGTTCGGCACCCACGGCGACGACTTGGACATCGATGACCCGAAGGCCGTCGACCTGGCGACCGCGCGCCTGCTGGGCCGCGGCCCGACGCTGGCCGCCGCGACCGAGCGGATCCGTACCGGCAACGAGGCCATCGACCCGGATCCCTCGCTCGGCTACGTCGGCAACTTCCTTCGCATGACCTTCGGTCCGGAGTACGAGATCACGGACGAGGTCGTCAAGGCGCTGGACATGCTCCTGCTGCTGCACGCCGATCACGAGCAGAACTGCTCCACCTCGACCGTCCGCATGGTCGGCTCGTCCGAGGCACCGCTGTACGCCTCCATCACCGGCGGCGTGAACGCCCTGTACGGCCCGCTGCACGGTGGCGCCAACCAGGCCGTACTCGAGATGCTCGAGCGCATCCAGTCGGAGGGCGGCGACGCCACCGATTACATGGACCGCGTCAAGAATAAGGTCGACGGCGTGAAGCTCATGGGCTTCGGTCACCGCGTCTACAAGAGCTACGACCCGCGTGCGGCGATCGCCAAGAAGCACGCGCACGCGCTGCTGTCGAAGAGCAACGATCCGCTGCTCGAGATCGCGCTGAAGCTCGAGGAGACGGCGCTGGCCGACGACTACTTCGTCGAGCGCAAGCTCTACCCGAACGTGGACTTCTACACGGGCCTGATCTACCGGGCGATGGGCTTCCCGACCGACATGTTCACCGTGCTGTTCGCGCTCGGTCGCATGCCGGGTTGGATTGCGCACTGGCGCGAGATGCGCGAGGATCCTTCCACCAAGATCAACCGCCCGCGCCAGGTCTACACCGGCCAGGACGAGCGGAACTTCACCCCGATCAGCGAGCGCTGACCGGACTTGTGTCCGGTCGGCCAGAAGCCGGGCGGACCACGACCCGGTCGGCCTGGCGTCGATCGGACATGATCCCGGGCAGTTGACGCTGACCTCGGGACCCCGGACTCCAGGAGGAGAGACCATGGAGAAGCCCGAGATCGACATGCCGGAGGGCCCCGCGCCCACCGAGCTCGTCACCGAGGACATCACGGTGGGCGAGGGCAACGAGGCCGTCGCCGGCGGAAACGTCACCGTCCACTACGTGGGTGTCGACTTCGAGAACGGTGAGCAGTTCGACTCCTCCTGGGATCGTGGTGAATCCATCACCTTCCCGCTGAACGGCCTGATCCAGGGCTGGCAGGAGGGCATCCCGGGAATGAAGGTCGGCGGTCGCCGCAAGCTGGTGATCCCGCCGGACAAGGCCTACGGCACCTCCGCGGCCCTGCACCCGCTGGGCGGCAAGACGCTGGTCTTCGTGATCGACCTGCTCGACGCCTGACCTGCCGGCTGCTGTTAGCGGCCAGGACCGGCTCGTCTGGCCACCGCTGGTTTCGCCCAGCCCCCGCACGACACGACGCCCCGCTTCCTTCCGAGGAGGCGGGGCGTCGCGCATGTGCCGAGCACAGATCCCGTGACGCCGAAACACCGGGCCGCAGCGCGAGATACTCGGGACCCACGTGCGTGCAGCCCGCGCAGCTTCTGGGGATCCGCTGGCTCTGTGCCGCGGCGTGGACTCCCGCCGGGAAGATGCGCGCCGGGCGCGCCCAGCAGTACACCGAGCCAGCGCATCCGGCCGCAGATGTGCTGGCGCTGTGGCCTGCGCTGGCTGAGCGTACGCAGATGGGGCACTTGCGCTGGGGAGCTGGACCACCGGGGCAGCGCAAGACACCGAGCCAGCGCATCCGAGCCGGCTTGCGCTGGCCGACTGACCACCCGGCGTCCGGCTACTTCTCCCCGCGGAGGAACGGCGCGAGGACGTCCAGCACGGCCGGGTCCTCGATCGTCGACGGCACCGCCACGTCGTCCTGGCCGTCCGCGATCTGCCGCATCGTCTTGCGCAGGATCTTTCCGGAGCGGGTCTTCGGCAGCCCCTGCACCACCGTGCAGTCCCGGAACGTGGCCACGGCGCCGATCTCGTCGCGCACCATGGCGACGAGCTCCGCACGGAGTTCTTCGGGATCGCGCACCTCGCCCGACTTGAGCACGACGTAGCCGACCGGCCGCTGCCCCTTGAGCTGATCCTTCACGCCGATCACCGCGGCCTCGGCCACTGCCGGATGCTTGGCGATGACGGCCTCCATCGACCCGGTCGACAGCCGGTGCCCGGCCACGTTGATCACGTCGTCGGTCCGTCCCATGACGAAGACGTACCCGTCGGCGTCGATGTACCCGCCGTCGCCGGTCGCGTAGTAGCCCTCGAAGGTCGACATGTACGAGCTGATGAACCGCTCGTCGTCGTTCCACAGTCCGGCGAGCGTGCCCGGCGCCATCGGCAGCCGGATGGCCAGGTTGCCCTCCTGCCCGGCGGGCACCTCGATGCCCTCCCCGTCGAGCACGACCAGCGCGTAGCCGGGCACGGGCACGGTCGGCGACCCGGGCTTGATGGGCATGGGCTCGAGTCCGCGCAGGTTGGAGGCGATGGGCCAGCCGGTCTCGGTCTGCCACCAGTTGTCGATCACCGGCTTGCCGAGTTTGTCGGTGGCCCACTGGTAGGTGTCGGGGTCGAGGCGTTCGCCGGCGCAGAACAGGGTGCGCATGCTGCTCAGGTCGTACTTGCCGACCTCCTCGCCGTGGGGGTCTTCCTTGCGGATGGCGCGGATGGCGGTGGGGGCGGTGAACAGGGCGGTGGCCTTGTGTTCGGAGATGACGCGCCAGAAGGCGCCGGCGTCGGGGGTTCCGACGGGCTTGCCCTCGTAGATGATCGAGGTGGCGCCGACGAGTAAGGGCGCGTAGACGATGTAGGAGTGGCCCACGACCCAGCCGACGTCGGAGGCGGTCCACCACACGTCACCGGGCCGGACGCCGTACACGTTGCCCATGGACCAGGCCAGGGCCACCGCGTGGCCGCCGTTGTCGCGGACGACGCCCTTGGGCAGGCCGGTCGTACCGGAGGTGTAGAGGATGTAGAGCGGGTCGGTGGCGGCGACCGGCACGGGGTCGGCGGGGGAGACGCCGACGACGACGTCGTCCCAGTAGCTCCACGTGGTTCCCGGGGTCTCAGGCAGCGTCTCGTCCGGGAACTGCTCGTGCCGTGGCGCCACGATGACAGAGCCCGGGGTGTGGCTGGTCAGCTCGAGTGCCTTGGTCACCATCGGGAAGTAGGGCACCTTGCGGGTGGGCTCGATCCCACCGTGGGAGGTGACGATGACCTTGGGCCGGGCGTCGTCGATGCGGATCGCCAGCTCGGGGGCGGCGAACCCGCCGAAGACGACCGAGTGCACGGCGCCGAGGCGGGCGCAGGCGAGCATCGCGATGGCGGCGCGGGGCACCATCGGCATGTAGATCACCACGCGGTCGCCCTTGCCCACGCCCTCGGCGGCCAGGGCGCCGGCGAACGCGGCGACCTGCTCCTGCAGCTGGGCGTAGGTAATGGTCTCCTTGACGCCGGTCACGGCGGAGTCCCAGATGTAGGCGGCCTGGTCGCCGCGGCCGGCGGCCACGTGCCGGTCGACGGCGTTGTAGCAGGTGTTGAGTTGGCCGTCGGGGAACCAGTGGTAGAAGGGTGCCTCGCTACCGTCGACGGCCCGCGTGGGCGGGGTGGTCCACTGGATCTCCTCGCGGGCGACCCCGAGCCAGAACGAGTCCGGATCGGTGATCGACTGCCGGTAGGCGGTGGCGTAGGCCGACGAGGCGGTGGTGTCCGACATCGCGTGTTCCCCTCACGTGCGCGGGTGCGGCCGCCGACTACGTCGACGGTCTTGTGACGAGCTTCACTCTAGTGGCAGTCCGAGGCCGCGATAGCGGGAGATCCGTTCCGCGTACCTCCGCTCAGGGGGACGCCGGCGCACCTCCACGACGGCGTTCGCCACGGCGTCGGCCAGGCGGTCGCAGAAGGCGGCGGGCTCGTCGGCGGCGTCGGGGAGCTCGGGCACCACGACGTCCACGATCCCGGCCTCCTGCAGGTCGGCGGACGTGATGCCCTGCGAGCGCGCGACCTCGGGGGCGCGGTCGGTCTCGTGGTACAGGATCGCGCTGGCGCCCTCGGGCGGGAGCGGGGCGAGCCAGCCGTGGCGCGCGCAGAGGACCCGGTCGGCCGGCAGGAGCGCGAGAGCCCCGCCGCCGGTGCCCTGGCCCATGATCACCGAGACGGTGGGGGTGGGCAGCGTGACGAGGTCGGCGAGACTACGGGCGATCTCCCCGGCCAGGCCACCCTCCTCGGCCTCGCGGGACAGCGCGGCGCCGCGGGTGTCGATGAGCAGGACCAGAGGGACGCCCATCTCCGCGGCGATCCGCATGCCGCGGCGAGCCGACCGCAGGGCTGAGGGGCCGAGCGGGTTCTTCTCGCTCTCGGCGTCGCGGTCCTGGGCGAGCACCACGGCCGACTGGCCCCGGAAGCGGGCCAACGAGAGCAGAAGTGCGCCGCTGTCCTCGCCCTGGCCGGTGCCCGAGAGCGGGACGCGGTCGGGGGCGACGCGGGCCAGGAAGTCACGGGCGCCGGGGCGGTCGGGGCGGCGGGAGCGGGTGATGGCGTCCCAGGCGTCGGGCCGGGCGGGTTCGTCGGCTGCGGCGGCCCCGGCAGGCGCGGCCTCGGCGGTCGGGCCGGTGAGCGGGCCGCGGGGAGGGGCGGGTTCGTCGTCGCTCGGTGGGTCCTGGCACAGCACGCGCAGCGCGCGGGCGGTGAGGTCGCGGACCCCCTCGGGCGGCAGGACGCCGTCGATCATCCCGCGCTCGGCGAGGTTCTCCGAGACCTGAACGCCCTCGGGGAACGGCGCGTCGTACAGGGCCTCGTAGACGCGGGGGCCGAGGAAGCCGATGAGCGCGCCGGGCTCGGCCACCGACACGTGCCCGAGCGAGCCCCAGGAGGCGAACACGCCGCCGGTCGTGGGGTGGCGCAGGTAGACGAGGTACGGCAGGCCCGCGGTCTTGTGGCCGGCCACCGCGGCGGAGATCTTGACCATCTGCAGGAAGGCGACGGTGCCCTCCTGCATGCGCGTGCCGCCTGAGGTGGGGGAGGCCAGGATCGGCAGTTCCTCGGCCGTGGCGCGCTCGATCGCGCCCACGATCCGCTCCGCGGCGGCGATGCCGATCGAGCCGGCGAGGAAGTCGAACTCGCACGCGATGATCACCACGCGCCGGCCCTCGAGCGTGCCCTCGCCGGTGATCACGGACTCGTCGACCCCCGACTTCTCCGCCGCGCGCTCGAGCGACTCGGAGTAGCCGGGGACCGAATCGACCTGCGCGGAGCGCAGCGGCGGGCCGTCCCAGGAGTGGAACGAGCCGTCGTCGAGGACCAGGTCGAGGATCTGCCGCGCACCGATACGAGCCATGTCCACAATCGTACGGTGGCGCCCCGTCACCAGCGCCGACGGTCGATCCGCCGCTCGTGCCACCAAATCCGATTCGCGGCCTGTCCCGCGGTGCCGCTCCACCGAAGTATCGTTTCGGTCATGATCGTCTCCCGCCGAGATGGCGCCGTCGTCGTCGTCACCATCGACCGTCACGAGTCCCGCAACTCCCTCGACGCCCGGGTCTGTACCGCCCTACGCGAGGCCGTCGAGGCGGCGGCCGCCGAGGCCGACGCCGAGGATCCGGTGCGGGCGATCGTCATCACCGGGGCCGGGACCGCGTTCTGCGCGGGCGCGGACCTGTCCGGCGGCGTCTACAACTCGGACTTCGTCGACGCCCACGCCGCCATGCTGCGGGCCGTCGAGGCGGTGCCGGTGCCGGTGATCGCGGCGGTCAACGGGCCGGCGATCGGCGCGGGCGTCCAGTTGGCGCTGGCCGCGGACCTGCGCGTTGTGGTGCCCGGCGCGGTCTTCGCGGTGCCGGTGGTCAAGGTGGGGCTCGCGCTGGACAACTGGACCATCAAGCGCCTGGCCAACGTCGTGGGTGGCGGGCACGCCCGCTCGGTGCTCATGACCGCGCGCCCGGTGGGGGCGGAGGAGGCGGCCCGGATCGGGCTCGCCAACGAGATCGGCGACCTGGACACCGCGATGGAACTCGCCGCGGAGCTCGCGCGCTCCGCGCCGCTGAGCCTCCGGCACATCAAGACCGTGATCAATGACGACGACGCCCGCCTGCTCCCGCGCGACGAGCACACCGAACTGCAGCAGAAGGCGTGGTACAGCGAGGACATGGCCGAGGCGCGGGCGGCGCGGCAGGAGAAGCGGCCGCCGGTTTTCCGGGGACGCTGACCGGCGCGGAACCGTCTTGCGCGGTAAGGGCCGCGCTCGTCCCCTCCGCGCGCGTAGAGAGAGGTGGTGCCTCCGGTGGCGCGGCACGCTGGGTACTATTCCAGCGCCCGACCCGGATCCCCCTGACGTGGGCGAGTGGCACGGCCCCGGGTACCGCGTGATCAGAAAGGCCGCCACCTGATGGCCAGGCACAGTTCGTCGCCGCAGAGCTCCAATCCGACCGCCCGGCGGGTCGTGATCGTGGGGGCGGTGATCCTCGCCGTCGCAGTGGTCGCAGGGCTGCTGATCTCCGGTTTGGCCAAGGCGGGGATCGGCGGCTTCTGTGGCGATTCCGCCACGATCAGTGTGGCCGCGGAGCCGGACATCGCCGAGCATGTGCGCACGCTGGCCGAGCAGGCCGACAGCTGCCACGACTTCCGGGTGGAGGCCCTGAGTTCGGCCGATATCTCCGCCCGCGTCGCTGACCGCGGGGAGCTGCCCGACCTGTGGGTGCCCGATTCGGCGGTGCGGCTGTCCCAGGTCTCGCACGAGGTTCAGGTGCCGTTTGTCACCGTCCTCAATTCCGTGGCTGCCACGCCCGTGGTGATCGCCGCCCGCGACACCCCGCTCGACTCCTCCACGTGGGCCGCCGCACTGGCCACCCCCGGCCTGACGATGGGCGACCCGGTGCGCTCCGGAATCGCCGACGCCCCGATCCTCGCCGCCACCTCCGAGGTCGAGGCGATGCGCTCGACCGACGACGCCCTGGGGGCGTCCATGGCGGCGCTCGCCCAGGGACAGGCCGGCCGTATGGAGGTGCCGCCGTCCCAGCGCGAGATGCTCGACGCCGTGGTGGCCGACGGCGGGGCCGCGGTGGTGAGCGAGCAGCAGGCGGTGCTGGTGCAGAAGGACGCCCCCGACGCCGGGCTCGAGTTGGTGGTGCCCAGGACCGGCGCGGTGTTCCTCACCTATCCGATGGCCGTGACGGTCCAGGACCCCACCCGTCGCGACGAGGTGACCGGTGCGGCCGAGGCACTGCGTGCGGCCACCACCTCCGAGGAGCACCTCGAGGCCCTGTCCGCGGACGGGTTTCGCACCGCCGACCGCGCTCCGCTCGCCGGCGGCGCCGGGGTGGGCGAGGTCGACGCGCTCGTGGTCCGCGACCCCAACCGTGTGCACACCACGTTGCAGCGATGGCGGCTGCTGTCCATGCCGGGCCGCTCGTTGGTGTTGGTGGACACCTCCGGCTCCATGGACTTCGTGATGCCCGGCACCGACCAGACCCGCATCCAGGCGCTGGTGGGCACCGCCACCGCCGGGCTGGGGCAGTTCCCCGACGACGCCGCGCTGGGCCTGTGGGCCTTCGGCGGGGCCGCCGGCCGGAACGGGCTGCCGTATTCCGAGGTGGCGCCGCTCCAACGACTGGACGTCCCGGTCGACGGGGGTGGCACGTACCGCGACACACTCGCCGGCGCGCTCGGCACGCTGCCGGGCCTGGTGGGCGGGGAGACCGACCTCTACCGCACCGTGCTCGATGCCCACGACATGGTCCGGGACTCCTACGACCCCAACATGATCAACTCGATCATCGTGATCTCCGACGGCGCCAACGACGCCACGTCCTCGCTCGGTCGGGAGGACTTCCTGGCGCAGCTGCGCGAACGCGTGGACCCCTCCCGCCCGGTCGTGGTGGTGACGATCGGCCTGCTCGAGGACGCCGACCCCGCGACCCTGGCCGAGATCAGCCAGGCCACCGGCGGCAGCAGCCACATCGCCAGGACCCCGGACGAGATCGTCCGGGTGTTCGCCCAGGCGATCGGCCAGAGGGGCGGTGCCTGAGGCAGCCTCAGGTAGCCCTCAGGGCGAGCCCGCCCCCATGTGAGGTGGCCGCATCCCCATGATGGGGGTGCGGCCACCGGGCATTTCGCGACGGTCGGCGGAAACTGTGCGTTTTGTGTGGGCGTCATCATGTGTTGCGTGTCACACTTCCCGGGTCAATGTCTGTGAGTCGCATCACTACCCCGGTGTGGCTTGAGAACCTGAAACGGAGGATCTCCGTGTCCCAACCACAAGACCCGGCGGCCGGGGGCGCCTCACGGCGCACACCGGATGCGGCGGAGTTCGCGGCCATGCAGGCCAGCCCAGAATTCCAGGAACTGCGCAGCAGATTCCGGGCGTTCGTGTTCCCCATGACGATCGCGTTCCTCGTCTGGTACTTCCTCTACGTGCTCCTGTCGATCTACGCGACGGGCTTCATGGGCACCAAGGTGTTCGGCAACATCACCTGGGGCCTGATCATCGGCCTCGGGCAGTTCGTCACCACGTTCCTCATCACCTTCCTGTACATCCGGTTCGCCAACCGGCAGATCGACCCCCGCGCGGAAGCCATCCGCCTCGAGCTGGAAGGTGAGGCTGCCTGATGGACTGGCTGATCAACATTCGTGAACTGGCGCCCGGCGAAGAGGTGGGCAGCACGCTGCTCAACATGGTCGTCTTCGGCATCTTCATCGTGGTGACCATGGCCCTGGTGCTGCGGGCCTCCAAGTCCACAAAGTCCGCCAAGGACTTCTACACCGGCGGCTCGAGCTTCACCGGACCCCAGAACGGCTTCGCCATCGCCGGCGACTACCTGTCGGCCGCCTCGTTCCTCGGCATCGCCGGCGCCATCGCCATCAACGGCTACGACGGGTTCCTGTACTCGATCGGCTTCCTGGTGGCCTGGCTCGTCGCCCTCATGCTGGTGGCCGAGCTCATGCGCAATACCGGCCGCTTCACCATGGCCGACGTGCTGAGCTTCCGTCTCCAGCAGCGGCCCGTCCGCATGGCGGCCGCCCTGGCCACCCTCGCGGTGTGCCTGTTCTACCTGATCGCGCAGATGGCGGGCGCCGGCGGCCTGGTGGCGCTGCTGCTCAACATCAACGACTCCACCGGCCAGGCTCTCGTCGTGGCCGCGGTCGGCGTCCTGATGATCGTGTACGTCCTGGTGGGCGGCATGAAGGGCACCACCTATGTGCAGATGGTCAAGGCCGTCCTGCTCGTCGGCGGCGTGCTGATCATGTGCCTGCTCGTGCTGGTCGCGGTCCGCGGTAACTTCTCGGCGCTGCTGGGTGAGGCCGTGGCCAACTCCGGTAAGGACCTTCTCCAGCCGGGCCAGCAGTACGGCGCCACCGAGACCTCCAAGCTGGACTTCATCTCGCTGTCCATCGCGCTGGTCTTCGGCACCGCCGGCCTACCGCACGTGCTGATGCGCTTCTACACCGTGCCCACGGCCAAGGAGGCCCGTCGTTCGGTGACCTGGGCGATCGCACTCATCGGCGCCTTCTACCTCTTCACCCTCGTCCTGGGCTTCGGCGCTGCCGCCATGGTGGGGCCTGAGGTCATCAGCTCCGCGCCCGGTGGCGTGAACTCGGCGGCCCCGCTGCTGGCCTTCGCTCTGGGCGGCGAGATCTTCCTGGGCATCATCTCCGCGGTGGCGTTCGCGACGATCCTCGCCGTGGTGGCGGGCCTGGCGATCACCGCCTCGGCCTCGTTCGCACACGACATCTACAACGGCGTGATCAAGCACGGTCAGGCGTCGGAGCAGTCGCAGCTGCGGGTTTCGCGGATCACCGTGGTGGTGATCGGCATCCTGTCGATCGTCATGGGCATCGGCGCCATGGGCCAGAACATCGCGTTCCTCGTCGCCCTGGCCTTCGCCGTGGCGGCCTCGGCCAACCTGCCGACGATCCTGTACTCGCTGTTCTGGAAGCGGTTCAACACGACCGGCGCGCTGTTCTCGATGTACGGCGGCCTGATCAGCACGCTGGTGCTGATCGCGCTCTCGCCGGCCGTGTCCGGCAGCGAGAAGTCGATGATCTCGAGCGTGGACTTCTCGATCTTCCCGCTCTCGAACCCGGGCATCATCTCGATCCCGCTGGCGTTCCTGCTGGGCATCATCGGCACGTTCCTCGGGAAGAAGGACGAGTTCCCGGAGAAGCGCGCCGAGATGGAGGTTCGCTCCCTCACGGGTGTGGGCGTGGAGAAGACGATCTCTCACTGATCGCCCACTCCACACGGGGATTTCCCACCGGCCCGCCCGGTCGTCACGAGACGGCCGGGCGGGCCGCGTCATGTCGCGAGGTGGGTGCGAGCGACTACCCTCGGTGAGCACCACAGGAGAATCGGAGGCGGTAAGACGATGTATCCCGGACAGGACGACCAGACCCGACGCATGGGGCACCAGCCTGATTCGCGCGCCTATTCGCAGATGGGCGGCGGCCAGGGTTACGACGACGGTTACGCGACAGGTAGCTACCCGGCCGATGCCGGCTACGAGCCGACCCCCGAACCCAGGCGCGGCCCGCCGGTGGACGTGGGCAAGTTCGTCGGCAGCGTGGTGGCCACCGCGCTGGTCGCGGCAATCGCCGGCTGGCTGATCGCCTGGGTGGTGGAGGCGGTGTTCAACCGCTTCGGCCAACCGTGGGCCAATGGCGGCAATACGCCCACCATGTACGCGATCTACGGTGCGGTAGCGGCGATCCTGGCCGGCCTGCTCTGGTATCTCCTGCTGGTGGGCACGGCCAACCCGCAGCAGTTCTTCTCCTGGACCGTGGGACTGCTGACCGTGGCCGCGGTGGCGCTGCCGCTACTACTGACGGTTCCGTTCCTCGACGGTGTGGCGGCGGCGATCGTCAACCTGTGTATCGGTCTGCCGATCCTGGCGCTGACGAGCGCGTTCTCGTCGACGATCAGGCGGTAGTAACCGCCGGTCGCCGAGCCCGGGGTCGGCCTCCTCGGGGACGTTCGAGCGCGGCTCAGCGCACCGCTGGGTCGCGCTCGCCGCGTGTCCCGGTCCTGGACCGCTGAACTTCTCATTTGCATCGGTTAGCGGATCAACGCTGTTCACGCGGGCCGAATCGCGGATTCGACGTTTTCCAGACACCTGTCAAACTCCGGTGCTACTTTCCGCTGATGACCCTCATCAACGCGGCCTCGGAGTCGCTGTCCGAGCCCCTTCAGCGGCAGCGCGCCGCCCACGTCGCCATCGACCCCGCCACCGCAGAGGAGCGTCGCGCCCGGATCCAATCCGTGATCAACCTCGTGGTGGACCACCACGACGAGCTGGCAGAGGCCATGGACGCCGACTTCGGCGGGCGCCACCACGGCTACTCGCTCATGAACGACGTCGTGGGCTCCCTGGGCGCTCTCAAGCACGCGCGCGACAACCTCGAGACCTGGATGTCCGCCGACCGGCGTCCCGCCTTCGCTCCCTACGATCAGATGGGCGCGCGCTGCGAGGTGCAGTACCAGCCCAAGGGCAGCGTGCTCATCCTCGGCACCTGGAACGCCCCGCTGTTCACCCTGCTCAGCCCTCTCGCCGGGGTGCTGGCCGCCGGTAACCGGGCCGTACTCAAGCCGTCCGAGATCACCTGCCGCACTGCCGAGCTGCTCGCGCGCCTGTCCGCCGACGGGCTGGACCCGGACGTGGTGGCCGTGGTTACCGGCGACGCCGAGGTGGCCCGCGAACTCACCTCTCAGCCGTTCGACCACATCGTGGTGACCGGCAGCAGCGCCGTGGGCCGGGCCGTCATGGGCGCCGCAGCTGACAACCTGGTGCCCGTCACCCTGGAGCTCGGCGGCAAGTCTCCCGTGATCGTGGGCCGCAGCGCCGACCTCGCCGGCACAGCCATGAAGATCGCCGTCGCCAAAGCCACCAACGGTGGGCAGATCTGCGTCAGCCCCGACACCGTGTACGTGGCGCGCGAGAGCGTCGACTCTCTGGTTGACGCCGTGGCCGAGGCGTTCACGACGTTGCACCCCACCGCCGGCGGGAACGCGGACGTGGTGGCCGCCGTCAACGACCGGCACGCCCAGCGCGTCGACGCCTACGTGCGCGACGCCGCCGATCGCGGCGCCCGCGTCGTCACGGCCCCGGCGGAAGAGTCGGTCGCGGGGGACCGCCGGCGCCCCCTGCGGATCGTGGTGGACCCGCCCTCGGGTACCGCGATCCGCGCCGACGAGATCTTCGGCGCCGCCATGATCGTGCAGCCCTACGACACGGTCGACGAGGTGGTGGCCGAGGTGGCCGCCGGCCCCACGCCGCTCGCGTTGTACTACTTCGGGAGCGACGACGACGAGCGCGACTCCGTCCTGGCACGCACCCGATCGGGCGGCGTCACGGTCAACAACGTGATGTTGCACCCCGGCATGAACGACGCCCCCTTCGGCGGATCCGGCGCTTCCGGGATGGGGCACTACAACGGGCGGGAGGGCTTCCTGGAGTTCAGCCACGCCCGCACCGTGTTCTTCGCACCTGACGCCGACCCGCGCGGGGAGTGGGGAATGCTGCCGCCGTACGGGGAGCACTTCACCGCCGCTATGCGGGCACAGATCACGCCCTGACCGGACCTGTTCCACTTTCGACCACCGCGGCGGTCTCCGTCTGACGCTGCTCGTTCATCGCGGTGGCGCCGAGCCGGCGCCGCCGCGGACCCACCCGTACCCCGAAGGGACACATATGAAGACCCGTGGCGCGATCATCCGCCAGGCACCCGGCACCTACGAGGTGGTCGACCTCGAACTCGACGACCCGCGGCAGGGGGAGATCACCGTCCGCATGGTCGCGGCCGGGCTGTGCCACTCCGACGACCACATCGCGAGCGGCGACCACGCCGTTGGCTCCTACCCGATCTGTGGCGGCCACGAGGGCGCCGGCGTGGTGGTGGCCGTGGGACCTGAGACACACGGCTGGACCGAGGGCGACCACGTGGTGTTCTCGTTCCTCGCCGCCTGCGGCCGCTGCCGCTGGTGCGCCCAGGGACTGCAGAACCTGTGCGACCGCGGCGCCGCGATCATGGGCGGAACCCGGCCCGACGACCCCACCAGCTTCCGTATGGACCTCGACGGCGCGCCCGTCGCGCAGACGTGCGGGCTGTCCACCTTCAGTGAATACACGACCGTGAGCACCGACTCCGCCGTCAAGGTGGACCCCGAGCTGCCGCTCGAGGTGCTGTGCCTGCTCGGCTGTGGCGTGGGCACCGGCTGGGGTGCCGCCGTGAATTCCGCCGAGGTGTACCCGGGGCAGACGGTGATCGTGCAGGGGATCGGCGGGATCGGAATCAACGCTGTGCAGGGCGCGGCCCACGCCGGGGCCTCACGGATCATCGCCGTCGACCCGGTCGAATTCAAGCGGTCCAGCGCGCTGGAGTTCGGCGCCACCCACGCCGTCGCCGGGATGGACGAGGCCACGGAACTGGCCCGATCGTTCACCAACGGGCAGGGCGCCGACGCCGCGATCGTCACCGTGGGCGTGACCACCGGTGAGCACATCGCGCAGGCGTTCTCCGCGATCCGTAAGGCGGGCACGTGCGTGGTGACCGG
The DNA here is from genome assembly GCF_053645335.1 of Dietzia sp. NPDC055340. Taxonomy (NCBI): domain Bacteria; kingdom Bacillati; phylum Actinomycetota; class Actinomycetes; order Mycobacteriales; family Dietziaceae; genus Dietzia; species Dietzia sp. NPDC055340. Next base: position 37,015 of record NZ_JBSHML010000019.1, on the reverse strand, counting down.
GCTCGGCTCGATGACCGACGTGGGGATCCCCATCAGCCCCATGGAGCTGACGCTCTATCAGAAGCGACTGCAGGGATCGCTGTACGGCTCGTGCGCTCCGACGTCCGACATCCCGTGGCTGATCGACCTCTACGGGGCCGGCAAGCTCAAGCTCGACGAGCTGATCACCCGGACCTACACGCTTGATGAGATCAACCAGGGCTTCACCGACATGCGTGAGGGTCGCAACCTCCGCGGCGTCATCAGCTTCTGACCCGTGCCCGCCCGGGGCGTATGACTTCCCGGGCGGGCGGCGGCCCCCTCTTATCCTCGACGCCTCTCGAAAGGCACTCGTGAACACGTCGTCCATCCGCACCGTCTCCGCGCTCGGATTCACCGCTGCACTGGTCCTGGCCTCCGGTGGCACTGCAGGCGCCGCCGATATCGCGACCAGCGCCGTCACCGCGTCGGGATCCGTCGAGACCGCCTCGGGCAGCATCGGCAGCTCCGAGCTGGTGGACGATCACGCGCGGCAGATCGTACTGAAGGGCGCCATCAACGTGCGCGAGCTCGGCGGGTACGCGACCGCGGACGGTCGGTCCGTCGCCTGGGGCGAGGTCTTCCGCGGCGGGGACCTGAGCGGCCTCACCACCACGGACGTCGAGAAGCTGCAGTCGGCGGGCTTGACGACGGTGGTGGACTTCCGCGGCGCCGATGAGATCGCGAAGGACGGCTCGGCCCCCGTGCCGGGCACCATCGATCTGGTCAACATCCCGGTGCTGGACGAGACCACCCAGGCACTGGCCGAGGCGCTGACCGGTGTGCTGCAGGGCGGAGACCCGGCGGTGGTCGAGGAGATGCTCGGTGGCGGCGAGTCCCAACGGATCAAGGACGAGAGCTTCGTGGCGCAGCTCGACCAGCCCGAGGCCATGGCCGGCTATGCCCGCACTCTCGAGTTGATCGCCGAGCGGCCGGGCGCGCTGATCTTCCATTGCACCGCGGGTAAGGACCGCACCGGCATGATGAGCGCGATCCTCCTGGGGATCCTGGGCGTGCCCGATCAGACGATCATCGACGACTTCGTCCTGTCCAACGAGTACCTCCGGGAGCACTACGCCAAGACGTACGCGTTCCTCGAGAGCAAGGGCGTGGACGTGGAGTTGATCCGCCCGCTCACCGAACAGTCGCCGAGCAACATCCAACCGGTGTTGGACGCCGTCCACTACCAGTACGGCGGGTGGGACGCATTCGCCACCGAAGTCATGGGGCTGGACTCGGCCACCCTGGACACGCTGCGGACCACACTCCTGGTGTGAGGGGGCGGGGCGAGCCCGGCGTGGGGACTACGACGGCGTGGGGTTGGTGAGCCACCAGACCACCACCTCGTTCGCCAGCTTTCGGATGGGGTCTTCGCCTGTCGAGCCGTCGCCCCATCGCGGGAGGTCCACCCAGAGTCGCATCGGTGCTCCACTGCCCGCCGGGAGATCGACGTGGGCGAGCGGGCGCGGCGTCGACCCCAGATCGTGTCGGCTATCAGTCCAGCAATTGATCACCGGCACGAAGCCGGTCAGGCAGATCACCTCATCGCGAGGGCCCACCGGTGTCAGGACCCGGGTGCCGGGGACAGCCGGATTCCAGAACGCCGGGTCCGCCGGCCCCAGCACATCGTTCACGGCCTGGGGCAGACCGCGGGCCGGGCCCGGCATCGGCGCCGCTGCGGTTACCGGAGCGGCCACAGCGGCAGCGGAGGCCAGAAGGCCCACCGCCGCGGCGGACGCCACGGCGATACGGAGTCGATTCCGCGAACGGCCGAGTGTGCGGGCCTGCGGCCCGGGGCGGTTTCTCATTCACCTACTGTCACAGAGTTGATCAGGCAGTGGGGCTGATTCCTTGACCAGCGATCATCACTCCGCAGAGATGCGGAAGGCGTCGCCGGCGACGTGATGGTGGAGTCGACCGAAGATGTCGGCGTGCTCACGGGCACGGTCGGCGAGGGAGGTGAACAGCTCCGCCGGCAGGCCCAGGTCCGGCGCGAGCGCGGCGAGGGTTTCCCAGCCGCCGAGCTTGCCCACCACGGCGCTACGCATGAGCTCCACCTACAGCACGGGGGTCATGGGGGAGCTGGTCAGGCGCTCGTTGAGCTTGAGCCGCCCCGCCTTCTCCGCGACCGCGGCTACGGCCTGCCGGTGGGGGCGCCGGCGCAGGTGTAGGGAATCGATCAGCTCGGCCAGGAACTGGCGTTCGCTGGCGATGTCCTCGGCGACCGTGGCCAGGTCCGGGCCCAGGTCGGTGTCGGAGAAGTCCCGGGCCATCCGGCGGGCCCGGCCCAGGCCGGCCGTCGCGCCCGTGAGGTGGTCCGACAGGTACAAGGCCAGCACGTCGCGCTCCAGGTGTGCCGGCAGACGATGGGCCGAGGATTCCTCGCCAGGGCCCGTGACCCCGGACGGGTCGGCCCCGCCGGGCGGCGACTGATCCACCGGCCACTGCTCACGCGGCCGCATCGGCGGGCTCGCGGTGCCCTGTCCGTCAGCGATCCCGGTCAACAACTCACGCAGCGTCTCCGCTGCCTCGTGCTGCGGCTGCCACCCCAGCTCGTCGCGGGCCCGCGAGCAATCCATCAACGGAACCCGCATCCCCATGTCCAGCCAGCCCGGATTCGCGGCCACCGCCCGGGCCTTCCACGCGACCGCCACCGCGGGACGGATCAGCGCGGCAGGCACCTCGAGGTACCGGCCGCTGTCCACGACGTCGGCCAGCTCCTGCGCCCGGAGTACCGGCTCTGTCGCCACGTTGAACGCCCCCGTGACCCCCTGCACCAATACCCGACAGAACGCGTCGGCCAGATCGTCCGCGTGTACCACCTGCACCCGGATCCCCGCCGGCACCGGCAACAGTGGGAGAGTGCCCGGCCGCAGCGCCGCCGCCGGCACCAACGCGCCCAGGAAGTAGCGGGTGATCTCGGCGCCGGCATCGGCATCGAACACCAGCGCCGGGCGAACCCGGGTGATCAGCAGGTCAGGGTGCTCGGTCTGCATCTCGTCCAGGACCCGCTCCTGCGCCGCCTTGTCCACCGCGTAGTGCGATGACTCCGCATCGCCGCCCACGGGCCACGATTCGGGGCGCGGGTCGTCGTCGTCGACACCCGAGTACGCTCCCACCGACGACGACACCACCAGATGCCCGACATCCGCTCGCACGCAGGCCTCGGCTACGCGGCGCGTGCCCTCCACATTCACGCGGCGTAGCAGTTCGCGCTGGTGATTCGGCTGGATCAGCCACGCCAGATGCACCACCGCGTCGCAGCCCCGCAGCACCTCGGCCAGGTGGTCGACCACCCGGTCCTCGTCCCGGTCGTCGCGCGTGGGGACGGCCAGATCCACCGACTCCCACCGCGCTTGGTCGTACGGCGCACGGCCTGCATCCGGCAAACGGCGGGCCACACCAAGCACCTCCGTGACCTTTGGCTCCTGGCCCAACGCCCGCACGACCGCCGTACCGACGTTGCCCGTTGCCCCGATGACCGCGACCTTCATGACCGCCACCCCTCACGAAGTTGGCTGTTCGTTGCTGCGCGTGGTTTCAGTGTGCGGGCGGCCGGGCTGATGAGCATCCGGTCGAGAGGGCGCGCACTCGGTTCGGCAGAGCCCTAGGCTCCGGGTTCGGATCCATCTCGCCTTTCGTGACGTTTTCTTTACGCTATGCGGCGAACTGCACTAATGTTTGACCGAGCTGGCCAAACCTAGTCAGTCCGAGCGGACGCGAGGAGTCGGCCATGCCGCACCCACCGATACGAGTCGGCGTCGCGCTGGCCGGCGGGGCTCTCGCGCTGGCTCTGGCCGCGTGCAGTCCCGAACCCGTTCCGGACCCCGCGGTGGGGCTTGAGCCCGTCCGAGTCCTCGACATCGCCGAGGGCGACCAGGACCAGGCCGTTGAGGTGGACGTAGACGGCGGCACCGACGGAGTGCAGGTGATGTTCCGCCAGATCACCATCGAACCGGGATCCGGAACAGGCCTGCACTGCCACCACGGACAACTCGTCGTGGTGGTGGAAGAGGGCCAGCTCACCCACTACGCCGACGTCTATCCCGGCGGCGTCCACGTCTATCGCGCCGGCGACTCGGTGGTCGAAGGCGCCCGCTACGTCCACGAGGGGATCAACGAGGGGCCTGAAAACCTGGTCCTGATGGTCACCTACATCACGCCCGAGGGAAAGCCGCTCGCGGAAACGGATCTGACGCAATGCGAGGGGTGAGAAGGCGGCGGTGCCGCTCCGCAGTGCTTGCCGCCGCCGTGGCTCTCTCGCTCGCTCTTGCTCCCATGGCGTCCGCCGCCAGACTCATAGGGCCGGTTGAGGGATCGCCCGGGGGCTACTACGTCGATACTGCGGTATCCCCGAACGGGGCGTTTGTCTATGCCGCCCACGGTGACGAGGGACAGCCGCGGATCTCCATGGTGGAGACGGCCACCGGACGGGTGGCCTCGCAGCACTCCTACCCGGGTTAGACAACCAGAAAGCTGCGCGACCTGGCCGTCTCGCCAGACGGCGCCACCGTTTACGCCACTTCCTTCGGGCAGCAAGGCGAGCTTCTGAAACTCGACGCCACCACTCTCGACCTGATCAACGACGTCAGTGTGATCAGTACCGAGCCCACCGGCGTAGTGATCTCTCCGGATGGTGCAGAGGCCTATGTTTCGAGCCCGACCGGGGTCACAGTGGTGGACACCGCGACCATGAACCAGGTCGGCTACATCAGGACGGCCGGGTCGGTTTACGGCATGGCCATTTCCCAAAATGGGAATCGACTGTCTGTCTCCTCCCGTCGCGAACGGGGGTCCCGCACCTCGATCCTCGAGATCGCCGACACCCGGACCCGAGACGTCGTCAGCACCGTCGACGGCCCACCCTCGCCGCCGTTCGACCTCGGCTGGAGGTTTGATTACTTCCGAGAATCCGTAGCGCTGAGCCCCGATGAATCGCTGGCGTACGTCGCGATCGACACCACCGTGCTGGCGTATGACGTGCGGTTCGGAACGGTGACCGCCCTGGACACCGCGGGTTACACTACCTTTGACCTGGCGATCCATCCCGGGGGAGACGAGCTCTATGTGGTGACTGACCAGGGTCTGCGGATTGTTGATGCGGTGACCGGCAGCGCCGAGGTTATCGGGGAACTGGGAGTCCGCGATGCGGGCACGATTGCGGTGACCCCCAGTGGGCAGCGCGCGTACGTCTCTACGGGGCACCAAGGCGCGATCATGGAGTTCGCGCTCGATCACGCGCCGGAATTTGGAGACGGCCATGAATCCGCCGGATCACTCGATCGAATCTTCACATTAGGCAGTTGATCTTTCGGCTCGTGTCGCTCTGACGGAGTGAGCGGGATGCGGGTGACGGCGTCGTCGTACTCGCAGGGCCACCGGAGCGTGCGCGGCCGGTGTCCCGAGAGATGTGTCCCGCGTAGGGTCCCGGGCATGACCGAGCTTGTCCTTCTCCCTGGCCTGCACGGCGATGCGCAATCGTGGTCTCCCGTGATCCATGCCCTGCCGAAGGACCTCACGGCGAGGGCTCTGGACCTGCCAGCGGCGCCAGACCTCGACGTACTCGTGGACGAGGTGGCAGGACAGATTGCGCCCGACAGTGTGGTGGTGGGGCATTCGCTCGGCGCAGTGGTGGCCATGCACCTCGCCGAACGGCACCCGACTCTGGTGGCCGGGCTCGTGCTGGTGACCGCGCCCGTGGGGGCGGAGGATCCGGATGCGGCTGCCTCCCGGGTGGCTCGAGCGGCGGGGTTGAGCTCGGACGCGTATGAGGAGATCGCCCTCGACGGCATGGAACTTGTGTACTTCGACGACCGTGGCCTGGACCCGCAGGTGCGGGCCGAGCGGCTGCGCGCAGCACGCGGGTACGGCCCGGCGCGATTTGCGGCCCACTCAGTGGCGCTGGGGGCGCGGGCAGATCGCAGCTCGTTCCCCGCGCAGGCTCCGTGCCCCGTGCTGATCGTCGGTGCGTCCGACGACCAGGTGGTGCCGACCGCCGCGCAGCGCGCGTGGGCAGTGGCCAATGACGCTTTTGGCGGGGACGGCCCGGTCTCGTACGTGGAGATCCGCGAGACCGGGCACATGCTGCCGGTGGAGGCGCCGGAGGAACTGGCTCGCGAGATCCACGCATGGGTGCGCGAGGCAGTGGGCTGAGCCCGGCGGTTGCTCGCCGGTGGTCGCGGGTTCCGTCCTAATCCGGTCGGCGACCCCACCTGCCGCCGCGGCGTACGTTTGGCGGCAGCACACCCATCACGAAGGAGACTGTCATGGCAGACGCGTTGTACTCCGTCGAGGCATTGTCCACCGGCGGAGGCCGGGACGGGCACGTGGCCACCGCCGACAAGGCCGTGGACCTGGAGATGGCCCCGCCCACAGAACTCGGCGGGTCAGGCAAGGGCAACAACCCCGAGCAATTGTTCGCCGCAGGATTCGCCGCCTGCTTCCACTCGGCGCTGCAGAGCGCCGCGAGGACCAGGAAGGTCGCTATCGACGGCTCGTCCGTGGGAGCGCGGGTCTCGCTCCTTCGCTCCGGTGAAGCCAGCATCGACCTGGCCGTGGACCTCGAGGTGATCCTGCCCGGGGTCGAGACCGAGCAGGCGAACGAGCTGGCCAAACTCGCCCATGAAATGTGCCCCTACTCCCGGGCCACCGCCGGCAATATCGAGGTCTCCGTGAGCGTCGCCGAGGACTGACTTCAATCAAGCCGGAGCGTTTGCGTTCACCTGCCCCGACAGCCGGATCACGTGCGCCGGCGACACCGGCAGACGCTCCGGCAGTCGCACGCGGACACCATCGTCGTTGGCGGTGATCTCCAGCGGCTGCCCGGTCGACACCAGCAACGCCGAGGCATCCGGCCCGGCAGAGACACCCGGCACCACCAGCTCACGGGAGGTGGGGGTTCCCAGGGTGATCACGTTGACGTCCGTGCCGGTGAGGGTGAACCGCAGCTCGGTGCCCTCGCTCGCGGTGGCGGCGGGACGGACCCACGGGCGGCTGCCGCGAATCGCGCTGCCGTTCTCGTGCAACCAGCGCCCCAACGCCCGTAGAGGGGCCTGCTGCTCGGGCGGCACCGACCCGTCAGGCAAGGGACCCACCCCGATCAGCAGGTTGCCGTTCTTGCTCACCACGTCCACGAGCATGTGGACCAACTCATGCGCCGGCACAATGTCCGCCGGATCCTCGTTACGGTTCGCGGCGAAGGAGTTGCCGATCCCGCGCGTGGTCTCCCACTTCTTGGCCACGATCTCCTCGTAGCGGGCGTACTCGGGAGTCGTGAAATCGTGGTGCGGGGTCGCGGGGAAGGTCAGCTCGCGGTGCTCGGCCGGGATCAGCTTCCACACCAACTGCACCAGGCCGGCCACCCCGCGGACCACCGCCTCGGTCCCGCCGCCGCGCTTGAGATCCGTCTGCGCCCAGCGGTCGTTCACCACCCCGTCGGGCACCGCGTCGTAGAAGTCGGAGAACAGGCTCGGCAGGTCGGTTGTGGCCGGCCAGCCGATGTCGTTCCACAGGATGGCGGGGGAGTAGCGGTCGATCAGCTCCCGGACGTGGTCCTCGGCGTAGCGGGCGTAGCCCGGATCGGCCGGCACCGCGAGCACCGAGTCGGCCGGGCCCGTCAGGACCGCATCGTTGAACGGCCAGTCGTACCCGCCCGAGTAGTACAGCCCCGTGCGCATGCCGCGGGCCCGGACCGCCCGGTCTACGTCGCCCACCAGGTCGCGCGGCGAACCGTACGTACCGAGCTTCGGGTGCGGATGGTCCGACGGCCACAGCGTGTAGCCGTCGTGATGCTTGGTCGTGAGCACCACATACCCGGCGCCCGCAGCCTGGGCCAGCTCGGCGATCTGGTCCACGTCCGCCGTCTCGGCCTGACGCGAGAACTCCTCCGAGAAGCGGCGGTAGCTGTAGTCGGCGCCGTACGTGGCCTCGTGATGCTCCTGGGTAGGACTGCCCGGGATCTGCATCGTGTTGAGGTACCACTCGGCGTACGGGTTCTCCTTGAGCATCCGGCTCGGCCCGCCGTCGCGCAACAGTTCCTGGATGTCCGGCACCCGCGGCGCCCACTGGGGCACCGAATACGGGCCCCAGTGGATGAACACGCCGAGCTTGACGTCGTCGTACCAGGCAGGAAGCCTGCGGCCCTCGAGCCGCTCCCAACCGGCGGCGTCACTCATGCCGACACGAGGGTGTTGAGGCGCTGCTCCAGGAACTCCGACGCCGACTGTCCGTACGCCAGCACCAGCGCCACCACGTTGGCGGCCAGGAGCAGCCACGCCGAGACCATTGTGAAGTCCGCGAGCACGCCCAGCAGCGAGAAGAACGCGAACACCGACAGAACCAGCCGGGCCCAGCCCGCGCCGTCACGGAGCTTGACCGCGGCCACCACCTGGACGGCCATCGCGATCATCGCGGCGATCGCCAGCATCCAGCCGAACCAACTGAACGCCTCGCCGGGCGGGAGGTCGTCCATGCCGGCGTTGAGGTCGGCGAAGACCACCAGGATCTCGGTGGCGGTGAGGATGTTGGCGACGGTGAATGTGGTGAACAGGGCGGTGAACATCCAGATCCAGGACGCTGCGGAGACGGAAGAGGGACGTGCCATGAGAACTCCTCGAGAGGGGAAGGGGTCGCGCCGGGCCCGGGTCGGTCGTCTCGATCGCCGGCCCTGGCGCGGTAAGAGTGAACTCATCGTGCGTGGTGGGGCGGGCATGGGTATAGAGTGCGACACACCTGTTTTTTCGCCGGACGGGAGAGCCGACTGTGACCGCGTGGAAGAGGACCCGTGCGGTACTGCGGCAGGACACCGTGTCGCGGGCGGTCACCCTGGCCGTCGAAACACGCCGTGGCGTGCTGGTGGTGGGCCCGCCGGGCACCGGCGCCAGCGGATGTGCGGCCGACATCGCGGACGGCCTGCGCGCCGCCGGCGTCCCCGTGGTGCTGTGGGACGACCTCGACCGCCGTGCCCCGGCTTCGCCCGAGCTACCCGACCGCGCCGTGGTCGTGGGCTCCGCGCGGCTGGGCGCCGCGCTCCCGCCGGGCCTGGCCGACCAGGTGTCAGCCCGCACCACGCGCCTGCCCCTGCGCGCCCTCACGCGCGGAGAATCCGAGGCCGCGGTCTCCGCGGCCGTGGGACGATCCCTCTCGACGCGCCTGGTCGAGGCACTCTGGGCGGGATCACACGGCAACCTCACCGCCCTCCGCGTGACGTTCGACGACCTCGCCGCCCGCGGCCTCGTCCGCCGCGCGGGTGATCGCCTGGACCTGACGGTTGATCCCGCCGCAGCCGTCGCCGGCGTCGCCGCGGATCCACGCCTGTGGGTCGACGACGACAACCTCACCACCACGACCACCGCTGCACTCGCCCGGCGGATCAATCTCGCCGATCTCGAGGCGATTCACGGCGAGAGCGCGGTCAGCGACGCGGTGGCCCGCTCTCTGCTCGTCACCCGCACCGATGACGGCGTGGAGATGCTCACAGTGCAGCCGCCGATCCTGGCCGGTGCGCTGCGGGACGGGGCCGATGGTCTTCGTCGTCGTCAGGTCTACGACGCCGTTCTCCGCGGCGCGGCGATCGGCGGCCGGGGTGGCACCCGCAGCGAACACGGCGACGCCCGCGGTGACCACGGCAGCGCTCTCGGCGCGCTCCTGCGGCCGGGCCGTGCGCTGCCGGACCCGCGGATCATCCTGTGGGCGCTCGCGCAGGGGCGCGACGTCGACGCCGCGGCCACCCTCGCCGCCGCGCGCGCCGCGCTCGACGCGCACGACTATCGCACCGGCGTCGACCTCCGCCCCGCCGCCCGCCGCGCGGGGCTCGCCATGACCGCACTGCAGGAGGCCGAGCTCGCGCTGGTCGGCGCCTCGTGCCTGCGGCTGCTCGACCGGCTGCAGGAGACCGCTGCCGCGCTCGACGAGGCGCAGGTGTTACTCGAGGGGATCACCGGCACCGGCACCGGCCCCGACGCCAGCGAATACGTCCGCGTGCTGATCGGCACGGTCACCGCGCGTGCCGACCTGGCCCACTACCGCGACCGTCACCCCGACAACGCCCTGCCCATGATCCGCGACGCCCACCGCCTCCTCCCGCCCGGACATGAGGCCCACGCCGTGCTCGACACCCTCACCGTGGTGCACCTGACCTACTCGGGGCGGCACCGCGAGGCGGCCCGCGCCTACGCCGAGTTGACCTCCCCGCCGCCGGCTGACTGGGAGCGGCGTCTCGAGGCGGTCCACGCGCTGGCGCTCGACGCGCTCGGCAGGCCCGACGAGGCGCGGGCCGTCCTGCGTCGGCTCGCCCGCCGGGCCCGCACGATGGACCATCATGCGTGGGCGTCGGAGGAGTACTTGTCGGCGCTGTTGTCCGTGGTGCTGCACGGCTACGGGGTCACCGCGCTGCTGGCCGAGCTCGCGCCGTTCTACGAGGTGGAGCAGGACGCTTCAGTGCGCATCGACCACGGCATGCGCCGCGTGGCCGAGGCCGAGATCGCGCTCAGTGCCGGCGACCTGACCGGCGCCGTGGCCGCCGCTGCCGACGCCGTGGACACCATGGAGGTCGACGGCCCCGAGGACTTCCTGCCCCGCGCAGTCTCCCTGTACGCACTGGCCTGCGCCCAGTCCGGCCGGGGCGCCGACGCGCGGGCGGCGCTGCGCCGGGTGCACGCCGTGCCCTCGTACACCAACTCGCCCGTCGGGCCCGAGATCCGGGCGGCCGAGGCGGGGGTGCTCTACTGCGAGGGGCGGGCGGACGACGCGCGCGGAATCGTCCGCGAGCTCATCGCCGACGGGGTCCACGGCGCAGCGGTGCGGGCCGCGTGGATCGGCGTCCTGATGGGCGATCCCGAGACGTGCCGGATGGTGGGGGAGGTGGTCGTCGGCGGTGATGTGGCGCCGCTGATGCAGGACCTGGCGGCGATGACGCTGGCCGCGAACCCCCGGCGACTCCTCGACGTGGCCCAGCGGTCCCGCGGATTCGGGCTGCTCATGGTGGCCGCGGCGGCCGCCGAACGTGCCCGCACGCTCGCGACGCCGGGATCGCAGACGTGCACTCTGGCCGAGCGGATGTTGGCGACCACCGAGATCCGCAGTCCCCACGCCGGCCTCGTCGGGCTGGGCGGGCTGGCCGCGACGATTCCCGCTGGCGTCTCGCTGACGCGCCGCGAGTCCGAGATCGCCGACCTCGTGGGCGGGGGCCTGACCAACGCCGAGATCGCAGCGGAGCTGCATCTGTCCAAGCGCACGGTCGAAGGGCACCTCAACCGCATCTACGCCAAGACGGGGACGCGGCTGAGGGGGTGACCGTGTGCTCGATGGCGGGATTCTGGCAGCCGCCGAACACCCATCAGAGGTCGCCGCACTTCCTGCTGCCCAGCGGCCCAACTCCCCGAGGTTTGTCTGCCGACTCGAGGTGCGTGTCCGGGTCGATGGAATCTAGGTGTCGCAGCCGATCCCGTCGCCGTCTCTATCAAGATGCGTGCCGTAGCCAGGCTCGCCCTGCAAGATCGGCGCGGCACCTGCTGCTCGCACCGCCGTGCAGTTCTGAAAATAGACCGGAGCCAGCTGGGCCGCTGGTTGAGGCACGGAAGCGGGGTCGGCGACAGGCGCCGGTGGAGGGACAGGGTCGGGCTCAGGGTAAAGCGCGGGGTCCGGAGCGGGCTCAGGTGCAGGCGCAGGCCCCGGAGGAACAACGGGATCCGGGACAGCGTCGGCTGGCGCGACGGGGTCTGCTGCAGGCGGGGGAGCGGCGTCGTCCTGCTCCTGGTCCGGAGCCGGAGCTTCTGGCGGAAAGTCCTCAGCAAGCCTCGGCTGCGTGGCCACCGGTAGCGGTGCCTCGTCGGTGCCCCCGTCCGGGAGGACATAGCCGATTCCGATTCCGACCGCCGCCACTACGGCGAGGATCCCGGCGGAGAGTGCGCGCTCGTCTCGGGACATCGATGTGAGGTTGGGGAACCGGCCAGGCTGCGGGGGCGGAGGGGTCGGCACAGGAGCCTTTGAGGGAAGCCAGCGGCTGAATCCTGATCGAGGCTCGGAGGCCGGAGCCGGCTCCGGAACGGGGGGCGCCGGGTAGGGCGCCGAAGGGCGAGTGCCCGCTGAACTCCTGCTCCGCGACCTCGTCCAGACCGTGTTGTCTCCACGCTTGAAATCGACCATGTCTCTCCCGGTGTAAATGCCCCACGGCGAAGATCGGCTGCCGCGAGGGGAAGGAGTGCGACCGGCCAGATTTGAATAAGCAGCATTTTAACTCGGGAGGCGAATTCTGCCTAGACCGAATGGTGCGTGTGCGCCGCGGTGCAGGTATTCGGACACGGGATCCGACTGAATCGGCGGGCGAGGCGGGAGTTCTCGCGCGGCCGACCTGGTACGTCCAACAGAGTGCCCTCGAGAGGAATCGAACCTCCGACACCGGCTTTAGGAGAGCCGTGCTCTATCCACTGAGCTACGAGGGCGGGAACCGGGGAGAGTCTAGCGGATCCACGTGACGACTTGGAGGTGGAGGCCATCGGTCGGTAAAGTGAACCCTCGGCGTTCGTGTCGGTCCCGCTTGTCGGGTCGGTCGATCGCCTCGCGCGGGTCACCACCGGCCGCCGCGCGAGGGGGAGAGCGCCCGCCCGGCCGGCAGCCCACTAGACAGACAGAGGTATCGCCTGTGTCCACGTACACCCCCAAGCCCGGGGACGTGACGCGCGCCTGGTACGTCATCGACGCCACTGATGTGGTGCTCGGTCGACTTGCCGTCCAGGCCGCGAACATCCTCCGTGGCAAGCACAAGCCGCAGTTCGCCCCGAACGCCGACACCGGCGACTTCGTCGTCATCATCAACGCCGACAAGGTCGCGATCTCGTCGAACAAGCGCGAGCGCGTGAACCAGTACCGCCACTCGGGTTTCCCCGGTGGCCTGAAGTCGCGCACCCTCGGTGAGGCCATGGACTCGCGTCCGGACCGCGTCGTCGAGAAGGCCATCAAGGGCATGCTGCCGAGCAACAAGCTCGGCCGCTCCGTCGCCTCCAAGCTGAAGGTGTACGCCGGTGCCGAGCACCCGCACGCCGCCCAGCAGCCCGTGCCCTACGAGATCAAGCAGGTGGCCCAGTGACCGACGAGAACATCACCCCCGAGGCCGACGTGGCCGATGATCTGGTGGCCGACCTCGCCGCCGAGGTCGCCGAGGACTACTCCGAGGCCGACTACGCCGGTGGCACCGAGTTCGTCGCCGACGTCGAGACGCAGCTCGTCTCCAGCGGGCCCGCCCAGGCCGTCGGCCGCCGCAAGGAAGCCGTCGCCCGCGTGCGCCTGGTTCCCGGTTCCGGTCAGTTCACGCTCAACGGCCGCACCCTCGAGGAGTACTTCCCGAACAAGGTGCACCAGCAGCTCGTCAAGTCGCCGCTGGTTCTCGTCGAGCGCGAGGAGCAGTTCGACATCGTGGGCCTGCTCCACGGTGGCGGCCCGTCGGGTCAGGCCGGTGCTCTGCGCCTGGCCATCGCCCGCGCCCTCACCGAGTACTCGGGCGAGGACCGTCCGGCCCTGAAGAAGGCCGGCTTCCTCACCCGTGACGCCCGCGCCGTCGAGCGCAAGAAGGCCGGCCTCAAGAAGGCCCGTAAGGCCCCGCAGTACTCGAAGCGCTGATCTCCCCGAGATCACACACTCCAGAGCAGGTTTCCGCAGCTTCGCGGGGGCCTGCTCTGGGGCGTTTCAGGGAGGGGAGCCGAGCGCTCACCGCGCAGTGGTTATCCTGTCTGGACGTCTCGACCAGCCCGGTCGAAAGCCGGCGGCCGCACCTCTGCGGTCGCACACCAGTGGCCGCGTCTCAGCGGTAGGGCACCCACGACCCCGGAGGAATCCACCACATGACCCGACTGTTCGGCACCGACGGCGTCCGCGGACTCGCCAACCGGACGCTCACCGCCGACCTGGCCCTGCGTCTCGGCGCCGCGGCCGCAGCGGTCCTGGCGGCCGAAGCCGACCCCGCCCGCACGGGTGGCGCCTCCACCGGATCCCCCCGCCCCCTCGCGGTGGTCGGCCGCGACCCGCGGGTCTCCGGCGAGATGCTCGAAGCCGCCCTCTCCGCCGGGCTGGCCAGTCAGGGAGTCGACGTCCTGCTCGTCGGCGAGCTGCCCACCCCGGCCGTCGCCCACCTGACAGCCCAGCACGGCGCGGCCCTCGGTGCGATGATCTCCGCCTCGCACAACGCCATGCCGGACAACGGCATCAAGTTCTTCGCCGCCGGCGGCCACAAGCTCGGCGACCACATCGAGGACGCCATCGAGTCCGCGCTCACCGACGAGCCCATCACCGGACCCACCGGGGACGCGATCGGCCGGATACGTCGTGCCCCGTCCGCAGACGCCCTGGACGGTTACGTGCGGCACCTCCTGACGTCGACGCCGGGCCGGTTGGACGGTCTCGTCGTCGTCGTGGACTGCGCCAACGGCGCCGCCAGCGAGGCCGCGCCCCGCGCCTACCGCGAGGCCGGTGCCAGGGTCATCGAGATCCACGCCGCGCCCGACGGCTACAACATCAACCACGAGTGCGGCTCCACCCACCTCGGCGCCGTGCAGGCCGCCGTGCGCGAGCATGACGCCGACCTGGGTCTGGCGCACGACGGCGACGCCGACCGCTGCCTGGCCGTCGACGCCGACGGGAACGTCGTGGACGGTGATCAGATCATGGCCATCCTCGCCCTCGCCATGCGCGACGCCGGCGAGCTCGCCGAGGACACGCTCGTCGCGACCGTGATGAGCAACCTGGGCCTCAAGGTGGCCATGCGCGCGGCCGGGATCGAGATCGCCGAGACCAAGGTCGGCGACCGGTACGTGCTCGAGCGGCTGCGCGACGGCGGCTACAGCCTCGGCGGCGAACAGTCCGGGCACCTTGTGCTCCCCGGGCACGCCACCACGGGCGACGGGCTGCTCACCGGGCTGCGGATCATGGCGCGCATGGCCGAGACCGGCAGCTCGCTCGCCGAGCTGGCCGGGGTGATGACCGTGCTACCGCAGATCCTCGTCAACGTCCCGGTCGACGACAAGGCCGCCGTCGCCGCATCCGGCTCGGTCGCCGAGGCCGTCGCCCAGGAGGAGGGCGCGCTCGGCGCGACCGGCCGCGTCCTGCTGCGGCCCTCGGGTACCGAGCAGCTCGTGCGCGTTATGGTCGAGGCGCAGGACCCCGACCTGGCGCGCGAGGTGGCCGAGCGGCTCGCCGGGGTCGTCGCGGCGGTCTGACCGGGCCAGGGCTCCACCTCGGCTGCTCACCGCCTCCACACGGCCCGGCGATCCTGGCCGGCCCGAGCCGGTCGGTTGCAAGACCTCCCATTCCGATTGCACGACGATCTGTGCGAAGTTCTAGCCAGAAATCGCACCTGAGGTCAGGCATCCGGTGACGCGTGTCTTGCAACCGCCGTGGGTCAGCCGCCGGTGAACCCCTTGACCAGCTTGAGGAGCGGGGGAGTCGAGGGAACCAGATCGTCGGCCTCCTCGGCCAACATCTCCTCGGTGACCAAGACGGAGTTCTTGAACT
This sequence comes from Dietzia sp. NPDC055340, assembly GCF_053645335.1. Lineage (NCBI taxonomy): Bacteria > Bacillati > Actinomycetota > Actinomycetes > Mycobacteriales > Dietziaceae > Dietzia > Dietzia sp. NPDC055340. The sequence goes on along the minus strand of NZ_JBSHML010000019.1, from coordinate 21,496 downwards.
TAGCCTCCGGATCGGCGAACGCCGCGTAGTCGTCGTCGCCCCCGAGGGTGGCCAACAGGTAACCCGCCAGGAGCGGGCGGACAGTACGGTGCGTCCGGCGGTCCGGATCGGCGAGGCCGACGCCCTGGAGCCATGAGTTGCGCTCCACCAGACCTGTCTCGATGGCCTTCTCCAGGCGGCGGTGCACCAGCTCGCCGCGCCAGGCCTCGTGCAGTGCGCGGGCGTCCTCGCCGTGCACCCCACCCGCCGCGGACAGCAGCAGCGCGGGGGAGTCGATCAGCATCGCGCGCTCGGCGGCGGAGGGCACCGTCTCGGTGGGGAAGACCATGGCCACCGCATCGATGTCCGTGCGCTGGGAGGCGAGCAGTGCGGCGATCCCGCCACCGAGGCCGTGCCCAGCCAGCGCGATGCGACGCGGATCGGCGCGGACCTTCCCGCGCCCGAGCCGGGCCTGAAGGACGTCCTCGATCGCGTTCGACACGTGATCGGCGAAGTGCTGGTGGTTCGGCCGGCCGCCGTGATCGGTGGCCGGCGCCACCACCACGAAACCCCAGGACGCGAGGTGCTTGAGAGTGTCGGTGTAGTACCGCGGCCCCTTGGTCCAGTCGTGGGCCCAGCCCACCACCGGGGCGGGCGACGGGGCGCCTCGCGGCACGAAGACCGCGCCCGGGGTGCCGGTGAAGCCGAGATCGCCGGTATCCACCCCGTAGGGGCCGCGCCGACCCACCTTTGCGTGCAGTTCCTTGGTCTTGATGGCCACGGAGGTAACAGTATCCCCTCTCGGAGGGTTGAGGGTGTCAGGGCGGGCGACCGGGCTGGCTACACTTGGCGACCATGTGCGGAATCGTCGGTTATGTGGGCCAGCAGGCTGCTCTTCCTGTCGTCGTCGAGGCCCTGCGGAGGATGGAATACCGCGGCTATGACTCGGCGGGAGTCGCCATCCTCGACGGCGCCGGCGGGGTGCGGGTCGAGAAGAGGGCGGGCAAGCTCGCCAACCTCGAGGAGGCGCTCGCCGCGGACGGCGGCGAGGCCGGATTCGCCGGCACCACCGGTATCGGCCACACGCGCTGGGCGACCCACGGGCGCCCCAACGACCGGAACGCGCACCCGCACGTGTCCGGCGACGTGGCGATCGTCCACAACGGGATCATCGAGAACTTCGCGCCGCTGCGCGCCGAGCTCGAGGCCGCCGGCGTCGAGCTGGTCTCGGACACCGACTCCGAGGTGGCCGCGCACCTGCTGACGCGCGCGATGGAGTCAGGCGTGACCGCCGGCGACTTCGTGGCCTCGTGCCGTGCGGTGCTGGCCCGCCTGGAGGGCGCGTTCACCCTCGTTTTCAGCCACGCGAAGCACCCCGACGTGCTGGTGGCCGCCCGCCGCTCCACCCCGCTCGTGCTGGGCGTCGGCCAGGGCGAGATGTTCCTCGGCTCGGACGTGGCCGCGTTCATCGAGCACACCCGCGACGCGGTCGAGCTGGGCCAGGACAACGTCGTGGTGATGCGCGCCGACGGCTACGAGGTCACGAACTTCGACGGCGAGCCCACCGAGGGGCGCCCGTTCCGCATCGACTGGGACCTCGAGGCCGCCGAGAAGGGCGGATACGACTACTTCATGCTCAAGGAGATCGCCGAGCAGCCGCAGGCCGTCGCCGACACTCTCCTGGGCAAGTTCCAGGACGGCCGGATCGTGCTGGACGAGCAGCGCATCTCCGACCAGGAGCTGCGCGACATCGACAAGGTGTTCATCATCGCCTGCGGCAGCGCCTACCACTCGGGGCTGGTCGCCAAGTACGCGATCGAGCACTGGACCCGGCTCCCATGCGAGGTCGAGATCGCCTCGGAGTTCCGCTACCGCGACCCGGTTCTGGACCGCTCCACGCTCGTCGTGGCGATCTCGCAGTCCGGTGAGACGGCCGACACCCTGGAGGCCGTGCGCCACGCCAAGTCGCAGAAGGCGCGCGTGCTGGCGGTGTGCAACACCAACGGTTCGCAGATCCCGCGCGAGGCCGACGCCGTGCTGTACACCCACGCCGGCCCGGAGATCGGTGTGGCCTCCACCAAGGCCTACCTCGCCCAGATCACCGCCAACTACCTGGTCGGCCTGGCGCTGGCGCAGGCGCGCGGCACCAAGTTCCCCGACGAGGTGGCCGCCGAGTTCCGCCAGCTCGAGCGCATGCCCGAGTCCATCCAGCAGGTCGTGGACTCCCTCGAGCCGGTGCGTGAGATCGCCCGCGAGCTCGCCGACTCCAAGTCGGTGCTGTTCCTGGGCCGCCACGTCGGCTATCCGACGGCACTGGAGGGCGCGCTCAAGCTCAAGGAGCTCGCGTACATGCACGCCGAGGGCTTCCCGGCCGGCGAGCTCAAGCACGGCCCGATCGCCCTGATCGAGGACGATCTGCCGGTCTTCGTGGTGATGCCGCCGGTCGAGGGCCGCGGGGTGCTGCACTCCAAGCTCGTCAGCAACATCCAGGAGATCAAGGCGCGTGGGGCGCGCACCATCGTCATTGCCGAGGAGGGCGACGAGCTGGTCAAGCCGCTGTCGGACTACTTCATCCCCATCCCGCCGTCGACCACGTTGCTGCAGCCGCTGCTGGCCACCATCCCGTACCAGGCGTTCGCCGCCGAGGTCGCGGCCGCGCGGGGGTACGACGTGGACAAGCCGCGCAACCTGGCTAAGTCCGTCACGGTGGAATAGGAGCCGTGGGCGTGGCGGTCACCGTGGACTGACGGGAGGGACGACGACGATGCGACGTGCGCACCCGGTCGAGGTCATTCGGGCCGCGGAAGCACCACTCCTCGCGGCCGCCGAGGCCTCCGGCGACCCGGACGTCGTCATGCGCCGGGCCGCCGCTGGCGTCGCCCACCACACCGCGGCCCTGCTGGGCGAGCGCACGGGCGGCGTCTACGGCCGCACGGTAGAGCTGCTCGTGGGCGCCGGCGACAACGGGGGTGACGCCCTCTACGCCGGCGCCATGTTGCGGGCCCGCGGCTGCCGCGTCGACGCGGTTCTGCTCGACCCCGACCGCGCCCACCCCCGGGGATTGGCCGCGCTACGCCGTGCGGGCGGGCGGATCCACCGCGCGGAGGATTTGGGTTCACGCGTTCCGGTCCCGGACGTGGCTATCGACGGCGTGGTCGGACTGGGTGGGCGCGGCCCGTTGCGTGCGCCTGCCGATCGGATCGTGACCGGCCTGGCCGAGGCCGGCGTCCCGTGGGTGGCCGTCGATCTGCCCAGTGGCGTGGATGCCGACACCGGCACCGCCCACGACGCCCACGTGCCCGCCACCCTCACCGTCACCTTCGGTCTGCTGCGCCGCGCGCATCTATTGGCCTCGCCGGTGTGCGGCCGAGTCGAGGTGGTGGACATCGGACTGTCCGACCCGCCGGCCGGCCCCGAGACCGTCTACGCCCCGGACCCCGCGGACGTGGGCCGCAGGTGGCCGGTGCCCGGACCCGCCGACGACAAGTACACCCAGGGCGTGGTGGCCATCCGCGCCGGCTCGGAGCGCTTCCCGGGCGCGGCGGTCCTCTGCACGAGCGCCGCCGTGGCCGCGACCTCCGGCATGGTCCGCTACGTCGGCTCCGGCGCCGATCCGGTGCTCGCCGCGCGGCCCGAGGTCGTGTGCCATCCGTCGGTCGCGGAGGCCGGAAAGGCGCAGGCATGGGTGGTAGGCCCGGGCGCCGGCACCGGTGCGGAGGCGATCGCCGACATCGACGCGGTCCTGGCCCGCGGCCGCCCCACGCTGCTGGACGCCGATGCCCTGACCTGCGTCTCCTCCCATCCGGTGCTCCTTCGCAGCGCCACCGCGCCCGTGCTGCTCACCCCGCACGGCGGCGAGTTCGACCGACTCACCGGTGGCTGGGACCGCGCCGATCGCCCCGGCGCGCTGCGCCGGTACGTCGCCGGACTGCGCGAGCGCGGGATCGAGGCGACGGTGCTGCTCAAGGGTCGCGTCACACTGATCGACGACGGCGAGACCACCTACTCCGTCGACGCCGGCTCGTCGTGGGCCGCCACCGCGGGCTCCGGGGATGTGCTGTCCGGGATCGCGGGAGCTCTCATGGCGCACGCCGCGGCCGTGCATGAGGCGGCTGCCCCGGAGACGACGCTGGATCTGGCCCGCGCCGCTGCCGCCGCGGCGACGCTGCACGGCGAGGCCGCCCGCCTGGCCGCGCACCGCTTCGCCCCGGGCCGGCTCGGCCTGCACCACCTCGGCGAGAGGCCCGGTGCGGACGTCGATGCAGCCCGCGGTGGCGGTGGGCGGCCGTGTGCCGAGGGGCCCGGCGCACCGATCGGCGCCTCGGATCTGCTGGCCGCCGTGCCCGCAGCCGTTGCCGCCCTGCGCTCTTCGCGGTAGCCCCGAGGTCGTCTGCGCGGTCAGGGCCACGCTCGCCTATCCGATGTCGCGCCACCTACCGGATCACGTAGGCGGCGCGACATCCGATAGGTGAATCGGGGGCAGCCGACCGGTCCAGCGGGCTCGGCCGACACGGGGGCGGCCCCGCGTGGCGGCCCCGCTCTGCACGGCACCCCCGACGCGGCACCACGGCCAGCGTTGCCGACGTCGCGGGGCGCGGAAATCGCCCCCCGTCGGCCCGTTTGGCAGAATTGACGAAATGGCTCCGATTGTCCCCCCGGCTCCGTGCCGTGCCGAGATCGATCTGGACGCGGTCGAGCACAACGCCCGCGTCCTGGTCCGGCATGCAAGCGGCTCCCGGGTCATGGCTGTGGTCAAGGCTGACGCCTATGGCCACGGCGCCGTTCCCGTCTCCCTCGCCGCCCTGCGCGGGGGCGCGACCGCGCTGGGCGTCACCACGATCGGCGAGGCGCTGGAACTCCGCTCGGCCGGCATCGATGCCGAGATCCTGGCCTGGCTGTACCTGCCGTCCGACGACGCGCGTGCGGCCGTCGAGGCCGACGTCGACCTGGCGATCCCCAGCCCCGCGCACCTGGACACGGTGCTGGAGGCGGCGCGCCGCTCGGGCCGCAGGGCGCGCGTGACCCCCAAGATCGACACCGGCCTGGCCCGCTCCGGCATCTCTCTTGAGGAGTGGCCAGCGGTTCTCGAGCGGCTGGTCGCGGCCACCGCCGGCGGTCTGGTGGAGGTCACGGGCCTGATGGCGCATTTCGCGCACGCCGATGACCCCGGCAACCCGGTCATCGACCTGCAGGTCGCGCGCCTGCACGAGTGCGTGGCTCAAGCCCGGGCCCGCGGCCTGGAGTGCCCGGTCAACCACCACGCCAACTCGGCGGCCACGTTGACCCGGCCCGAGGACGGCTTCGAGATGGTCCGCCCCGGGATCGCCCTGTACGGGCTCGACCCGGTCGGCGACCTGGGTGCGGATCTGATCCCGGCCATGACCTTCTCGGCCGACATCCTCATGGTCAAGCGGCTGGCGAAGGGGCAGGGCGTGAGTTACGGCCACACCTGGTACGCGCCGCACGACACGACGGTGGCGCTCATCGCGGCCGGGTACGCGGACGGTGTCTGGCGGATGCTGTCGGGACGCCTGGACGTGGGCATCGCCGGCCGCCGCTACCCGAACGTGGGGCGGGTCTGTATGGACCAGTTCGTCGTCGACCTCGGACCCGACCCCGACCGCACCATCCGCGCGGGCGACACCGCCGTTCTGTTCGGTACCGGCGCGGGCGGGGGGCCCACCGCCGCCGAGTGGGCCGACGAATTGGGCACCATCCACTACGAGGTCGTCACCGCCGTGCGGGGGCGCGCGAGCAGGGACCACGTGCTCCGGGGGCGCCACGCCACCGGGGACCGACAGGGGGACGCACGATGACGGGGTTCGAGGGGGCCGACGGCGATGCCGCCGGAAAAGCTGCCGATGAGGCCGCCCGCCAGGGCGGGATAGAGAACGACGACGACAACGCCCACACCGAGGGCGCGCCCAAGCGCGGTCGGCCGCGGCTGCGGTTCCCGCGGCGCCCGTCGCGGTCGTCGACGCGGACCCCGGTCGAGGTCCGGCCACCGGAGGTTCTCGGCGGCGACCCGGACGAGGTCGAGGCGGTCGCGAAGAAGATCCGCACCCCCGGCGGTCTTGCGGCGGGGGTGAGCGCGCTCGGCGCCGCGACCCTCGGCTCGGTCGGCACGCTCATGCCGGGCAGGAGGGCGAGCGACCCGTGGGCCGGTGAGGACATGGATGAGCTCGGCGTCGACCGCGGTTCGATGGTCGCCGCCACCGACGGCGTGCCGCTGGCGGTCCGTGAGGCCGGGCCCACCGACGCGCCCATGACCGTCGTGTTCGTGCACGGCTATACGCTCACCATGGACACCTGGCATTTCCAGCGCCGACACCTGGCGGACCGGTTCGGCTCCGAGATCCGCATGGTGTTCTACGACCAGCGTGGCCACGGGCTCAGCGGCAAGAGCTCGATCGAGAACTCGACCATCGACCAGCTGGCCCGCGACCTGAGCACCGTCATCTCGGCGACCGCGCCGACCGGGCCGGTCGTGGTGATAGGACACTCGATGGGCGGCATGACCGCCATGGGCTACGCGGCGCGGCACCCCGAGGCCGTGCGCGACCGCGTGATGGGTGTGGGGTTGGTGGCCACCGCCATGGCGGAGCTGTCGGAGTCGGGGTTGGGCTCCGTACTGGACAGCAAAGCAATGGCCCGGGTAGCCGCGCTGATCAATCGCTCGCCGGGCGTGTTCACCAGCGGCCGCAAGGCGCTCGGCGCGATCATCTCGCCGTTCATCTACGGCGGCTCGTTCGGCGATCCGGCCTCGATGAGCCCCACGGTGGCGCGGTTCGTCGACAAGACCATCAACTCCACCGACGTGCTGACCATCGCGAATTTCTTCGAGACGCTCACGCAGCACGACGAGTCCGAGGCGATGCCTATTCTGCGAAATGTGCGCACCACCGTGCTCTGCGGTGACCGCGACCTGCTCACCCCGCTCGACCGATCCGTCGACATCGTCGAGGAGTTGCCCGACGCCGAGTTCGTGGTGGTCCCGGGGGCCGGCCACATGGTGATGCTCGAGGAGCCCGCGCACGTGTCCGAGGTGCTGGGCGATCTCGTGGCCGACGCGATCGTCGAGTGGCGCGAGCGTGAGCGACACGTGAAGGCGGGCGGACGCAGCCGCGACGCCGGCGCCGCCGGCCGGAGCGCGAAGGCCTCGTGACGCTACAGGTGCCGGGCCGGCGTGAGTTGGCCACCGTCGACGACACCCGCGCGCTGGGCGAGGAGATCGCCGGCCTGCTCTCGGCCGGTGACGTGGTGGTCCTCGACGGACCGCTCGGCGCCGGCAAGACCGCGCTGACCACCGGCATCGCCGCCGGACTCGGGGTGCGCGGGCGGGTCACCTCGCCGACCTTCGTGATCGCCCGTCGGCACGCCCCGGCCACCCCCGGCGGCCCCGGCCTCGTGCACGTCGACGCCTACCGACTGCTCGGCCAGGACCCCGACGGGGAGCAGCCCACCCGCCGCGACCTCGCCGACGAACTCGAGTCCCTCGACCTGGACTCCGCGCTCGAGCGCGACGTGGTGGTGGTCGAGTGGGGCGCCGGGTTCGTGGAGTCGCTCGTCGAGGCCCCGCTGATCGTCACCCTGCACCGCGAGGACGAGGGCGACGTCCGCTCCGCCGCCTGGCACCGCGACGGTGGACCCGCGGCCCCGGCGGTACCCTGACCTCGTGCTGGTCCTCGCCCTCGACACCTCCACCCCCGCCGTCACCGCGGGGGTGTGCCGCCTCGAACCCGCTGACCAGGGTCACGCCGAAGGCAGGTCCGAACCCGCAGGCGAGACCGAGCGCGCAGGCGAGACCGAACCCGCAGCCGAGGCCGGCCCGCAGGTCACGACCCTGGCCGCGCGGGTCACGGAGGACGCCCGGGCCCACGCCGAGCTGCTCACCCCGCACATCCTCGAGTGCCTGGACGTCGCCGGGCTGACGGCCGCCGAGCTGGACGCCGTGGTGGTGGGGGTCGGGCCCGGCCCGTTCACCGGACTACGCGTGGGCATGGCCACCGCCGCGGCGTTTGCCGATGCGATCGGAAAACCCGTCCACGGGGTCTGTTCGCTCGACGGGCTCGCGGCCCGGGCGCGCGCCGCCGGGGTGGAGGGGGACCTCGTCGTCGTCACCGATGCCCGGCGCCGCGAGGCGTACCACGCCCGCTACGACGGTGAGGGCGTGCGGACCTCGGGGCCGATCGTGGGCCCCGCCGCCGAGATCGCGTTGGACGGCGCGCGTGCGGTCGGGGACCAGGCGCGGTTGGCCGAGATCCCGGACGGCGGATCCTTGACGGACGTAAAGGCCGCGGTGGCCGCTCTGACCTCCCCGGACCCGGCCGGGCTCGTCTCGGTGGCGGCCGCGGGCCTGCTCGCCGACGACACGCCCGACCCGCTCGAGCCTCTCTACCTGCGGCGACCCGACGCCGTCCCGCCCAAGCGCGTCGAGCCGTCATCCGCACTACGCGGGGTGCAGCGATGAGCGCGGGGGACACCGGCGCCGGTGGGCCGCGATACGGCTCCACCCCGACCGGCGTGCAGTACGGGCGGCTCGTCGCGGACGACGCGATGCGCTGCGCCGAGCTCGAGACGATCCTGTTCGCCGGGGACGGGCCGTGGTCGGCGGTCGCGTTCGTGTCCGAGATCTCCTCGCGGCACAACACGTGCTTCGCGGCGAGGCTGAACGGCGAATTGGTGGGCTACGCGGTGCTCGCGGGGCTCGGGCCGGTCGGCGACCGCGACTTCGAGGTGCACACCATCGGCGTGGACCCGCAGCGGCAGGGCCTCGGCATCGGGCGGACGCTGCTGCGCCAGATGCTGGACGTGGCCGACCGCGAGGGCGCGCCCGTCGTACTGGACGTGCGGACCGACAATGTGCCCGCGCGGACGCTGTACGAGGCGCACGGATTCGAGATCGTGGGGGTCCGGCCGCGGTACTACCGGCCGAGCATGGCCGATGCGTATCTGATGACGCGGCCGGCCCGGCCTGCTGGCGCCGCGGGCCCGGGCGCAGGTGCCGGGACGAACCCGGGTGCTGGGCCGGCGCCGGGTGCGCGCGAGAACAGGGGAGAGGTGGGCGGCTCGTGAAGACCGTCATGGGGATCGAGAGCTCCTGCGACGAGACCGGCGTGGCCGTGGCGCGGATCCACGACGACGGGCGGGCCGAGCTGCTGTCGGACATGGTCGCGTCGTCGATGTCCGAGCACGCGCGGTTCGGTGGGGTGGTGCCCGAGATCGCCTCACGTGCGCACCTGGAGTCGCTCGTTCCGACCGTGCGCGCGGCGCTGGCCGAGGCCGGGGTCTCCCGGCCCGACGCCGTGGCCACGACGATCGGGCCGGGGCTGTCGGGCGCACTGCTCGTCGGCTCGTCCGGGGCCAAGGCCTACGCTGCGGCGTGGGGGGTGCCGTTCTACGCCGTCAACCACCTGGTCGGGCACGTGGCCGTGGCCGGTTTCGACGGCGACCCGCTGCCCGAGTGCGTGGCGCTGCTCGTCTCCGGCGGTCACACGCAGCTGCTGCACGTGCGCTCCCTGACCGAGCCGGTGGTGGAGCTGGGCTCGACCGTCGACGACGCGGCGGGGGAGGCCTACGACAAGGTCGCCAGACTGCTCGGGCTCGGGTATCCGGGTGGGCCGGTCATCGACCGGCTCGCGGCCACCGGCGATCCGGCCGCGATCGCGTTCCCGCGCGGGATGACCGGGCCGCGTGACGCCCGGCACGACTTCTCCTTCTCCGGTCTCAAGACCTCCGTCGCCCGGCGGATCGAGGCGGCCGAACGAGACGGTGTCCAGCTCGACGTGGCGGACGTGGCGGCGTCGTTCCAGGAGGCCGTGGCCGATGTGCTGACGATGAAGGCCGTGCGCGCGTGCTCCGACCTCGGGGTCGGCACGCTGCTCATCGGCGGCGGCGTGGCGGCCAACTCGAGGCTGCGGGAACTGGCGGGCCACAGGTGCGCGGCGGCGGGGATCACCCTGCGCGTGCCGCGGGCCCGGCTGTGCACCGACAACGGCGCGATGGTCGTGGGCGTGGCGTCCGCGCTGCTGGCCGGCGGAGTGGCGCCCAGCCCGTTGACCGTGGCGGCCGACCCGGGGCTGCCGGTCGAGACGACGCAGGTGGTCTGACGACGACGTCGTCCGGGGGCGTGGGTGCGTGTTCGCCGATCGCGAACGCGTCCCGATCGGGCACACGGGACACTTGAGTGCTGGCACTCGCGCATATAGAGTGCCAATAGGCATGGAACCGGCGGCGTCACCCGCGACGACGCTTCTCCGGACCCCGCCGCACATTCATCAGCCATCTACACACGGAGGATCCATCGTGGCGATCAAGCCGCTTGAGGACAAGATTCTCGTCGAGGCCACCGCTGCCGAGACCACCACGGCGTCCGGCCTCGTCATTCCGGACACCGCCAAGGAGAAGCCCCAGGAGGGCACCGTCGTCGCGGTCGGTAAGGGCCGCTTCGACGAGGACGGCGACCGCATCCCCATGGACATCAAGGAGGGGGACAAGGTCATCTACTCGAAGTACGGCGGCACCGAGATCAAGTACGAGGGCAAGGAATACCTGATCCTCTCCTCGCGTGACGTTCTCGCAGTCATCGACTGACGTGAGCTGCTGAACCCCGCCCCGACGGCGCCGGCCAGAAGGCCGGTCCCGCCGGGGCGGTGGTGTCTCACGCCTGCCGAACCGTCTGATCAGACCCCTTCTTCCTCCCAGGAGTTCCATCCATGTCCAAGTTGATCGCATTCGACGAGGAGGCCCGCAAGGGCATGCTCGCCGGTGTCGACGAGCTCGCCGACACCGTCAAGGTCACGCTCGGCCCCAAGGGCCGGCACGTCGTCCTGTCCAAGGCCTTCGGCGGCCCGACCGTCACCAACGACGGCGTCTCCATCGCCCGCGAGATCGAGCTCTCCGATCCGTTCGCGAACCTCGGCGCCCAGCTGGTCAAGAGCGTCGCCACCAAGACCAACGACGTCGCCGGCGACGGCACGACCACCGCCACCGTCCTGGCACAGGCACTCATCCGTGAGGGGCTGCGCAACGTGGTGGCCGGCTCCAACCCCATGGCCATGGGCAAGGGCATCGAGAAGGCCGCTGCCGCCGCCGTGGAGTACCTGCGCTCGGCCGCGACCCCCGTCTCCGGTTCCGAGGCCGTCGCGCAGGTCGCCACCGTGTCCTCGCGTGACCCTGAGATCGGCCGCATGGTCGCCGAGGCCATGGACGCCGTCGGCGTCAACGGCGTCGTCTCCGTGGAGGAGTCGCAGGGCCTGCACACCGAGGTCTCCGTGACCGAGGGCATCGCCTTCGACAAGGGCTACCTGTCGCCGTACTTCGTCACCGACCCGGACGAGCAGAAGGCCATCTACGAGGATGTGCTGATCCTGCTGCACCGCGAGAAGATCAGCTCGCTGCCGGACCTGCTGCCGCTGCTGGAGAAGGTCGCCGAGACCGGCAAGCCGCTGCTCATCGTCGCCGAGGACGTCGACGGCGAGGCGCTGTCGACGCTGGTGGTCAACTCGATCCGTAAGACCATCAAGGTCGTCGCGATCAAGGCGCCGTACTTCGGTGACCGCCGCAAGGCGTTCCAGGAGGACCTGGCGATCGTCACGGGCGGCCAGGTCATCAGCCCAGACCTGGGCATGAAGCTCGCGGAGAGCGGCCTCGAGGTGCTCGGCGGTGCCCGTCGCGTGACCGTCTCCAAGGACGAGACGATCATCGTCGACGGCGCCGGCGAGCAGGCCGACGTCGACGCCCGCGTCGCCCAGCTCCGTCGCGAGGCCGAGGCCACCGACTCGGACTGGGATCGCGAGAAGCTCGAGGAGCGGATCGCCAAGCTCGCCGGCGGCGTCGCGGTTCTCCGCGTCGGTGCCGCAACCGAGACCGAGCTGACCGAGCGCAAGCTCCGCGTCGAGGACGCCGTCAACTCCGCCAAGGCGGCCGTTGAGGAGGGCGTCATCGCCGGTGGCGGATCTGTGCTCGTGCAGGCCGCGGCCGCTCTCGAGCGGCTCGCCGCCGACACCACCGACTCCGATGAGGCAGTCGGCGTGAACGTCGTGCGTAAGGCGCTGGTGGCGCCGCTGTTCTGGATCGCCGCCAACGCCGGCGAGGACGGCGCCGTGGTGGTGAGCAAGGTCACCGAGCTCGGTGCCCGCGACGGGTACAACGCCGCGACCGGCGAGTACGGCGACCTGATCGACCAGGGCGTCATCGACCCGGTCAAGGTCACCTCCTCGGCCGTCGTCAACGCCTGCTCGGTGGCGCGCATGGTGCTGACGACCGAGACCGCGATCGTCGAGAAGCCGGCCGAGCCGGCCGCCGACGCGCACGGCCACCACGGTCACGCGCACTGAGCCAGACGCTCGCGTCAGTCGGCTCACCCGACATGGCCTAGTGAGGATCCCGGGCCCCGCCCCCCGTGTGTCGGGGAGTGGGGCCCGGTGCCGTTCCGGGGCTGTTGTGTGGTCGTCTGACACCCCCAGCAGTTACGCTTGGCGCTCAGCAGTACTCCTACGACACAGGGGTCACGTGCCTCACGCCAGGCACCCACCACGTCGATCGCTCCAGCGTTCGACGAGTCCCCGCCGCGACCTGCGTCGCGTCTACGAGAGAAAGGCCGTGCCCCGCAACACACCCGTGTAACGCGAGGCCCCCCGAATTCGATGACAGGTACAGCAGACGAGTTGGAACTCTCCGTCGCCGCAGCGGTCAAGGGAGACCGGACCGCGGCTGCACGGGTTCTTGAACTCGTTCAGCCCGGTGTGGTGCGGTACTGCCGTTCCCGCGTCGGCGGCTCGGAAAGAGCCAACCTGTCTGCTGACGATGTCGCCCAGGAGGTGCTGATCGCGGTTCTCTCGGCTCTGCCGGGATACCGGGACCAGGGACGCCCCTTCATGGCCTTCGTGTACGGGATCGCGTCCCACAAGGTCGCGGACGCCCACAGGGGCAACGCACGGAACAAGTCCGATCCCGTGGAGTACCTCCCCGAGGTGCTCTCCGATGACACGGGGCCGGAGGAGTACCTCCTCGACGGCGAGGTCTCCAAAGCGGTCAGGTCGCTTCTGGAAACCCTGCCGGAGAAGCAACGGGAGATCGTCCGGCTACGAGTCGTAGTGGGACTGTCTGCGGAAGAGACCGCGGAGATCGTCGACAGTACGGCCGGAGCCGTGCGCGTCGCCCAGCACCGGGCGATGAAGCAGCTTCGCGCAACGATCGAGAAGGATGGAGAGGAGCGATGGCGATGAACGACGACGATGTCGTCCGGGGCACCCGTGACGATGCCGCCTCGCTCGACGCGCATGACGTCGACCCCGCCCGGGTCGACCATGACGACGAGCTCCTCGATCTTCTCGGCAGTGGCGAACGACCCGGCGGTGATGACCCCCTTCTCGCGCTGCTCGCCGACTGGCGCGCCGAGACCGGGGCAGCAGAACTGCCCGCGCTCCCGAGCACCGAAGAGATCGAGGTGGCACTGGCCCCGAACGTGACGCAGTTGCGGCCGCGTCGGGGATGGACGCGCAACGGTGATCACCACCACGGCAAGCGCCCCGCCCTCTGGCAGGCAGCGACCGGCGCGGCCGCTGTCGCCGCCCTGATCGTCGGCGGACTGTCCGTGGCCGCGCACAGCGCGATGCCCGGCGACCCACTGTGGGGCGTGTCCAAGACGATTTTCTCGGACCGCGCCGGCGAAGTGGAGCTGGTCAACGACCTGAGCGAGTACCTGGCCAAGGCCGACGACGCCGCCCGTGGTGGCGACCACGGGGAGGCCGAGCGTCTCCTCGACGAGGTGAGCCAGCGGCTCGATGAGGTCTCGGATGCGTCCGAGCGTGTCGAGTTGATGAAGCGTCGGGACGCGATCCGGCGTGACCTGAGCAGGGTCACCCCGAGCGCCGTGCCGTCGCCCGCGCCGGCCCCCGAGTCCGCGCCACCGGCGGGCCCGGCCACGCTGGTGCCCGGTGCGCCGGTGCCGCTGCCGACGCACCTGATCCCCACGGCGCCCCCGGGTGCTCCGGTGATCCCGCTCCCGCTCGACGGTCTGCGGATCTCCACGACGCTGCAGATCCCGATCGACACCCAGCGGCTGCAGGACTTCCTGGCACCCACCACGGGCCAGCAGGACCAGCTGGATGAGCGGACGATGATGCACCAGCAGCCGTCGCAGTCGCGCACCACCATCACCCAGGTGCCCACGACCACGCAGCAGCAGCCGAAGTCGACCAACAATCAGCAGCCGGCGCCCACGAGCCCGCCCACCTCGGGCGGCAACTGAGCGACCCACGGGTGCCGACGCCCTGAACGTCGGGACCCTCCGGTCACGCTGACCGGGCGCAGACGGGCACAGAGAAACGGACCGGCCCCAGCTCCTCCTCCTGAGGGCTGGGGCCGGTTCGGCGTATCGGGCGCCGGTCCGAGCGGATCAGCGGCGCCAGTTCAACTTGCGCGGGGGCCGCAGCGCGCGAGCCGCATCCGCGTAGCCGCGGCAGTACTCCCACGTCACATAATCGTCCGGGACGGGATCGAAGGCCGGCTCGTGCGGCAGGAGAGAACCGTCCTGGAGGAGCTGCATGAGGTTCGCGCGCAGCATGTCCCACTCGTGGTAGTGCTCCTCGGCGCAGTCCTCGCACTGCACGGCCACGCCCTTGACCCCGATCGGGGCGAGCAGGCGGCGGAACTCCACGAGATCCGCCAGGTCCTCCTCGATGGCCAGTCGCTCATCCGGATCGAGAGGGCCGGCCGGGATCTCGTCGTCAACCGGGTCGAACTCGGCCAGCTCCGCGGCCGGATCATCCGGGTCGCCGGCGAACGGGTCGGGCGGCATGCCATGCCGAAGGGGATCGTCCACGACTCCACCGTACCCGTGCTCACCGGCCTGTGGGGACCACGGACCACGCGCAACGGGGTCGACGGTTCGAGCCTGGGGCCCGGAAGCCACTATCCTCGGAACGACTACCGAGACGACCCCCAGGAGGACGGCAGATGAGCGAGTCGCATGGCCCCGTGCGCACCGGCGGCGACGACCCGACCAAGGTCGCGATGGTCGGCCTGACCTTCGACGATGTGCTGCTGCTCCCGGCCGCTTCCGAGGTGGTCCCGAGCGAGGTCGACACGAGCACCCAGTTGACGCGCGAGATCACTCTGCGGGTGCCGCTCGTCTCGTCTGCCATGGACACGGTCACCGAGGCGCGGATGGCCATCGCGATGGCCCGACAGGGCGGCATCGGCGTGCTCCACCGCAACCTCTCGGTCGCGGACCAGGCAGCTCAGGTCGACACCGTCAAGCGGTCCGAGGCGGGCATGGTCACTGACCCGGTCACCTGCAAGCCCTCCGCCACGCTGGCGGAGGTCGACCAGTTGTGTGCCCGTTACCGCATCTCCGGCCTGCCGGTGACCGACGAGCGCGGGGAGCTGGTGGGCATCATCACCAACCGCGACATGCGTTTCGAGGTGGACAAGTCGCGCCGGGTGGACGAGGTCATGACGCGAGCGCCTCTCGTCGTCGCCCGTGAGGGGGTCACTGCTGAGGCCGCACTGGGCCTGCTGCGCCGCCACAAGATCGAGAAGCTCCCGATCGTGGACGGCGACGGCCGTCTCACCGGCCTGATCACCGTCAAGGACTTCGTCAAGACCGAGAAGCACCCTGACGCCACCAAGGACGCCGACGGCCGCCTGCGTGTGGCCGCCGCGATCGGCACCGGCGAGGACGCCTGGCAGCGCGCCGGCGCCCTCGCGGAGGCCGGCGTCGACGCCCTCGTCGTGGACACCGCGCACGCCCACAACCGCAACGCGCTCGACATGGTCGCCCGCGTCAAGCGTGAGTTCGGCGACCGTGTCCAGGTCATCGGCGGCAATCTCGCCACCCGCGGCGCCGCGCAGGCCATGATCGACGCCGGCGCGGACGCCATCAAGGTGGGCATCGGCCCCGGCTCGATCTGCACGACCCGCGTCGTGGCCGGCGTGGGGGCCCCGCAGATCACCGCCCTGCTCGAGGCGTCGGTGGCGGCCAAGGCGGCGGGCATCCCCGTGATCGCCGACGGCGGCATGCAGTACTCGGGCGACGTGGCCAAGGCGATCGCCGCTGGGGCGTCGGCCTGCATGTTCGGCTCGCTCCTGGCCGGTTGTACCGAGTCGCCAGGAGAGCTGATCTTCGTCGACGGCAAGCAGTTCAAGGTCTACCGGGGCATGGGCTCGCTCGGCGCGATGCGCGGACGCGGGAAGCCGGGCGCCGAGCAGTCCTTCTCCAAGGACCGCTACTTCCAGGACGATGTGCTGTCCGAGGAGAAGCTGGTGCCGGAGGGCATCGAGGGACGGGTGCCGTTCCGCGGCGATGTGGGGCAGGTCCTCCACCAGCTCAACGGCGGCTTGCGCGCGGGCATGGGCTACACCGGCTCCGCCACGATCCCCGAGATGAACCGTGCACAGTTCGTCCAGATCACGGCCGCGGGGCTCAAGGAGAGCCACCCGCACGCGATCCAGATGACCGTCGAGGCACCCAACTACAACGTCAAGGACTGAGACCACCGTGCGAGATGTCGTTGAGATCGGCCTGGGCCGCGAGGCCCGCCGCATGTACGGGCTGGGCGAGGTCGACCTCGTCCCGTCGCGACGCACCCGCAGCTCCAAGGAGGTGTCGACCTCCTGGCAGATCGACGCCTATCAGATGGACATCCCCGTGATGACCCACCCGACGGACGCGGTCGTCTCGCCGTCGTCGGCGGTGGCCTTCTCCAACCTGGGTGGACTGGCCGTGCTCAACGGCGAGGGCCTGTGGGGCCGCCACGCCGACCCCGAGGCGGCCATCGCCGAGCTGCGCGACATCGCGCTGGAGGACATGACCGGCCACCGCGCCGTCGCGCGCCTGCAGGAGCTGCACCGGGCGCCCATCGACCGGGAGCTGCTCGCCGGCGCCGTCCAGAAGATCCGCGACGAGGGGGCGACGGTCGCCGTGCGCGTCTCGCCGCAGCACGCGCGTGAGCTCACGCCGGGCCTCATCGCGGCCGGTATCGACATGCTGGTCGTGCAGGGCACGATCATCTCCGCCGAGCACGTCAGCGGCGAGGACGAGCCGCTCAACCTCAAGGATTTCATCGGCGGGCTGGACGTGCCGGTGATCGCCGGCGGCGTGGTGGACTACAAGACCGCGCTACACCTCATGCGCACCGGTGCGGCCGGGGTGATCGTGGGCTACGGCGGTGTCGAGGGTGTCACCACCACCGGACCCGTGCTCGGCATGGAGGTTCACATGGCCTCCGCGATCGCCGACGCCGCCGCCGCCCGCCGCGACTACCTCGACGAGACCGGCGGGCGCTACGTCCACGTGATCGCCGACGGCGACATCTACACCTCCGGTGACATCGCCCGCGCCGTCGCGTGCGGTGCCGACGCCGTGGCGCTGGGCCCGCTGCTCGCCGGAGCCTTGGAGTCCCCGGGCCGGGGCGTGTACTGGGACGCCGTCTCCGCGCACCCCAACGTGCCCCGCGGCCACGTGGCCGAGACGGATGACGAGAACCACCTCGCGCCGCTCACCGAGGTGCTGGAGGGACCCACGAACGTGCCCGACGGCACCCGCAACCTCATGGGCGGTCTGCGTCGAGCCATGGCCAAGTGTGGTTACACCGACGTCAAGGGCTTTCAGAAGGCGGACCTGTCGGTCCGCACCTGACACCCCGGTCGACTTCGCGCACCCCGCAGCCGCCACGGCTGCGGGGTGCGGTCGTTCGCGCGGCGTAGGGGAGGGCCGAGCCGAAAATGGTCGTGTGTCCAGTTGACCGCAGGGCGCCTGACAAAAGGCGACCTACTGTCGGGTAGGTTCAGGTGACCGGGTAGTAATGTGACCCACACCATTGATCTCGATCCGGAGAGTTTCGCCATGACGTCGTCCCCACAGCAGCCAACCGATCCCGCGGCCACCTCGCCCACCGACACGGACGTGATCGTCGTCGGCTCCGGCTTCGGTGGCAGCGTCACCGCGCTGCGGCTGACGGAGAAGGGTTACCGGGTCACGGTCGTGGAGGCCGGCCGACGGTTTGCCGACTCCGACTTCGCCAAGACCTCCTGGCGGCTCAACAAGTTCGTGTGGGCCCCCAAGCTCGGCCTGTTCGGGGTGCAGCGCCTGCATATGCTGCGCGACGTCCTGGTTATGGCCGGGGCCGGCGTGGGCGGCGGCTCGCTCAACTACGCCAACACCCTGTACAAACCGTCGGAGCCGTTCTTCACTGATCCCCAGTGGGCGCACATCACCGACTGGGACGAGGAACTGTCCCCGTTCTACGACCAGGGCCGCCGCATGCTTGGCGTCGTCACCAACCCCAGCCACACGCACTCCGACACGGTCGTCAAGGAGGTCGCGCGCGACATGGGGGCCGAGGACACGTTTGTCTACACCCCGGTCGGCGTCTTTTTCGGCGAGAAGACCGGCGGCCAGGGCAAGCGGGGCGAGACCGTCCCCGACCCGTTCTTCGGCGGCGTGGGCCCGGACCGCACGGCCTGCATCGAGTGCGGCGAGTGCATGACCGGTTGCCGGCACGGCGCCAAGAACACGCTCGTCAAGAACTACCTCGGCCTGGCAGAGCGCGCCGGCGCCCGCATCCTGGACCGCACCACGGTCAGCGGGCTGCGCGAGCGCGGCGACGGCACGTGGGAGGTGACCGTCGAGCGCACGGGCGCCTGGACCAGGCGAGGTAAGCGACCCGGCACCATGACCGCGGCCCACGTGGTGGTCGCCGCGGGAACCTGGGGCACCCAGCACCTGCTGCACTACGCCAAGGACGACGGCTCGCTGCCGCGGCTGTCGGGCGCGCTCGGCGGGCTCACCCGCACCAACTCCGAGTCGATACTCGGGGCGATGGGTGACGAGTACATCCCGGAGCGGGACTTCTCCGAGGGCGTGGCCATCACCTCCTCGTTCCATCCGCGCCCCGACACCCACATCGAGCCCGTCCGCTACGGCAAGGGCTCCAACGCCATCGCGATGCTGCAGACCCTGCTCACCGACGGCAAGGACGGCGTCCCGCGCTGGCTGTCGCTCCTGCTCGAGATCGTGCGCAACCCCCTGCGGGCCGCCAAGATGTTCAACTACCGCCGGTGGAGCCAGCGCACGGTGATCGTGCTGGTCATGCAGAACCTGGACAACTCGCTGCAGACCTTCGTCAAGCGCTTCGGGCCGTTCCGGTACGTCTCCAGTAGGCAGGGGCACGGCGAGCCCAACCCGACCTGGATCCCCCAGGGCAACGAGGCCACCCGGCGGATCGCGGACAAGATCGACGGCACGCCCGGCGGCACTGTCGGCGACATCTTCAACATGCCGATGACCGCGCACTTCCTCGGCGGCTGCGCCATCTCGGACTCGCCCGAGAGCGGCGTGGTGGACCCGTACCACCGTGTGTGGAACTACCCGACCATGCACATCGTCGACGGCTCCGCGATCTCGGCGAACCTCGGCGTCAACCCGGCGCTGAGCATCACCGCGCAGGCCGAGCGCGCCATGTCGCTGTGGCCCAACAAGGGCGAGGCCGACGCGCGGCCGGCGCAGGGCGAGGCCTACCAGAGGATCGCGCCGGTGGCGCCGAGGTCGCCGGTCGTGCCCGAGGCGGCGCCGGGCGCGCTGCGGCTGCCGATCGTCGGGGTGAGCTGAGCTCCGAGCGCGACGTGGGGGCGGGCGGGGACGACCTGAGTACGACGACGACGACGTGGCGCATAGACTCGAGCGCGTGGCCGAGAACGCAACGACCGATTCCCAGCTCACCGCAGAGGCGGCGGCACCGCGACCGGTGCTCGTCGTCGACTTCGGCGCCCAGTACGCGCAGCTCATCGCGCGGCGCGTGCGTGAGGCCCGCGTCTACTCCGAGGTGATCCCGCACACCGCGACGGTGGAGGAGATCCGGGCCAAGAACCCGGTCGCCCTGATCCTGTCCGGTGGGCCGTCCAGCGTGTACGCCGAGGACGCGCCGTCGCTCGACCCGGCCGTGTTCGAGCTGGGCCTGCCGGTGTTCGGCATCTGCTACGGCTTCCAGGCGATGGCCCGGGCGCTCGGCGGCGAGGTGGCGCAGACCGGGAACCGCGAGTACGGCCGCACCGACATGACGGTGGACGGGGGCGTGCTGCACGCGGGGATGCCCGGGCACCACCCGGTGTGGATGAGCCACGGCGATGCCGTGACCGCCGCGCCCGAGGGCTTCGCCGTGACCGCTTCCTCGCCGGGCGCACCGGTCGCCGCCTTCGAGTGCCCCGAGCGCCGGATGGCCGGGGTGCAGTACCACCCCGAGGTGCTGCACTCGCCGCACGGCCAGCAGGTGCTGAGCCGCTTCCTCACCGAGGTCGCCGGACTCGAGCCCTCGTGGACCGCGGCCAACATCGCCGAGCAGCTCATCGAGGCCGTGCGCGAGCAGGTCGGCGACGGCCGCGCGATCTGCGGTCTGTCCGGCGGCGTGGACTCGGCCGTCGCGGCCGCGCTCGTGCAGCGCGCGATCGGCGATCGCCTCACCTGTGTGTTCGTCGACCACGGACTGCTGCGTGCGGGGGAGCGGGAGCAGGTCGAGACCGACTTCGCCGCCGCCATCGGCGCCCCGCTCATCACGCTGGACGATGCGGACGTGTTCCTCGGCCACCTGGCCGGGGTCACCGATCCCGAGACCAAGCGCAAGATCATCGGCCGCGAGTTCATCCGGTCCTTCGAGCGCGCCGTCGCCCGGGCGCTGGAGCTCCAGGGGGACGACGCCGAGTCCGTCGACTTTCTCGTCCAGGGCACCCTCTACCCGGACGTCGTGGAGTCCGGCGGCGGCTCCGGAACGGCCACCATCAAGAGCCATCACAACGTGGGCGGCCTGCCCGACGACGTGGAGTTCACCCTCGTCGAGCCGCTGCGACTGCTGTTCAAGGACGAGGTCCGGGCCGTGGGCCGGGAGCTCGGCCTGCCCGAGGCGATCGTCGGCCGCCACCCGTTCCCCGGCCCGGGGCTGGGGATCCGCATCGTCGGCGCGGTGGACAAGCAACGACTCGACACGCTGCGCGCTGCCGACGCGATCGCGCGCGAGGAGATGACCGCCGCCGGCCTGGACTCCACCGTGTGGCAGTGCCCGGTCGTGCTCCTGGCAGACGTGCGCTCGGTGGGCGTGCAGGGCGACGGCCGCACCTACGGGCACCCGATCGTGCTGCGGCCGGTGAGCTCCGAGGACGCGATGACCGCCGACTGGACCCGGGTGCCGTACGAGACGCTGGCCCTGATCTCGAACCGCATCACCAACGAGGTCCCGGACGTCAACCGCGTCGTGCTGGACATCACGAGCAAGCCGCCGGGGACCATCGAGTGGGAGTGACGGCTCCGGCCTGACCCCCGGCACCCACCCCGCGACGGGCATCCGCTCCTGCGGATGAACTCGCGCTCGCGCGCTTGTCCGTTCACACCGCAGCCGCTCCTGAACATGGCATCTCGCGTGCGCACAGCGTTTGTTGCCAAGCTGTTCTTGGACAGTTGGTCGCGGATTCGGGGATCGGAGTTTGCATGAAAATTAGTGCGCCAATCGGTGCCACAGCCACG
>NZ_JBSHML010000018.1:0-90499 GCF_053645335.1 Dietzia sp. NPDC055340 | reverse complement strand
TAACCTGGCCTTCCTCGGCGCCCTGGTCGGTTCGTTCAGCCGCCCGTTCGGTGGTTGGGTCTCCGACAAGATCGGCGGCGGCGCCAAGATCACGGTGTTCGTCTTCGGCGTCGTCGTCTCGCGGGCCCGCCCGTGGCCGCTGTCTAGAATGGTCCCGTGATTGACGATCTCTCAGGTACTTGGGGCATGGTCCAGATGGGGATACAGGCGGCGTTGGTCGTCTGGGCCCTGGCGGGACTGCTGCTCGCCGCGCTGCCGCCGGCCTCCGCCTATTCGATCGAGGGCAAGTGGCCGAAGCCTGCCTGGATCGCCATCTGCGCGGTGGCGGCGATCCTGTTCGCGATCCGGCCCCTCGGATTCTTCAGCCTCATCGCGATGGTCGCGGTCGGGGTGTTCTTCGCCGATGTGCGGCCGGCAGTGGGTGGGCGCCGGCGATGACGCCCGCCGGGAGCGGGAGCGAGCTCCGCATCGAGGAGCTCGCCGATCTGGCGGGCACCACGGTCCGCAACATCCGCGTCTACCAGGAACGCGGCCTGCTCCCGCCGCCCGAGAGGCGTGGCCGGGCCGGCTACTACGGTCCCGAGCACCAGCGTCGGCTCGCTCTCATCCTGCGGCTGCTCGACCGCGGATACACCTTTGCGACCATCGAGGAGCTGCTCATCGCGCAGCGGCACGGCTTCACGCTCACCGAGCTGCTCGAGGTGGAGAGCGTGCGTGCCGAGCGGCGTACCACCGGCTCTCGTCGTCGTCGCCTCCCGCGCGGCGGAGTAGGGGCGGTGGCCGGCTTCGAACTTCGCGAAGAGCTCGTGGACCAGGGCTCGGCGATCGGACTGGTCAGCGAGACCACGTCTGCGGACCACTTCCTGGCCGACGACTACATGTACAAGCTCTTCCGCGAACTGCTCGTGCTGGGGGTCGACGAGGAAGCCCTCGACGGCATCGGTCGATGCTTCATGGAGGGGCAGAGCACGGCCGCGGAGGCCATCGAGGTGCTGGTCCAGACCCTGCAGAGATCGGGGATGGACCAATCGGTCATCGAGAAGCGGGTCACCGGCATCCTGCCCGGCGCCGGTGCGGCAGCCCGCCTGATCTTCCTGTCGGCAGCGCAGACACTGCTCACCGAGCGCTATGGCTTCCCCAAGGGCTAGCTGTACTCACCACGGACGTTGTGTCGCCCGCCCCGGCCGCGACTAGGTGAACACCACCGTGCGGCCGTCGTGGACCAGCACGCGGTCCTCCAGGTGCCAGCGCAGGCCGCGGGCCAGGACCAGCTTCTCGGCGTCGCGACCCTGGCGGACCATGTCTTTGACCGTCGCCGTGTGATCGACGCGGATGACGTCTTGCTCGATGATCGGGCCCTCGTCGAGGTCCGCGGTGACGTAGTGGCAGGTAGCACCGATCAGCTTCACGCCGCGCGTATGCGCCTGGTGGTACGGGCGGGCCCCCACGAAGCTCGGCAGGAAGCTGTGGTGGATGTTGATCGCGCGGCCGGCCCAGCGGGTGCACAGCTCGTCGGGCAGCACCTGCATGAAGCGGGCGAGCACGATGGCCTGGGGGTCGATGTCGTCGACGAGCCTGGCGACCTCGTCGAACGAGGGGCCCCGCTCGGACGGGTCGGCCGCGAACGGCACGTGGTGGAACGGCGCACCGTGGGCCTCGGCCATGCCGCGCAGGTTGTCGTGGTTGCCGATCACGGCGCGGACGCGGGCCGGGTAATCGCCGCTCTCGACGCGCCCCAACAGGTCGTGGAGGCAGTGGCCGTCCTTGGAGACCAGGATCACGACGTCCTTGGGCTCGTCCGAGTCGGCGATCTTCCAGTCGGTCTCTGGTCCGAGCTCGCTGGCCACCCGCGCGAAACGCCGGCGCAGCTCGTCCAGCTCCATCCCGATCGAGTCGGCGTCCACCGACTGCCGGGTGAAGAACCAGCCCGAGTCCTCGTCCGCGTGGTACGCCGCTTCGACGATCGTGCCGCCCAGTTCGGCGAGGAACGTGGCGATCCGGGCGACGATGCCGATGCGGTCAGGACAGCCCAGGGTGAGGACGAAGCGACGTGACATGAGTGGTCATTGTGCCAGCAGGGCGTGTCGGACCACCCGGCTAGGCTGGTCCACATGGACGACGCCCCTCACAGCAGCCCCCCCAGCAGCCCCCCCAGCGGCCCCCACAGCACCCCCCACACTCCGCCGCAGGGCGGCCTGACACGCGCTCGGGTCGCCGCGATGATCGATCACACGTTGCTCTCGCCCGACGCCTCTCGCGAGGACGTGCAAGCCTGTGTCGCCGAGGCTCGCGAGCTGGGCGTCAAGGCGGTCTGCGTCAGTCCGGCCATGCTCCCGGTGCGGGCCGGGGAGCTGACCGTGGCGACGGTCGCGGGGTTCCCGTCCGGCAAGCATCACTCGCTGGTCAAGGCCATGGAGGGCCGGCTGGCCGTGGACCAGGGGGCGCGCGAGGTTGACATGGTGATCGACGTGGGCGCGGCGATCGCCGGACTCGTCGACGAGGTGATGGCGGACGTGGTGACCATGCGCGACGCGGTGCCGCCGCCGGTGGTCATCAAGGTGATCCTCGAGACGGCGGCCATTCACAAGGCGCTCGGCGAGGAGGCGGGGGACGAGCGGATCGAGGCGCTGTGCCACGCAGTGGCCAGGGCCGGGGCGGACTTCGTCAAGACCTCGACGGGTTTCCACCCCGCGGGTGGTGCGAGCGTCCGGGCGATCGAGGCCATGCACCGGGCGGTCGGCGGAACGCTCGGTATCAAGGCCTCGGGCGGTATCCGTGACGCGGACTCCGCCCGGGCCATGATCGCCGCGGGTGCCACGAGACTCGGTCTCAGCGGCAGCCGGGCCGTCCTGGCAGGTTTCGAGAGCTGACAGGCGCGGGCGTGGCTCAGGACCCGAGCGCCGCGGGGAGGTAGCTGGAGCCTGCCACGAAGGGCATGGCCAGGAAGCTCAGCGGCACGGCGGACTGCTCGAAGGAGATCCCGACGGATTCCAACATGCCGGCGAACGCACCGAAGGCGGCATTGATCGCATCGTATGCCGGCCCGCTGATGGGGCCGTCGGGGCGGAAGATCATCGGGTGGCTCCTCGGTCTCGGTGGGCCAGAGCCGCCTCGTCGCCGGGGGCCGACCACGGTGCGGTCGCAGTGCTCTGGTTCACAATGCTTCGTACACTGCCGATATCGGCACCCGGCCGGCGGGTGTTACTCGCCGCAGGTCAGGACGATCCCGCCCGGGGATCAAATCCGAGGGAGTCAGTCCATGGTGAGGACGAGCTTGCCCGTGGTGCGATTGGTCTCGCCCCGCCGATGCGCTTCCGCGGCCTGCGCGAGCGGGAAGACCTCGGCGATCGTCGCCCGGATCGCGCCCTGCTCGACCAGTTCGGTGATCGACACCAGGTCGTGGCGGGAGGAGTCGACGAGCATGCGGACCGCGCGCACGCCCAGCTGCTCCGCCTCGCGGAACAGATCGTCCGACCCCACCGGCAGGATGGAGACCACGATCCCGCCCGGCCGCAGCGTGCGCAGCGACGCCAGTGAGGTCTCGCCGCCGATCGTGTCGAGCACCGCGTCCACGTCGGAGAGGGCCTCGGCGATGTTCACCTCGTGGTAGTCGATCGGCTCGTCCACCCCGGTCTCGCGCAGGAAGTCGTGCTTGCCGGCGCTGGCGGTGCCGATCACGTAGGCGCCGCGGGCCTTGGCTATCTGCACCGCCACGTGCCCGACCCCGCCGGCCGCGGCATGGACCAGCACGCGCTGGCCGGGCTGGATCCGCGCGTTCTCGACCAGTGCCTGCCACGCGGTGAGCGACACCAGCGGGAGTGCGGCGGCCTGTACGTGGTCGAGCGACTCCGGCGTGGGGGCGAACCAGGCGGCGGGCGCCGTCACGTACTCGGCGTGGGCGCCGTGCCCGAACGGGTAGGAGAGCATCCCGAACACCCTGTCGCCGGGTGCGAAGCGGGACACCCCGATGCCCACCTCCTCCACGACCCCGGACAAGTCCCAGCCCAGCACGAACGGGGGCTCACCGAGGAAGCCGCCGTTTCGGCGGTGCTTCCAGTCGGTGGGGTTGACGCTCGCGGCGGCGACGCGCACCAGTACCTCGTTGGTGCGGGGAGAGGGCCGGGGGAGGTCGACGACGACGAGCACGTCCGGCTCCCCGAGCGAATCCTGGGACACGGCGCGCATTACTTCGTGAGTGGTCATGGCCTCAAGGGTGGCAGAGCCCGTGGCCGCACGCCCGGCACCGGCGGGCCGGGCGGATTCACAACCGGTGCAGCTCCACCTCGCCGAGCTGCCCGCCGGAGATGATGGCGGTCATGTATGTGCAGTGCGGCTGACGCCGCCGGTCGGTGGGCGAGCCCGGGTTGAGCAAGCGCAGGTCGCTCCCCCCGAACGCCCTCGTCGCGGTGGTGTCCCAGGGGATGTGCGAGTGACCGAACACCAGGACGTCGGTGTCCGGGAAAGCGGCGGCCGTGCGCTTCTCCCGCCCCGCCGACGCGCCGGTCTCGTGCACCACCGCCAGCCGTACGCCGTCGAGGGTCGCGCGCGCCACCTCGGGCAGTCGCTCGCGCAGCTCGGGGCCGTCGTTGTTGCCCCAGCACGCGATGAGCCGCGGTGCCCGTTGCTCCAGGGCGTCGAGCAGTCCCGGGTCCATCCAGTCGCCGGCGTGGATCACCACGTCCGCACGCTCCACCTCGTCCCACAGGCGCACCGGGAGATCGCGGGCCCTGGTGGGCACGTGCGTGTCGGCGGTGATGAGCAGGCGCATGCCCCCAGTGTGCCGGGTCGGGCGGGAGCGCCGAGCCGGGTCAGGGAGTCGACTCGAGCGTCACGTCGGTGCCGGCGAGATCGACGGTCATCCCGCCGTCGACCACGTGGACGCCCGTCAGCTCCACACCCTCGGGGAGATCGGCGAGGGCCGAGTCCATCATCGAGATGGTCCCGCCCAGCAGTTCGGCGGGCAGGGTGAAGCCGAAGATCGACGCCTGCTCGGGCGCCAGCTCGAGGTTGCCGCCGGTCAGGCGAGGGGTCACCACCGCTTCGGCCAGACCGCTGATCGACACGCGGAGGGCGCCGGCGGCCGGGTCGGACGTGACGTCCTGGACCTGGATGAGCCCGCCGAGCAGGGAGTCACCGGTGCCCTGACCGTCGGCGGCAGCCGCGGTCATGGTCTCGTCCGAGACGAACGCGGTGCCGGTCAGGGAGTCGACGTGGGTGACGTCGCCCTCGGAGCTGACCCCTTCGGCCCGGATGTCGATCGCGGGGGCGGGGCCCGTCGCGCCCGCGGCCGGGGATCCGTCGGTGGTGATGCGAACAGAGCCGAGAGTCCCGCTGACATAGGACAGCAACACCGGCCGGGCACCCAGCTCGACCTCGGCCGGAGAGCCGAGGGCGGTGGTGACCTCCTCGGACATCTGCTGCTTGATGGAGTTACGCAGACCCAGTTCGAGGCCGACGAGCCCCACCACGACCAGGACCACTGCGATTCCGGCGATCAGGGCGATGATCGGTCCGCGCCGCCGCCGCCGCCGGCCGCCGTCGCTGGAGGAGGAGGCGGCGGGGAACTGCTGCGTGTCGGCGTGCTGGACGCCGGGCCGGTCATGGGCGGGGAGTCGCTGGGTGTCGTTCGGCGGCTGCATTGGACCGATTGTCTCCGATCTGCCTGGCGAGGCGCATCAGCGCCTCTTCAGCGGGCGTACAGGATCCGGCTCAGCGCGCTGCGAGCCAGCCGTTCAGGTGCGCGTACTCCTCCGCGAAGAGCCTGTCGAGGTGCTGCACGACCAGCTTCTCCAGCTTGCCGCCCAGTAGCGGAACGGTCACCTTGACCTGGCCGGACAGTGATTCGAGCGCGGCTTCCCCCTCGGCCACGGTCTCGCCGCTGCCGGTGATCACGCCGAGCCCGCCGGCGGCCTCGGCGCGCGACGTACCGACCAGGCGTGCACCGTCGAACTCGCTGAACCGCGTCGTGCGCACCAGGCTGAGCTCACCCGGCAGCACCTTGCGGGCCAGGTCCGGGATGTCCGATTCAGGAATGTGCTGCGTGACGGTGACGGTGATCGTGTCGCCGCTCACCGCCAGGTCGTCGAGAGTGTCCCCGGCCGTGCCCACGGCGCGGAGCCGGTCGGCCCAGTAGGCCTCGTCCGCATAGGAGGCATGGACGGCCTCGAGGGGGCCGCCGAGCTGGACGGAATGTGAGAAGCGGGTCGCCATGGGGTCAGACACTACAAGCAGGCGACTACCCTCAGGCGTGTGATCCTGCCGCCCGCCGACTCCTCCGACCCGGTCGTCCGCGCGCTGAGCGACGTCGACGGCGTCGCCGCCGCGCCCCGGACGTCCCTGGCCGAACTGACCACCCTCCGCATCGGGGGCCGCCCCCGGGCGCTGCTCGCGTGCTCCACGGCCGAGGGGGTGGCCGAGTCGGTGCGTGCCCTGGACGCGGCCGACCGGCCGGTGCTCGTGCTGGGCGGCGGCTCGAACCTCGTGGTGGCGGGCGGCGACCTCGACCTGGTCGTGGTGGCCGTGCGCAACCGCGAGGTCGAGTACCTGGACGAGGCCGACGCGCTGATCGTGCGCGCGGGTGCGGGTCTGACCTGGGACGATCTCGTCGCCGACACGGTCGGGCGTGGGTACGGCGGCCTCGAGTGCCTGTCCGGTATCCCGGGCTCGGTGGGGGCCACGCCGGTGCAGAACGTCGGTGCGTATGGGGTCGAGGTGGCCCAGGTCCTGCACCGGGTCCGCTGGTACGACCGCGCGAGCGGGGTCGACGAGTGGGTCACCCCCGACGCGCTGGGGCTGGCCTACCGGACGTCGGTGCTCAAGAACTCGGATCGCGCGGTGGTGCTGGAGGTGGAGTTCCGCCTCGACCGCGCCGGACGCAGCGAGCCGATCCGCTACGCCGAACTCGCCGGCCGTCTCGGCGTGGCGCCGGGGGAGCGGACCGACCCCGCCCTGGTGCGGCGCACCGTGCTGGAGCTGCGGCGTGGCAAGGGGATGGTGCTCGACGACGACGACGAGGACACCTGGTCCGCCGGCTCCTTCTTCACCAACCCGGTGGTACGGGACGAGGATCTCCCCGCGGTGCGATCCCGGGTGGCGGGCAGGCTCGGGGACGGGCCGGCCGGGCAGATGCCCGCGTTCGCGGCGACAGGGGGGACCAAGCTCTCGGCGGGCTGGCTGATCGAGCGGGCCGGTTTCGGCAAGGGCTATCCCTCGTCGTCGTCCCCGGCTCGGCTCTCCACCAAGCACACCCTCGCGCTGACCAACCGGGGGGCGGCCACGGCCGACGACGTGATCGCGCTGGCGCGCGAGGTGCGCGACGGCGTCCGGGAGGCGTTCGGCGTGGAGTTGCACCCCGAACCCGTCTGGGTGGGCTGCAGCATCTGACCCGGATAGGGGGCGCACTGCGGGAGTGCCGCCGTGACCCCCGCGGCCACCAAGTCGTACGCGCCTGGCACGCTGGACGGTGACCTCTCGGTCTGACCCGCCCCGCGCGCCCGCCTTCGCGGCGCCGCCCGTCTTATGGAGATTCGCCCGTGGACCTGTTCGCGTACCCGGTGTCGCTCGTCATGAAGTTCTGGCACTGGGTGCTGAGTTTCGTCGTGGATCCGAACTCCGGGCTCGCGTGGGTCGGCTCGGTGATCCTGCTGGTGGTGACTGTGCGGCTGCTGCTCATGCGGTCGATGTGGCGGCAGCAGTACTCCATGCGCAAGATGGCGCAGCTCGGCCCCAAGATGAAGGAGATGCAGCTCAAGTACAAGGACCGCAAGTCTCCCGAGGGCCGGCAGGAGCAGGCCAAGGAGATGCAGGCCATGTACTCCGATGCCGGGGTCAATCCGGCAGCCGGCTGCCTGCCGCTCTTCGTGCAGATCCCGGTGTTCCTCGGCCTGTACCACGTGCTGCTGAACTTCTCGCCGCGGGACGTCTCCATCGAGGAGGCGCAGACCATGACGAACGGGGCGTTCGGCCCGGACCAGGTGTCGTCGTTCCTCAACGCCGAGATCTTCGGTGTGCCGCTGGCGTCCTACATCCGGATGCCGCAGGAGGTCATGGAGTCGCTGCACCCGGGGCTCGTGCGCGAGGACATCCTCGTGCTGGCCGTGCCGCTGTTCGTGCTCGCCGGCATCGCGACGTTCATCAACATGTGGAACTCCTTCCGCCGGCAGAAGGCGGCCAAGGAAGCCGAGAAGGCGGCGGTCGCGCAGGTCGAGGCAGAGGACCGTGCGGGCGGTCCGTTCGTCGACGGTGAGGTCATCGAGATCGACGGCGAGAAGGTCGAGCGCGCGGACGCCGGCAGCGGGGACCACGTCGACGGGATCGTCGAGGGCAGCGTTGAAGGCGGCGTCGAAGGGGACGCGGGCGAGCGTTCGACCGATCGTGCTGACGGCACCCCGGGCACGCCCGCCAGGGCCGGCGCTGCGGGCGCGGGTGCTGCGAGCGCGGGTGCCGACAAGCCACAGGATTTCCAGACCATCGCCGAGTCCATGACCGAGTCGATGAATAAATCGATGAAGATCATGATGTACCTGTTTCCGTTCTTCCCGATCGTGGGCGCGTACTTCTTCAACTTCCCCATCGCGATCGGCCTGTACTGGCTCACCAATAACGTTTGGACGGCCGTGCAGTCGCACTTCTTCATGGAGCGGCTCGAGAAGGAACTGCCGATGACCAGCCGCGAAGGTCTGCCGCCCAGCGCGTTCATGTAGACCCCGCCCCGCCGCAGCCCAGTTGCAAGACATCGACCTTCAGATGCCTGACATCTCGCAGGTTTTCGGCCGGGTTCTCGCACATTCTGTCTTGCAGCTCGGGGGTGATGTCTTGCAACCGCCGGTGGGGTCGGGCGGGTTACCGGGTCTTGTGTGGACGTTGCGGCGGGGGTAGTGTGCTGCGAGCACGTCGGCAGCGCACGGCGTCCGGGCAGGGGAGACCCGCCGGGCGAGGGGCGCAGGGCCGAGAAGCGCTAACGAGGAGAACACAGGACAGTGCGTAACCACAGGTGAGATTCGGCCCATCAGCCACCTCCCTGGAGCACACATGTCTTCCCTCGTCCTGTCGGACGTCGCTTTCGCGTTTCCCGACGACACCACACTCTTCTCCGGCCTGAACCTCGCGATCGGTCCGGGGCTCACCGCACTCGTCGGCCGCAACGGCGCCGGCAAGAGCACCCTCCTCGGGCTGATCGCCGGCGTGCTGCCGCCTGCACGGGGATCGATCACAGTCGACGGCGTGGCCTGCGCCGCCATCATTGCCGCGGGCGCCGCAACCGACCCGACCGCAACCGACCCGACCGCAACCGACCCGGCCGCCACCGACCCGACCGCCACCGCTTCCGCGGCCGGCTCCGCCTACCCCGCCGATGTCGCGTACGTGCCGCAGCTGCTGGCCGACGCCCCCGCCGAGCGGACCCTCGCCGATGAGCTGGGGGTCGGCGGCCGGCTCGCGGCGCTGGCGCGGATCGAGGCGGGAGAGGGCGACGACGACGACTTCACCCGCCTCGCCGACGACTGGACCATCGCCGAACGCACGGTCGCGCAGCTCGACGAGTTGGGCCTCCCCACGGATCTGGACCGACCCGTGGGCCAGCTGTCCGGCGGGGAGCGCACGCTCGCGGCCGTGGCCGGTCGACTCCTCGGGCATCCGCGGGTGCTGCTGCTGGACGAGCCCACCAACAACCTCGACTCGCGGGCGCGCGGCAGGCTGTTCAGCGCGCTGGAGCGATTCGTGGCGGGCGGCAACCGCATCGCGCTGGTCGTGAGCCACGATCTCGAACTCCTCGACCGCGCCGACACCACGGTGGAACTCCGCGCGGGCCGGACCCGCGTGTTCGGCGGGAACTACGAGCACTACCGCGAGGTGGTGGACGCCGAGCAGTCGGCGGCGCTGCAGGCACTGACCGGCGCGCGCAATGATCTGCGGTCCGAGAAGCGCGACAAGGCCGACGCGCAGGTGGCGCTGGCGCGGCGCGAGCGGTACGGCCGGAAGATGGAAGCCACCAAGCGCGAGCCGAAGATCATCATGGGGGCGCGCAAGCGGGCGGCGCAGGAGTCGGCCGCGAAGTACCGGGCCACCCACGAGCGGGGCGTCGAGCAGGCGCAGGAACGGATGCGCGAGGCCGATGCCGCGGTCCGCCGCGAGGAACTGCTGCGCGTCAAGCTACCCGACCCGCAGCTCCCGTCGGGCCGGGTGGTGGTGGATGTCGAGGACCCAGTCGCCGGCCGCATCCACCTCGCGGGGCCGGCCCGGGTCCGGCTCGCCGGCCCGAACGGCAGCGGCAAGACGACGCTGCTGCGCCGCCTCATCGGAGGCCATCGCGACGATCCCGCCGGTGACCACGCGGCGTCCGGTGCGATGCGTGGGAACGACGACGACAACGCCGTCACCTCGGCGATCGCCACCCCGTGGGCGTTCCTGCCCCAGGACCTGCGTGTCGAGCATCCTGACTGCTCGGTCGTCGACGCGATCCGCGCGGTACGCCCCTCGGCGTCGGCGGAGGAGGCCCACGCCCACGCGGCGCGGATGCTGTTCATCGGCTACGCCGGGTTCCGCCGGCTCGGCGACCTGTCCGGCGGCGAGCGGCTGCGCGCGGCACTGGCATCGGAGCTGTTCGCCCGGCCGGTGCCGCAGCTGCTGATCCTCGACGAGCCGACCAACAACCTCGACCTCGAAGGAGTGGAGGTGCTCGCCGATGCGCTCGCGCAGTGGCGGGGTGCCCTCCTGCTGGTCAGTCACGACGACGGGTTCTGTGACCGCGTGGGGGTGGACGACGTGATCACCCTCGCCTGATCCGCGACCAATCCGAGAACCGACCAGAGGAACCACCATGCGAAAGCTCATCTACTACGTGGCCGTCACCCTCGACGGCTACATCGCCGCCCCCGACGGCGCCTTCGATTTCTTCCCGCTCGAGGGAGACCACGGGCCCTGGATCGTCGAGCACTACCCCGAGTCCGTCCCCGGGCACTTCCGCGAGCAACTCGGCCTGGCCGAGACGCCCCCGCGGGTGTTCGACACCGTCCTGATGGGACGGGCCACCCACCAGGTGGCCGTGGACGAGGGGCTGGCCAGTGGCTATCCGCACCTGCGGCAGTACGTGTTCACCAGCCATCCCGACGACCTGCCGACACAGGAGGGGCTGACCATCACCTCGGAGGACCCGGTCACCGTGGTCCGCCGGCTCAAGGCGGAGCAGTCGGGGCTGGACATCTGGCTGTGCGGCGGCGGCGCACTCGCGGCGACGCTGATCGACGAGATCGACGAACTCCGGCTCAAGGTCAACCCGCTCGTGCTCGGTGACGGCATCCCCCTCATCGGCGCGGCCGCCGCGAAGCCGGGCGCGTCGGCGATGCCGCTCACGCGGCGGATGAGCCGGGAATTCGAGAGCGGGGTGACCTACGCGGAGTACGTCCGCTCGGCGTAATCGCGATGGCAGGGCCCCGCGTCTGGATAGGCTGCCGACAGACGGCCACCCCGGGGAGGAGCACGATGCGCAAGCTCTGGAACGTGCTGAGGTGGCCGTTCGTGTTCCTCCTCGTCGTCGTCCTCGCGGTCGTCGCGGCGCGCGTCGTCAACCACTTCCGCTACCCCGAACCCGCCCTCGCCTACGCCGAGCCGCGGAACCCGGCGTCCTACCCCACGGAGCTGCCGGGCATCGAGGTCACACCGATCGCCGACGGGCGAGTGCGCGGCTTCCACCTGCGGCCCGAGACGATCCGACACGAGGGCGTGGTGCTGACCTGGGGCGGCTCCGAGGGCGGGCCCGATTTCGAGCACGCCGAACTGCTGGCGCGCGCGGGGCACGAGGTGCTGTCGTTGTTCTACTTCGGGCAGCCCGGCCAGCCGGAGACGCTGGACCGGGTCCCCGTGGAGACGGCGTCGCAGGCGATCGACTGGGCCGAGGCCAACGCCGAATCGGCCGATCCCGTCACGATCGTCGGGACGTCCAAGGGGGCCGAGCTCGCCGCACTGCTGCCGACCTACGAGCCGCGGGTCGACAACCTGGTGCTGTTCGCGCCGATGGACCACGTGATGCAGGGGATGGACCAGCGGAACGTGGTGTCGTCGTGGACGGTCGGCGGGCAGGACGTGCCGTACGTCGCCTACGCCGACGCGCCCGGTCCGGGGCCGGTCCTGAGGTTGGCGCTTGCCTCGCTCCTCGGCGCGCCGATCCACCTGCGGCCGGTGTTCGAGGGGGCGCTCGAGGCGCCGCAGTCCGGCGATGCCCGCATCGATCTCACGCGACTACCGGGGGAGATGCTGGTGTTCGCCGGCGGCGACGACCAGGTGTGGCCTGCCGACGCGGCTGCCCGGCGGATCGCCGAGGACCTGCCGGAGAGTACGGAGGTGCACATATACGACGACGCCGGGCACGTGTTCTCCGTGCCCGGCGCGCATGCCGACGGGATGCTGTCCGGCGGATCGGCCGAGGCCAACGCTGCCGCGCTCGAGGAGAGCAACCGCATCCTCGTCGAGAGGCTGGCCGACTGGTCGCGCTGACCGCCTGCCCTCCCGGCCCGCCGTTGTCAGGCGGTCGTGCTCAGACCGCGCCGCCGGCGACCGCGGGCGGGGTGCCCGTGTTGGTGGAGGCGTCGGTCTCGCGGGCGAGGTACTCCTCGATGCGGAACCAGTCGTCGTCCGCGCGCTCGGCGATGGTCACCAGCGTGTTCATGTTGGCGACCTCCTCGACCTGCTCACGCAGGAACCACAGCATGAACTGCTCGCCCAGCGGATCGGCCTCGGCGCGCGCGGCCTGGAACAGCGCCTCGATCTGGCGGGTGACCTGCTTCTCCTGCTCGAGCGCGAGGCTCAGTGCGCCAACGGGCCCGTCGAACTCGGCCTGGGGCGCCGGCACGGCGGGGATCACGGTGGGGATGTCCCGGTCGAGCATGTACTGGACCATCATCATGGCGTGGTTCCGCTCGCCCAGGCTGTGCTGGTAGAAGCGGGCGGCCAGCTGCGGAAGGTCCTGCGCGTCCGCCCACACGGCGATCGCGATGTACTGCTGGCTGGCGGCGAACTCGTGGCCGACCTGGGCGGAGAGGAGTTCGGCGTAGGTGCTGCTGCTCTGGGTCATGGTGGCGCCTTTCGTGAGGCGGCCTCGACAAGAGTCGAGACGCGCCGGGAGGGGTTCTCCCGAGGGGTCCCACAATAGGACCGCGCGCGGCATCGTGCCAGGTCAGTTAGCCTAACCTGCCGGTGTGAAGCCTAACCTGACGTTGCCTAGCCTCACCTTCTGTAGCGCCGCCGGAGCGTCGTGATCCGGCCCCGGCTCAGTCGCGGTGCGCCCGCATCGCGGAGTGCTGGGCGCGCGGCTTCACCACGATCTGGTCGAGGTTCACGTGCGACGGCCGGCTGGCGACGAATCCCACGATCTCCGCGATGTCCTCGGCGATCATCGGGGTCAGCCCGCGGTAGACGGCGGCGGCCTTGTCCGCGTCGCCGTCGAACCGCACGCTCGAGAACTCGGTGTCGACCATGCCGGGCGCGATCTCGGTGAACCGCACGGGCTGGCCGAGGTGCTCGCCTCGCAGCGTCCGGTGCAGGACGGCCTGCGCGTGCTTGGCGGAGGTGTAGCCGGAGCCGTTGTCGTACGACTCGAGCGCCGCGATGGAGGTGATGGTGATGACCAGCCCGTCGCCGGTGTCCACGAGGGTCGGCATGAGTCCCTTGACCATCCGCAGCGTGCCGAGGACGTTGGTCTCCCACATCCAGCGCCACTGCTCCTCGTCGGCGTCCATGACGCTGGTGGTGCCCTTGGCGCCGCCGGCGTTGTTGACCAGCACGTGCAGGCGGGGGATGGCCGAGCAGAACGCCGCGCACGAGTCCGCGTCGGTCACATCGAGAGGCAGGGCGGTGCCGCCGATCTCGGCGGCGAGTGCCTCCAGCCGGTCGGCGCGCCGCGCGCCAACGATCACGTGGAAGCCCTGGCCTGCCAGTTCGCGGGCGCTCGCCTCGCCAATGCCCGACGATGCGCCGGTCACCACCGCCACGCGGGTGTCGGCGGGCAGGGCGGCGAGGCGCTCACGGGCGGCACTGTGATCGGTCATGCACTCGAGCGTAGGTGACGACGTCGCCGGCCGTACGGCTGCTCAGCGGCCGCGGGCCGACCGCGCGCCTAATGCCGCGTTATCGACCGACGCGACGGCCGGGGATCATCTCGACCAGCCCGCGCACCGCGCCGCGCGCGATGTCGGCGGTGGAGAAGTAGTCCTGCCAGCCGCAGACCAGGCCGTCGCGGACCTCCAGCCGCCCGCACACCCAGAAGTCGCAGCGGAACCGGCCGATCCCGAGCGAGTCGGTGCGCTCGGTGAGAACGATGTGCGGGGAGCGGGGATCGGTGGGGTCCGCGGGCGCCGACACCGCGAGATGGTGGGTCCGGACCCCGAATCGCACGCTGCGGTGCATCGCGGCGATCGCGCCGACGACGGCCCGCTTGCCGCGCACGGTCGGCAGCCCGATGTTCGCCCACCACACGTCGCCGGAGACCAGTTCCGCCGCGGCGGCGGTCGAGCCGGAGGCGAGGGCGTCGAAGAACATCCGGACGACGACGTCGGGGTCTGTCGCGGTGGTGGTGGCTGCCATTGGAACACGGTAACCGCACGGGGCGGCTCCGGGGGAGGGTCCTCCGCGTTCGGGGGACACCTCCGACGAGCCGACGTGCGATAGCGATGGGACTGGCACGATGGCCGACATGACCTCTCCCGCCACGTATTCCCTCGCCTCCACCGTCTCCTCGGACGGCACCACGATCGCCTACCGCGTGCTCGGCGACCCCGCCGCGCGCCCGCTCGTGCTGATCCACGGCTGGGCCCAGTCGAGCGCCTGCTGGGGCCCGGATCTTCTGGCCGACCTGGCGACCCGGTTCCGGGTGGTGGCGCTGGACCTGCGCGGACACGGCCACTCCGACGTCGCCGACGCCGGTTATGACTCGGCTGCGCAGTGGGCTGACGACGTCGAGGCGGTCCTGGACGCCGCCGGTGTCAGCGATGGGGCGGGCGCGATCCTGCTCGGCTGGTCGTACGGTGGGATCGTGGTGTCGGACTACCTCGCCGCCCGCGGCGAGGGCAGGGTCGCGGGCATCGTGCTCTGCGGCGCCGTCACCTCGGTGTCCCGGTCCGCCGGCGGCGCGATCGGCCCGGCCATGGTCGAGGTCACGTCGAACGGCGCGTTCGACGAGAACCCCGGCAGGGCCGTGGCCGCGCTCGCGAGCTTCGGGAGCGCCATGATGCGGTCCGGCGACGGCACGAGCGGCCAGCGGATCTTCGGACTCTCGCTGGCCACCCCGCCGACCGTCCGCCAGAAGCTGCTCACCCGTCGCGTGGACAACGACGAGACACTGCGCGGCCTGGGCATCCCCGCGCTGGTGATCCACGGTGAGCACGACGGCGTGGTGCTGCCGTCCGCCGGTCAGGCCAACGCCGAGATGATCCCCGGCGGCCGCTACGTGGGCTTCGCCGAGTCCGCCCATGCGCCCTTCATCGAGGAGAAGCCGAAGTTCCTCGCCGAGCTCGACGCCTTCGCCGCCGAACTGTAGACACCCCACACCGCCCGTGGGGGGTGGGCGAGCGGCGGGCGTTGTCGTCGTCGTCCCACCCGATCCCCGCCCCCGCGCCGCGTGCACCCCGGCGCGCACGGAGGCACAATCGGACTGGTGACCGTTTCCGACCTCCGCCCCGGCCCCGCCGCGCCGCTCCCCAAGCGCGTCGCGGTGCTGTCGTTCCACACCTCGCCGCTCGCCCAGCCCGGCACCGGTGACGCGGGCGGGCTCAACGTGTACGTGCTGCAGACCGCGCGGCGTCTGGCCCGCCGCGGCGTCGAGGTGGAGATCTTCACCCGCGCCACCCACTCGTCGCAGCCGCCGGTCGAGGAGGCGGGCGACGGCGTGCTGGTCCGCAACATCGTGGCCGGCCCGTTCGAGGGCCTCCGCAAGGAGGACCTGCCCACGCAGCTGTGTCCGTTCGTCGCCGGCGTCATGCGCGCCGAGGCCGGCCAGGCGCCCGGCCACTACGACCTCATCCACTCCCACTACTGGCTGTCCGGCCAGGCGGGGCTGGTCGCCTCCGAGCACTGGGGCGTGCCGCTCGTGCACACCGCCCACACGCTGGCCGAGGTCAAGAACGCGGTCCTCACCAGCGGTGACACCCCCGAACCGGAGTCGCGACGCATCGGCGAGCAGCAGATCGTGGACGCCGCGCACCGGCTGGTCGTCAACACCACCGGGGAACGCGACGAGCTCGTGGGCTACTACGACGCCGACCCGGCCGACATCGACATCGTCCCCCCCGGCGCCGACCTCGAGCAGTACACGCCCGGCACCCGGCGCGGCACCGAGCAGGCCCGGCGCGCACTCGGCGTGGCGCAGCGCTCCGAGGTGATCGCGTTCGTCGGCCGCATCCAGCCGCTCAAGGCACCCGACGTGGTGGTGCGGGCGCTCGCCGAGATCGTGCGCGCCGAGCCGCACCGCGACGTGCGGCTGCTCGTGGTGGGCGGGCCCAGCGGGTCGGGGCTCGAGCGGCCGCGTTCGCTCATGGAGCTGGCCGAGGAGCTGGGCGTGGCCGACCGCGTGAGCTTCCTGGCGCCGCGCCCGCCGTCGGAGCTGGTCGACGTGTACCGGGCCGCGGACATCGTGGCGGTGCCGTCGTACTCAGAGTCGTTCGGACTGGTCGCGTTGGAGGCGCAGGCGTGCGGGACGCCGGTGGTGGCCGCCGCCGTGGGCGGGCTGCCGACGGCCGTCGCGAACGGCCGGACCGGGCTCACCGTGGACGGGCACGATCCGCGCGAGTGGGCGCGGGTCCTCGGATCACTGCTCGACGACGACGAGCTGCGGCTGGAGATGTCCCGCCACGCCCCGGTGCACGCCGCCGGGTTCAGCTGGGATTCCACGGCCGACGGGCTGCTGGCGTCGTATGCGGGCACGATGGCCTCGTACCGGGCGCGGCGCGCGGCGGCCACGGCGTCCTGAGTTCGTTCCAACCCGCGCCTGAGTCCATTCTAACCCGCGAAGGAGCCACGATGATCGACCCCACCGAGAGCAAGCGCATGGGCGACGACGGCGAGGATGATGCTGCGGCTGGGGCCGGTGCCCTCGACGGTGCAGGCTCCTCTGCTGGCGCCGCGTCCGGGCCCGCCCGAGGTCCGGACGAGGCCGACGCCCCCACCGTCGAGCGGATCCGCGACTTCCTGGTGGAGCGGGACATCGAGTCGACGCTGGCCGACGGCAACACCTTCGTGGTGCAGCTGCCGGGGGAGAAGCGCCTCAAGACGGCCTGCCATCTCACCGTGAACCGCGAGAGCGTGCGCGTCGAGGCGTTCGTGTGCCGCCGGCCGGACGAGGACTTCGAGAAGGTCTACAAGTACCTGCTGCGTCGCAATCGCCGGATGTACCAGGTGGCGTACACGCTGGACAACAACGGCGACATCTATCTGGTCGGCCGGATGCCGCTGGTCGCGGTGACGGAGGAGGAGCTCGACCGCGTGCTCGGGCAGGTACTGGAGGCCGCCGACCACGACTTCAACATCATCATCGAGACCGGCTTCCACACCGCGATCCGCCGGGAATGGGAGTGGCGGGTCTCGCGGGGCGAGTCGCTGCGCAACCTGGAGGCGTTCCGCCACCTCACCGAGGATCTGCCCCAGCCCGAGTAGCACGGACGGGCAGTTCTGCAGCGTAAGTTGGGGGGGGTGCGCTGGCTTGTGGGCTTGCGCTGGCGGGAGGGTCCCGCGTGCCAGCGTGAGTGGCTGCATTGCGTACACGCCGGCAGCGCAGGTCACCGGCGCAGCGTAAGTCGGGGGAGTTGAGCTGGCTCGTGGGCTTGCGCAGCTCTGTCGTCTCGAGCCGCTGCAGGTCTTTCCAGGGGTCAGGGGTTGATGGCCTCGGCGACCTTCTTGCGCAGCACCTTGCCCATCGGGTTGGCGGGCAGCTCGTCGAGTTCGACGAACTCGCGCGGCACCTTGTACCCGGCGAGCGAGGACTTGCAGTGGGCGCGGATCGCGTCCACATCGAGCGACGCACCCGGCTCGAGCACCACCGCCGCGACGACCTGCTCACCGTGGGCCCCGTGCCGGCCGACGACCGCACAGTCGGCGATGCCGGGAGCCGTCCGCAGTATCGCCTCGACCTCCGACGGGTAGACGTTGAACCCGCCGGTGACGATCACCTCCTTGATCCGGTCCACCACGTGCAGGAAACCGTCGGGGGCCTGCTCCACCACGTCGCCGCTGCGCAGCCAGCCGTCGTGCAGCGTCGCCGCGGTCGCCTCCTCGTTGTTCCAGTACCCCGGGAAGACCTGCGGACCCTTGACCAGGAGCTCACCGGGCTCCCCGGTGGGAACGTCCCGCGACGGGTCCTCCTTGTCGACGACCCGGATATCCGTGTCGGGGAACGGGACGCCGATCGAGCCGGCCCGCCTCGCCGTCGACATGGGATTACCCACCGTGATGGGCGAGGTCTCGGTCATCCCGTACCCCTCCACCAAGAGGCCGTCGGTGGCGGCCTCCCACCGTTCGATGAGGTCGGCGCGCAGGCTCATGGCCCCGGAGAAGGAGTTGCGGATGCCCTTGAGCGAGATGCCGCGCTTGTCGGCCTCCTCGAGGATGCGGGTGTAGATCGGCGGGACGGCCGGGATGAATGTCGGCGGCTCCTTGGCGAAGATCGGCATGATCAGGTCCATGTCGGGCGTCGGCACGAGCTGGAGCCGGGCCCCCTGGGCGATGCCGAACACCACGCACATCGTCACCCCGTAGGCGTGGAACATCGGCAGCGAGGCCAGGAACCGCTCCTTGCCGGGCTCGAGCCCGGGCACCCAGGCCTTGCCCTGGGTCGAGTTGGCGACCAGGTTGGCGTGGGTGAGCATCGCGCCCTTGGGCGTCCCGGTGGTGCCGGAGGTGTAGAGGATCAGCGCCACGTCGTCGTTGGTGGGGTAGGGATGGGAGAAATCCAGCTCGGGGCCGGTCTCCAGGGCCGCCCAGCGCGGGGTGTGCGTGTCGGGGCGGGACAGCTTGTCGCGGGAGGCGCGTAGCGCGGGCACCGGGAGATGCCGGAGGGCGAGGCGCTTGGCGGTGGGGAACGCGTCGAGGAGGTCGACGGCGAGGACGTGCTCGATCGCGGTGTCGGGGCGGGTCGCGAGGTCCTGCACGACGTCGGTGACGACGTTCCACGCCACGACGACCTTCGCACCGTGATCGGCGAAGGGCGCCTCGAGCTCGTCGGCCGTGTACAGGGGATTGTGTTCGACGACGATCGCGCCCAGTCGCAGAGCCGCGTAGAACACCACGATGCCCTGGGGGCAGTTGGGCAGGAGGACGGCCACGCGGTCACCCTTGCCCACGCCCAGGAGGCGGAGGCCTTCGGCGGCGCGCCGGACCCGGCTGCCGAGATCGCCGTAGGTGGTCACCCGGCCGAAGAACTCGGTGGCGGGCCGTTCGAAGTGGGCGCTGACGGCCTGGTCGAACTGGTCGCACAGGGTGGTGGTGCCGTAATCCAGGTCGTGTGTGGTCCCCGGGGTGTAGTGGACCGTCCAGGGCCGGTCGGTGGCTTCGGGGGTGTCTCCGGCGTCTGCGGTCATGCTTGCACCGTAGCCGGTGAGCATCGGGTCATAATGGACCTATGACTTACGGAACACTCGTCCTCCTGCGTCACGGCCAGTCCCGGTGGAACGCGTCCAACCAGTTCACGGGGTGGGTCGACGTCGATCTCACCGACCTCGGTCGTGAGGAGGCGGTCCGCGGCGGCAAGCTCCTCGCGGAGGAGGGCATCCTCCCGGACATCGTCTACACCTCGCTGCTGCGCCGCGCGATCACCACGGCGAACATCTCGCTGGACGCATGCGACCGCCACTGGGTGCCGGTGGTGCGGCACTGGAAGCTCAACGAGCGCCACTACGGCAAGCTGCAGGGCCTCAACAAGGCAGAGATCAAGGAAGAGTTCGGCGACGACCAGTTCATGCTGTGGCGCCGCAGCTACGACACGCCGCCGCCGGCCATCGACCCGGGTAACGAGTATTCGCAGACCGGCGACGTCCGCTACGCCGATCTCCCGGAGGTGCCCCTGACGGAGTGCCTCAAGGACGTGGTGGACCGCTTCATCCCGTACTACACCGCCGAGATCGCCCCGCGCATCGCGGCCGGCGAGACGGTCATGGTGGCCGCGCATGGCAACTCGCTGCGCGCGCTGGTCAAGCACCTCGACGAGATCTCCGATGACGACATCGCGGGTCTGAACATCCCGACCGGCATCCCGCTGGTCTACCGCTTCGACGAGGCCGGGAAGGTCGCCAACCCGGGCGGCACCTACCTCGACCCGGAGGCCGCCGCTGCCGGCGCTGCCGCCGTGGCCAGCCAGGGCGGAAAGTAGCCCCACCTCCTCGGGGCCGCCGTCGCGCGGGCGACACGCCGTCCGGGCCACCGCCCACGCGTGAGGTGAAGGCCCGGTGAACGAGCCGTAAACCCCCGTCTATCTGCGAACTTCGCGCAGGTGGACGGGGGGTTCTGCTTTTCCGGGCGGGATACCCGGGTCGTAGTATCTGGGTCGTGCAG
Organism: Dietzia sp. NPDC055340; assembly: GCF_053645335.1. Taxonomy (NCBI): domain Bacteria; kingdom Bacillati; phylum Actinomycetota; class Actinomycetes; order Mycobacteriales; family Dietziaceae; genus Dietzia; species Dietzia sp. NPDC055340. The sequence continues at coordinate 69,973 of NZ_JBSHML010000018.1, read as the reverse complement.
GTCAGTCTGGGGATCTTCCTCGCGATCGTCGCCGGGATCATCGGCTTCGTCGTGGGCGGCTTCGTCATCCCCTTGATCAATGCGCGAGCCGACCGGCGACGTGCGGAGCAGGCCGGGCCGACCAGGCTCGATGTGTTGCGGGCGGTCTATCAGCAGGCGCCGTACGCGCTCGCCGTGGTGGACCGTCACCAGGACGTGGTGCTGTTCAACCGCCGTGCCGACGAATTGGGCATCGTCGAGGACCGGTTGCTGATCGAGCCGGTCTGGACGGCGGCGCACGCCACGTTCGTCGACGACCGGACTTCGGTGTTCGACCTGCCCGCGAAGATGGCGGCCGGCCGTCGCCGAATCCCGTCGGTCAGCGGCCGCTGCGAGATCCTGCAGGGCCACGGCGAGCAGTTCGTCGTGGTGTTCGCGGACGACGACTCGGAGCACCGCCGCATGGAGGCCGCCCGGCGCGACTTCGTGGCCAACGTCTCCCACGAGCTCAAGACCCCGGTGGGGGCGATGGCGGTTCTCGCCGAGGCGCTCCTGGAGTCCAAGGACGACCCGGACTCGGTCGAGTACTTCGGTGGTCGCGTGGTGAGCGAGGCGCAGCGGCTGGGCAAGATGGTCACCGAGCTCATCGAGCTCTCCCGCCTGCAGGGTGCAGAGCGGATCCGCGACCCGGAGCCGGTGGACGTCGACGACGTGGTGGACGAGGCACTCCGGCGGGCGGCAAACGCCGCGGAGACGGCCGGGATCGAGCTCATCACCGACTCGCCGTCCGGGTTGGAGATCAAGGGCGACTGGACCCTGCTGGTCACCGCATTGGCGAACCTCATCTTCAACGCCATCAACTACTCGCACGAGCGCACGCCGGTGTCGATCACCCGGGGGATCTCCGGCGACACGGTGATGCTGCGGGTCACCGACCGCGGGATCGGGATCGCCCCCGAGCACCAGACGCGCGTCTTCGAGCGCTTCTTCCGCGTCGACAAGGCCCGTTCCCGCGCGACCGGCGGCACCGGCCTGGGGCTGGCGATCGTCAAACACGTCGCCCAGAACCACAACGGCGCCGTATCCCTGTGGAGTCGACCCGGGACCGGGTCGACCTTCACTCTCGAACTCCCGGCCCATGTGGAGCCGGATTCCGGCGGGGCGTCTCCCGCCACAGAGCACGTCGATCAAGGAGAGGACCAGGTGCCGTGACCAGGGTGCTGATCGTGGAGGACGAGGACTCGCTGGCGGACCCGCTGGCCTTCCTGCTCCGCAAGGAGGGCTTCGACGTCACCATCGCCGGCGACGGCCCGACCGCGTTGGAGAGCTTCGAGTCCGAGGGCGCCGATATCGTGCTGCTCGACCTCATGCTCCCGGGGATGTCGGGAACCGACGTGTGCAAGCGACTCCGCGTGACCTCGAGCGTGCCGGTCATCATGGTGACCGCCCGGGACAGTGAGATCGACAAGGTCGTGGGGCTCGAACTGGGCGCCGACGACTACGTGACCAAGCCCTATTCGGCCCGCGAGCTCATCGCGCGTATCCGGGCGGTCCTACGCCGCGGGGCCGACAAGGAGGCGGACGAACCCGAGGAGATCGGTGTCCTCGAGTCGGGACCGGTCCGGATGGACATCGAGCGGCACACGGTGACGGTCCGCGGGGCGGCGGTGACGCTGCCCCTCAAGGAGTTCGATCTGCTCGAGTACCTGCTGCGCAACTCCGGCCGGGTGCTCACCCGCGGGCAGCTCATCGACCGCGTGTGGGGTTCGGACTACGTGGGCGACACCAAGACCCTCGACGTGCACGTCAAGCGCCTGCGCTCGAAGGTCGAGCAGGATCCGGGCAAGCCGGTGCACCTGGTGACCGTCCGCGGGTTGGGCTACAAGTTCGAGCCCTGATCCGCTGCGCGTGCGGTCCCCGCAGCCGGTCGACGCCCAGCCCGGCTGGCGGCGAGGCGGAGAGTGGGCGGGGGAGGCGGGTCGGCAGCCGGTCTCAGGCCCCGCACGCGCGGGCGGTCGCCGGGTGCACGGCCACGATGCCCAGCTGCCGCCGCCGCGCACAGGCCGCGGCCAGCACCTCGTACGGCTCCTCGCCCAGCAACTCGACCAGCTCGTCGCGCAGCGAGACGTAGACGGGCTCGGCGCCCACGTGCGCCTCGGGCGAGCCTGTGCAGTACCAGTCGAGGTCGAGCCCGCCGGGGCCCCAGCCGCGGCGGTCGTACTCGCCTACACGGGTGTGGAGGATCTCCACCTCGTCGGCGCGGTCCTCCCAGTCGTGGGTCACGCGCAGCGGCAGCTGCCAGCACACGTCCGGCTTGGACTCCGGCAGGCTCCGCCCGGTGCGCCCGGCCATGTGGTGCAGGGCGCAGCCCGACCCGGCCGGCCAGCCGGGGTCGTTGAAGAAGACGCAGCGCCCGCCCAGTTTGCGGGTCCGCAGCGCCGGCTCCATCTCGCCGTCGTCGCCCGTCAGTTCATCCTCCTCGAGCCACACCTCGTTCTCGGAGTTCTCGGCGGCGGCGGCCGCGAACGCGGCGTCGCGATGCTGCCACTCGCCGGGTGCCAGGAGCGAGACGTTCCGGGTGAGGCGCTCACGGTCCTCGTCGTCCGAGAGGAACGCGCCGTGCGTGCAGCACCCGGACTCCGGTTGGGAACTGTCGATGCCGTGGCAGGCGGGCGTGCCGAAGACGCACGTCCAGGACGAGAGCAGCCACGTCATGTCCACTGAGATGAGATGCTCGCCGTTGGTCGGGTCGGGAAAGCTGTACCACTCGCGAGGGAAGTCCAACGGGACCTCGGGGCGAGGGGTACCCGGGGTTGTAGAAGGTTCGGTGGCGGTCACAACCAGCGACCGTAGACCGTTTAGGGTGGGCGTGTGAGATTAGGTGTCCTGGACGTCGGGAGTAACACGGTTCATTTCGTCGTCGTCGATGCGCATCGTGGTGGCCACCCCACGCCCATGAACGACTCCAAGACCCGCCTGCGTCTCATCGAGTACCTGGATCAGGACAACAGCATCACCAAGACCGGCATCGCCCGCCTGATCGACGCGGTGAACGAGGCCGCCGATCTCGCCAAGGCCACCAAGTGCAAGGAGGTCATGGCGCTGGCGACCTCCGCCGTGCGGGATTCCGCGAACTCGGACGAGGTGCTGGCCAAGGTCGCCAAGGAGACGGGCGTCGAACTGCGGGTGCTCTCCGGTGAGGACGAGGCGCGCATGACGTTCCTCGCGGCGCGGCGGTGGTACGGCTGGAGCGCCGGGCGGATCCTCAACCTCGACATCGGGGGTGGTTCGCTCGAGCTGACCAGCGGGGAGGACGAGCTGCCGGAGCACGCCTTCAGCCTGCAGCTGGGCGCTGGCCGTCTGACCCACGACTGGTTCAAAACGGACCCGCCGGAGCGCAAGCGCATCAATCAGCTTCGCGACTACATCGATGCCGAGCTGGAGGGGCCGGCCAAGGAGCTGCGTGCCGCCGGCGATCCGGATGTCGCCTGCGCCACCTCCAAGACCTTCCGGATGCTGGCACGCCTGACGGGCGCGGCGCCGTCGTCCGAGGGGCCGCGGGTCGAGCGGATTCTCACCGCGGCCGGTCTGCGCCAGGTGATCGCGTTCATCTCTCGCATGACCGCTGCGGACAGGGCAGAGTTGGAGGGCGTCAGCGCTGATCGTTCGTATCAAGTGGTGGCCGGCGCGTTGGTCGCGGAGGCGTCCATGCGTGCATTGGGGTTGGAAAGTGTGAAAATCTGTCCGTGGGCTCTGCGTGAGGGGCTCATTCTTCAGCGTCTCGACCGGGACGTGGGCGGCGACGGGAAGGGAAGCTGACGATGGCCGAGGATTCTGACGGTCAGCAGATCACCGTGGCGGAGCTGCTCAAGCGCATGGGCGCGGAGCAGCAGGAGGTCGCGCCCACCGGGCGTCGGCGCCGCCGGGCTGACGAGGGTGGGGTGAGTGTCTCCGAGCTCACCGGTGAGATCCCGCGCATCACCGATGACACGGTCCTCAGTGGCCGTGCGGCGCGGCGTCATGCGCGCGAGGCGGAGGCTGCCGAGGGCGGTTCGTCGCCGTCGGCGGACGGGCCCCGGGCGACGGGCGACCAGACCGGTGCGGGCGCGGGAACCGCGCAGTCGGGGGCGACGGGTAGGACGACGACGCCGCCCACACCGCAGCCGTCCACCCCGAAGTCGGGGCAGGCTCCCGCGTCGGCGTCGCAGGCGCGCCCGTCGGCGACACAGCAGTCGCCGACCGCGCAGCAGCCGCCGGCAGCGCAGCCTTCGGCGGCCCAGACCGCCAGGATCCCGGCCCAGCAGCCGGGCGCCCGGCAGCCGGGGGCCCGGCAGCAGGCACCCGCACAGCAGGCACCCGCACAGCAGGCACCCACACAGCAGGCGCCCGCGCAGCAGCCGCCCGCCCCGGGGGCCGGTGCTCCCGCGACCGCGGACGAGACGCCCGAGGGGCAGCCGCAGGAGAAGCGTCGCGGTCTGTTCGGCCGTAAGCGCAAGGAAAAGGACCAGGCCGCGGCGCGCCCGACGGGCGCCTGGACCCCTGATGCGCGCGATGATCGCGGGCCGTCCGGGGCCGGTGTGGCCGGTGCCGCGGCGGCGGGTGGCGCTGCTGCCGGTGCCGCGGGTCTTGCGGGCGCCGCCGCGACCGGCTCGGGTACCGGTTCCCAGGCCGGTCCCGGGCAGCCGACCGCCGCGCAGACGCAGTCTCAAGCGCAGACGCAGGCACAGGCGCCGACGCGGGCCAAGGACTCCACCGCGGGGGACACCGCCGCGGGGGACACCGCCGGTCGGGCGGACTCCGCCCCGGCCCGGCAGCAGGCGTGGGGCGTGCCGACCGGCAGTGGCTCCACAGCCCACAGTGCTCCCGAGGCTCCGGCCGGCGTGGTCGCCGCAGGCGCGGCCACCACGGACAAGGCCGCAGACAAGGCCTCAGACAGGGCCACAGACAAGAACAGCGATGCGGCTCCCGCCGCGACCGCGCCCGCTCCAGGCGTCAAGGACGCTGGCGCGGTCACCGGTTCAGCCGCCCCCGAGGGCACTGACACGGACGGCCGCGAGGGCTCCTTCGGCCGGGCTGCGGCTGCTGCCGCGGGCGGCGCCGGCGTCGCCGGGATGACCGCGGCCGCGGTCTCCGGTGACCGGGACTCCGCACCGGCCACGACGGACCGGTACCGCGACGCCGACCCGGACACCGCGCGTGCCGATCACCCGGATGCCACGCGTGCCGATCACGCGGACACCGAGCGGTCGCCCGCGTCGCAGTGGATGATCCTCGTCGCCCAGGTACTCGCCTCCGCGGTCGCGGGCGCGGCGCTGTTCATCGGCTTCCAGTTGCTGTGGACCGACCTGCCGTGGGTGGCGTTCGCGCTGGCGATCATCGTGATCGTGGGGCTCGTCGCCATGGTGCGCGTGCTGCGCCGGTCGAATGACACGGTCAGCATCGCCCTGGCGGTGATCGTGGGCATAGGCGTGACCTGCGGGCCGCTCCTGCTCAGGCTCGTCACCTAGCGGCTCCGCACCAGCACGTACCGACTCCGCCCGCATCCGCTTCCGGATGCGGGCGGAGCTCATTTCAGCGCGCACGTCAGCGGGGCGGCACGCCGGGGCCGGCCCGCGGCGGTGTGGCACTGTGATGGGCATGACGAGAATCGCAGTGGTCGGTGGCGGACGCATCGGAGAGGCCCTCATCGCGGGTCTCCGCGAGGCCGGGACCCCGGGGTCGGACATCGTGGTGATCGAAGCCGTCCAGGCCCGCGCCGACGAGTTGGCCAAGAAGTACTCCATCCTGCCCACGACCCTCGACATCGGGTGTGAGGGCGCCGATGTGATCGCGATCGCCGTGAAGCCGCAGGATGTGCCCGCGGTGACCGAGCGGGTCGGCGACGCCATCTCCGACAGCGTCCACGAGTCGATCGTGGTCTCGCTCGCCGCGGGTGTCTCGACCGAATCGCTCGAGACCAGACTCAGCGCCGGCTCGCCGGTCGTGCGGGTCATGCCCAACACCGCGATGCTCGTGGGCCAGGGCGTCTCGGCCATCTGCAAGGGCCGGTTCGCGCGCGACGAGCATCTCGAGCAGGTGCGGTCGATCATGGAGAGCGTCGGCGCCGTCGTCGTCGTCACCGAGGCCCAGATGGACGCGGTGACGGCCGTGTCCGGGTCCGGCCCCGCCTACTTCTTCCTCCTCGCCGAGGCGCTGATCGACGCCGGCGTGGAGCAGGGCCTGCCCCGCGACGTGGCCACGACCCTGGCCACCGGCACCGCGCTCGGCGCCGGCGCGATGCTCGCCGGCGGTGGCGAGGGCCCAGGACAGCTCCGCTACAACGTCAGCTCGCCGGGCGGCACCACCGCGGCGGCGATCCGCCGCCTCGAGTCGGGAGGCCTGCGCGCGGCGGTGGCCGATGCGGTCGAGGCCGCCGCGTCGCGGTCCCGCGAGATGGCGCGGGACGTGATCGAGGACGACGACGAGATCGACTGACCCGCGGCGCACGCCCACCCGCACGCACCCGCCGGCCTCGACGAGGACGGCCCGGGCGGCTGCCGGGAGGGCGAAGCAGCGAGGGAGGCGACCCGCCAGGTGAGAGAAACCCCACCTGGCGGGTCGTCGCTTTTAGCACAAGCCCAGTTCAGAACGGGTGAACTCAGGTCTCGGCGGCGTGTCATTGAAGTAATTCGCCCACTCCCGTCGCATTGATCACACCTTTCACGCTAGGCTCATCTCCAGCACGTGCGTGTCCGTACCGCAGGAGGGGAAGCCTGCGGCGCGACGCGTGCCACGAAGGGTTGTGACGATGGCGACTACCGACAAGACCGAAGGCGGCTCGCAGCCGGCGGGGGGCTCCCAGTTCCTCACCGTTGCCGAGGTGGCCGCGCTGATGCGCGTGTCCAAGATGACGGTCTACCGACTCGTGCACTCCGGCGAGTTGCCGGCCGTCCGGGTGGGGCGCTCGTTCCGCGTCCACGCCAAGGCCGTGCACGAGTACCTCGACACCTCGTACTTCTCCGCAGGCTGACCCGACCGGGGCGGAGGTACATTCCGTCCCGGACCCATTTTCGTCGCGGACCCGCCTGCAGGTAGGCTGGACTGGTTCCGTTCCGGCTCGAGAAGCCCGCTTCAGACGCCGGAGCGCAAGCCAAGGTCCACGACCAGTAGTCGACAGGTAGGTGACCCCGATATGGGTTCTGTGATCAAGAAGCGCCGCAAGCGTATGTCCAAGAAGAAGCACCGCAAGATGCTCCGCCGGACTCGCGTGCAGCGTCGCAAACTCGGTAAGTGAGTCCCGCGGCGCGCTGATCGCGCCCGGACTCACGCCTGTAGCGGATGCCCGTCGCCCCAGTGGTGGCGGGCATCGGTGTATTTCCGGCCGGGGCCGGTTCGCACGGCACGTCGCGGCTAGACTCGGTCGGGTGAACACCGAAGCTTCCAGCCGCCCGCCGGCGCGTGCTGTCGCGGTCGTCGGCGGCAGTCGCTACCTCGGCGCGCACCTGGTGGGCATGCTGCTCCGGAACGAGTCCGTCGAGCGCGTGCTGGCCATCGACTCGGTCAAGCCGTCACCCCAGCACCGCAGGCGGATGCGTGACGCGGAGTTCGTCCGGCTCGACCCCCAGTCGCCGCGTCTGCAGGGGATCCTGCGCGAGGCGGGGATCGACACCGTGGTGCACGCCGGGCTGTTCCACACCGACTTCGCGCCGGGCGGCCGGGCGGCCGTCAAGGAGTCCAACATCATGGGCTCGATGCACGTCATCGCGGCGTGTGGCAGGGCCTCGACCGTCAAGCGGTTCGTGCTGATCTCCTCCACCACCGTCTACGGCTCCTCGGGCTCGGACCCGGCCATGTTCACCGAGGACATGGCCGCGCGCCGCCAGCCGAGCGGCGGCATCCCGCTGGACCACCTGTCCGTGGAGGGCTATGTGCGGGGCATGTCCCGCAAGCGCCCGGACATCGACGTGACGATCCTGCGCATCCCCGCCATCCTCGGGCTGCCCGAGCCGACCGTGCTGGGGGAGCTGCTGCTGCCGTCGGTCGCGCCGGTGCTTGCCGGTTACGACCCGCGGGTCCAACTGCTGCACCCGCAGGACGCGTTGGACGCGCTGCTCCACGCCACCCTCGGGGCGGCGCCGGGCACGTACAACATCGCCGCCGAGGGTGTGCTCACGCTGGCCCGGGCGATCCGCCGGGCGGGCCACATCCCGCTGCCGGTGCCGCCGCAGACCTTCAAGTACGCGGCCCGCATGCTGCTCAGTCGGGGGCTCAGGGACATCGGCCCGTCGCAGATGCGGTACCTGCGGTTCGGCAGGGTGGTGGACACCACCCGCATGCGCAAGGAGTTCGGCTTCCAGCCCAGCTACACCACCGACGAGGCCCTGCACGCCTACCTGGTCGACTCCGGGACGGAACCGCTGGTCACCCGTGCCTCGCTGGAGCGTAAGGTCGCCAAGCTCGAGAAGTTGCTACCGGGGCCCGTGGCCGACCGGCTGCGCGCGGGCGTGGACACCACCATCGGTGAGCTCGAGGCGATCGGGGCCCTGCCCGACCGCATGGAGGAGGCGTTGTGAAGGGCCCGGAATTCGATCTGAGCCAGCCACTCGGCGGCCCCCGCTGGGGTGAGGGCCGCCGGGACGCCCGGAGTGACCGGATGGTCGGGGAGGGCTTCCTCGGCGCGACCACCAGCAGCGACGCCGCCGCCACCGAGATCGGGCGGATCGTCGACAGGTTCCTCAGCTCGATGCGGGCCACCCTCGGGCAGATCGTGGAGGCCGTGCCGATCGATGTCGAGATGCTCGCGCCGGTCCGCGATCTCGCGCGCGGCGTGGACGTGATGCTCGCGACCGGCGACGTCAGCGCGCTGTCTGGGATGGCCGAGGCCATCAACACCGCCGGGGAGATCCTGGCGACCCGCATCACCGGCGGCTACGAGGTCGACGAGTTCGGCTTCGACGAACACTTCTACACCAACGTCTGGCTGCCCCTGTGGCGCCCGCTGTTCGAGCACTGGTTCCGGGTCGAGGTGATCGGGGCGGACAACATCCCGGACGAGGGCGCGGGGTTGATCGTGTCCAACCACGCCGGCGTGCTCCCGCTCGACGGGCTGATGACCAGCGTCGCGGTCCACGACCACGGTGGTCGTGCCCTGCGTCTGTTGGCCGCGGATCTGGCCATGACGCTGCCCGTGTCCGCGCCGCTGGCCCGCCGGGCAGGCGCCACCCTGGCCTGCAACGCCGACGCCGAGCGACTGCTCGAGGACGGTCACGTGGTGGCCGTGTGGCCCGAGGGGTTCAAGGGCCTCGGTAAGCCGTTCGCCGACCGCTACCGACTGCAGCGCTTCGGCCGCGGCGGGTTCGTGTCCACCGCGCTGGCCGCCGGCGCGCCGATCATCCCGTGCTCGGTCGTCGGCTCGGAGGAGATCTACCCGAAGATCGGCGAGATCCCGGCGCTCGCGCGGCTGCTCGGACTGCCGTACATGCCCATCACCCCGACGTTCCCGCTCCTCGGCGGGCTCGGCGGTATCCCGTTGCCCACCAAGTGGACGATGGAGTTCGGCGAGCCCATCGAGACCGCGCACCTGGGGCCGGACGCTGCCGACGACCCGATGGTGGTCTTCGAGATCACCGACCAGGTCCGCGAGACCATCCAGAACACGCTGTTCCGGAACCTCGCGCGACGCGGCAGCGTCTTCTTCGGCTGACCTCGCGCTACGCGCCGCCGGGGCGGGAGGAGTACTTCGACCGCATAGCCGCCCCGGCGCCGGCGATCCCGCCGACCGCCAGCACACCCGGCACGGCCTTCTTGGCGGCCTGTCGAACCGTGCGGAAGTCCTTGACGTTCCAGCCGTTTTCCGAGGCGTATTTCCGCAGCTTCGAATCCGGGTTGATGGCCACCGGGTGGCCCACCATGGTCAGCATCGGCATGTCGTTGAAGCTGTCCGAATAGGCGTAGCACTTCGACAGGTCGAAGCCCTCCTTCTCGGCGAGCGTGGCGATCGCATGCGCCTTACCGGGCCCGTGCAGGATGTCGCCCACGAGCCGGCCGGTGTAGACGCCGTCCTTCTCCTCGGTGACCGTCCCCAGCGCGCCCGACAGGCCCAGCCGGGTGGCGATCACGCGGGCCAGCATCACCGGCGTGGCGGTGACCAGCCAGACCTGCTGACCGGCGTCGAGGTGCATCTGCACGAGCGCCCGTGTGCCCGGCCAGACGCGGTCGAGCATCGAGGTGTCCACGACCTCCTCGCTCAGCGCGGTCAGCTCGGCGACGGTGCGGCCCTCGACGAACGCCAGTGCCTTGTCGCGTCCGCTCGCCACGTCGTCGGCGTTCTCCTCGCCGGAGATCCGGAACTTGGCCTGCGACCACGCCAACCCCATGATGTCCTTGGCGGTGAAGAACTTGTGCTTGGCCAGCCCGCGGGCCAGCAGGATGATCGAGGCACCCTGGATCAGCGTGTTGTCCACGTCGAAGAACGCGGCCACCTGCGGGTCGGCGACGAACGGCTCGACCGCGTGCCCGTCCGCCGGGACCGGGGCGTCGGCCAGCGGGGTGCCGGTCTCCACACCCTTCTCGATCTTGACGGCGTTGTCAGCCGACGCCTTACCCGCCATGCGCTGGATGCGATGGCTGCGACGCCGGTAGGCCAGGCGGCCGATGGCACTCGTGACGTCAGCGCGACCGGGCAGCCGCATGCCGAACACGGCCGGCCGGCCGTCCGACCCCACCTGCTCGTCGGTGAAATCCGACGCGTCCGCGCCCGGGGACTCCGGGTCGAGGCCGTCGGCGGGCGTGGTGTCGGCGTCGTCGTCGTTCACCTGTCGTGACCTCCTGGGGGCGATGGGCCCCATCCTAGGGCAGCCCTGGGGCGGTCGGGCACTATCTAGGCATGGTGCACGGTGTGACGTTGTTGACGCGCGAGGGCTGCGGGAGCTGCGTGCGGGTCCACGATCAGCTGGTCCCGTTGTGCGCGCGGGCGGGCGCGCGGCTGGAGGTGACCGACGTCGACCTGGCCGCCGATCGCGAGCTCGCGATCGAGTACGGCGACCGACTGCCGGTGGTGTTGGTGGACGGCTCCGAGCACTCCTGTTGGGAGGTCGACGACGACGAGCTCGTCGCCACGCTCGCCGACACCGAGCCGTTCGCGGGTTGGGACTAGACGTCGTCCGCCTCTTCCGGCAGTTCGGGGACCCCCGGCTGCCCGGCGCCCCGGAGCGCCCGGAGGAACGTCGCGTGGCGCAGCAGGAACGCGCCCTCGTCGAGCTTCTTGCGCCGCATCCAGCCGGTCACCTCACTGTTGTGCTTGCTCGCGTTGCAGGACGCGCAGGCCGGGACCACGTTCTCCACGGTGTAGCGGCCACCGCGGGAGATCGGCTGGACGCAGTCGCGCTGCAGCGCCGGCCCGGTCTCCCCGCAGTACGCGCATCCTTCCCAGGCGTCGAGGATCTCGAACCACTGCTGGTCGGTGAGATCGTTGTCCACCCGGGACAGCCGCCGCTGACGGCGCCTGGCGTAGCGGGCGCGGGTCGCCGGCGACGCCGACGAGGAGTATCTGCGGCGGGGAGGCACGGGGGAGGTCCTTTCGTGGGGCGGGCCGGCGGTCGGTGCTGCTCACGGACGGCGCGCGGGGTCCGCCGCGCATAGCATTGACCCCGGTGACGGTTTTGTCCCGGGGTGCCATGCGGGTTACGGTGGATCGCGTTACGGGTCGTACGCAGGCTTCACCGCCGCGACCGTCCCGGCAGGTCGGTCCCGGCGTGGGGCCGGCCTGTACGCAGCCGTGCACATCGACAGGAGACGACCGACTGTGGAGCAGCGTTCCGCGAGTTCGTCCTGCGGTGCCCTGTCCGTTCATTCGGTCTCCGGCCCGCGCGGTGGCGGCCGTCCTGATGCTGCGTCCCGGGCCGTCAGGCCACGAGTTGACGAGCTGGCATCCATTCTGGCATGGGCCCGTCGCGCCCCGGCGGCCGGGGGTCGGTTGTGAGCATCCTCCTGGTGGGTGTCTCCCATCACAGTGCGCCCGTTTCGCTGCTCGAGGCCGTCGCCGTCTCCGAGGTCGACCGGGACGTGCTCACCGAGGAACTGATCGCGGGTGAGCACATCGACGAGGCGATGATCGTCACCACCTGCAACCGGGTCGAGGTGTACTCGGCCGCCAAGGCGTTCCACCCGGCGCTCGACGACGTGGTGGCGCTGCTGTCGAGGCATTCCGGGATGGCGATCGACGAGCTGAGCCGCCACCTGTACATCCGGTACTCCGAGGCCGCAGCCGAGCACCTGTTCTCCGTGGCCTCGGGCCTGGACTCGATGGTGGTGGGCGAGCAGCAGATCATCGGCCAGATCCGCACCGCCTACCAGTCGGCGTCGGAGATCGGCGCGGCCGGGACGACACTGCACCGTCTGGCCCAGCAGGCGCTGCACGTGGGCAAGCGCGTCCACACCGAGACCGGGATCGACTCGGCCGGTGCCTCCGTGGTGTCGGTCGCGCTGGACCGGGCCGCCGAGATCCTCGACGCGACCGGCCTCGACCCGGCCGGCTCGGCCGCAGACGGCCCCGGCGCGGGCCGCCACCTCGACGGGCGTCGGGCCGTGGTGCTCGGTGCGGGCGCGATGGGCGGGCTCGCCGTGGCGCACCTGGGCCGCGGCGGCATCTCCCACATCGACGTCACCAACCGCACCGCCGAGCGGGCCGAGCGCCTGTCGGAGATCGCCCGCGACGCCGGCACCCCGGCCGCGGCGTTCCCGCTCGAGGAACTGGCCCGCGCGGTGTCCAGGGCCGACATCCTCTTCACCTGCACCGGAGCAGTGGGCACGGTCGTGACGCTCGGCGACGTGCACACCGCGCTCGCCGGCCGCGGCGAGCTGGGCCACCTGGTCATCTGCGACCTCGGGATGCCGCGGGACGTCGACCCGGCGGTCGCCGGACTGCCCGGCGTGACGGTCCTGGGCATCGAGGCCCTCAAGGAGGATCCCGCCACCTCGGGCGCCGCCGCCGAGTCCGACGCGGCCCGCACCATCGTCGACGCCGAGCTGACCGCGTACACCCAGGCCGAGCGCATGGCCGAGGTCGGCCCGCTGATCGGCAAGCTGCGGGGACGCGGTGGGCAGGTGGTCGCGGCCGAGATGCGGCGCCTCGAGGCACGCCTGCCGGGAATGGACGACAAGGTGCGCGACGAGGTCGCCAACACCGTCCGCCGGGTGGTCGACAAACTTCTGCACCCGCCGACGGTGAAGGTCAAAGAACTCGCCGCCAGGTCGGACGGCGAGGACTTCGCGGCAGTGGTGAGCACATTGTTCGATCTGGACAGCATCGTGGATGAGGAGGCGTCATGAGCAGGATCCTGAAGGTGGGAACGCGCGGCAGCACGCTGGCCACCACGCAGGCCGGGCACGTCCGTGACGCGCTCATCGCGGCCGGATACCAGGCCGAGCTGGTCATCGTGCAGACCAAGGGCGACGTCGTGATGGCGCCGGTCGAGCGGATCGGCGTCGGCGTGTTCACCCTCGAACTCCGGGCCGCGCTGGAGCGTGGGGACTGCGACATCGCCGTCCACTCCTACAAGGACCTGCCGACCGCACGCGACGAACGGTTCGCGCCGATCGCCGTGCCGCCCCGCGTCGACCCGTCGGACGTGCTCATCGCCCGGGACGGTCTGACCATGGCCACGCTCCCCGAGGGCGCCCGCGTCGGCACCTCCGCCCCGCGCCGGCGCTCCCAGCTCGCGGCCCTGCGGCCCGACCTGGACCTGCACCCGCTGCGCGGCAACATCGACACGCGGATGGGCTACGTCACCAGCGGCGACCTCGACGCGGTGGTCCTGGCCGCCGCCGGACTCGACCGCACCCGGGTGGGCGAGCGCGCCACCCATCGGTTCGGCATCGACGAGATGTTGCCGGCCCCCGCCCAGGGAGCGTTGGCCGTCGAAGCACGTGCTGACGATCCGGACGCGATCGCGGCCCTCGCCGTCGTCGACCATCTCCCCACCCGGGTGCGGATCGCGGCCGAACGGCGCCTGCTCGCCGACCTCGAGGCCGGGTGCACCGCGCCCGTGGGCGCGCGGGCGGAACTGTCCGGGATCGGTCCCGCGGACTCCGCCTTCGCCGGTACGGACCCCGCCGCCGACCGGGTCGCCGCCGACGCCGAGCTCACGCTCCACGCGGTCGTCGCCGCCCACGACGGTTCCACAGTTCTACGCACCCACGGGACCACCGTCCCCGCGGAGCACCCCGACGGCCCCCTCGCGGCCGCCGAGGAGCTCGGACGCACACTCGCGGCCGAACTGCTCGACCGGGGCGCGCGAGACCTCATGTCCGACGAGTCGCCCGAACAACGCGACCCACTCGTACCCAGGGAGTCCACGACGGCGCCACCGACCGTCCGCGACTCCTGACCCGCCCACGAACTCCCCACTCGCGCGCAGCCAGCGCGCGACACCCATCCCACGGAGAGACGAACAATGACTCGAGCACGCAACACCCGCCCCGGAACCGTCCGCTTCGTCGGCGGAGGTCCGGGCAACGCGGGGATGCTCACCTGCCGGGCCCAGGAGGTCCTCGCCGGAAACGCACTGGTCTTCGCCGACGCCGACGTGTCGGCCGAGGTGCTCGCGCTGGTCGCCACACAGGTGCCGGTGCCGCAGGAGATGCTCGACGCGCGGCAGGCCGAGATGGACGCGGCCGTCGCCGCCGAGGACAAGGCCGAGGTCAAGCGTCTCAAGGCCCTGCCCGCCCCGACCGCGGCCGACATCCGGCCCGTGCTGGGCGAGCCCGCGGCCGTCGCCAAGCAGCTCGTCGCCGAGGCCAAGAAGGGGCGCGACGTCGTCCGCCTGGTCGCCGGTGACCCCATGACCACCGACGCCACCGTCACCGAGATCGCGGGCGTCGGCCGCACCGTCGTGCCGTTCGAGGTCGTGCCCGGAGTCGCCGAGGCCACCGCCGTGCCCGCCTTCGCCGGCATCGCGCTCGGCTCCGGCTACGTGTTCGCCGACGGTCGCGGCAAGGTCGACTGGGCGGCCCTCGTCGGCTCTCCCGGACCGATCGTCCTGCGCACCACCGGGCGCCACCTCGCCGAGGCCGCCTCCAACCTGGCCGAGCAGGGCCTGGCCGCCGGTACGCCGGTGACCGTCACCTGCTCCGGTTCGCTCTGCGCCCAGAAGTCCGCCGACGGCACCCTGGCCACCATGGCCGACGTCGGGCGGGACATGGAGGGTGACCTCGTCGTGACCATCGGTAAGTCGGCCGGCGAGCGGCACCGCCACCAGTGGTGGGAGTCGCGTGCCATGTTCGGCTGGAACGTGCTCGTGCCCCGCACCAAGGCCCAGTCCGCCGAGATGAGCGACCGTATCTCCGAGCACGGCGCCGTGCCCGTCGAGGTGCCGACCATCGCGGTGGAGCCGCCGCGCAGCCCCGCCCAGATGGAGCGCGCCGTCAAGGGGCTCGTCGACGGTCGCTACCAGTGGGTCGTGTTCACCTCCGCGAACGCCGTGCGTGCCGTGTGGGAGAAGTTCGTCGAGTTCGGCCTGGACGCCCGCGCCTTCTCGGGCGTGAAGATCGCCTGCGTCGGCGAGGGCACCGCGGCCCGCGTCCGTGAGCTGGGCATCCAGCCGGAACTGCTGCCCTCCGGCGAGCAGTCCAGCCTGGGCATGCTCGAGGTGTTCCCGCCGTACGACGACGTGCTCGACCCGGTCAACCGCGTCCTGCTCCCGCGCGCAGACATCGCCACCGAGACCCTCGCCGAGGGCCTGACCGACCGCGGCTGGGAGATCGAGGACGTCACCGCGTACCGGACCGTGCGTGCCGCTCCGCCGGCCGCCGAGATCCGCGAGATGATCAAGACCGGCGGGTTCGACGCCGTCTGCTTCACCAGCTCCTCGACCGTGCGAAACCTCGTGGGGATCGCCGGCAAGCCGCATGCCCGCACGCTCATCGCGTGTATCGGGCCCCGGACCGCCGAGACCGCCGCCGAGTTCGGACTGCGCGTGGACGTGCAGCCCGAGAACGCCTCGGTCCTCGAACTGGTCGACGCGCTGGCCTCGCACGCCGACCACCTGCGGGCCGCCGGCGAGCTGCCGCCGCCGCGCCGCCGCGCGCGTCGCCGCTGATCGCGACCGCGGCAACGCGCCCCCGAGTTCTCCC
The DNA here is from genome assembly GCF_053645335.1 of Dietzia sp. NPDC055340. Classification (NCBI taxonomy): domain Bacteria; kingdom Bacillati; phylum Actinomycetota; class Actinomycetes; order Mycobacteriales; family Dietziaceae; genus Dietzia; species Dietzia sp. NPDC055340. Next base: position 53,884 of record NZ_JBSHML010000018.1, on the reverse strand, counting down.
GAGCTCGGGGGCGCGTTCGTCGGTGGGCGAGTAGCTGCTGGCGCCGTCGCGCGCCGCCGTCGGGTGGTGGACTTTCGTAGAGTGGAGAGCGTGATCGAATTGCCGCAGAACCCTGCCGCCCCCGTAGTCCGACCGCGACGCCTCCGGAGCACTCCTGCGATGCGTCGACTCGTGGGGGAGACCACGCTGGAGGCCCGGCAGCTGGTGTTGCCGGTGTTCGTCGCCGACGGGATCGACGCCCCGCGCGACATCACGTCGCTGCCCGGGGTCGTCCAGCACACCGTCGACTCGATCCGGCGCGAGGCCCTCGCCGCCGCCGAGGCCGGGCTCGGCGGGATCATGCTCTTCGGGGTACCGCGGGACGAGGACAAGGACGCCCGCGGAAGCTGTGGGGTCGCCCCTGACGGCATCCTCAACCGGGCGTTGGCGGCGGTCCGCGAGGAGGTCGGTGACGACCTCGTGGTGATGGCGGACACGTGCCTCGACGAGTTCACCGACCACGGGCATTGCGGCGTGATCGGTACCGGCGCCCGCGGCGAGGTGGTGGTGGACAACGACGCCACGCTGACCGCTTACAACGAGTTGGCGGTCGCCCAGGCGGCGGCCGGGGCCCACGTCGTGGGGCCCAGCGGGATGATGGACGGGCAGATCGCGTCCATCCGCGCGGCTCTCGACGGCCAGGGCCATCACGACGTCGCGGTGCTCGCCTACAGTGCCAAGTACGCCAGCGCGTTCTACGGCCCGTTCCGCGAGGCGGTCGGCTCGTCCCTGCAGGGTGACCGCAAGACGTATCAGCAGGACCCAGGTAACCTGCGCGAGTCCTCGCGAGAGGTGCGGCTGGATCTGGACGAGGGGGCCGACATGGTGATGGTCAAGCCGGCCATGTCGTATCTCGACGTCCTCCGCCAGACCGCGGAGATCTCCGACGTCCCGGTCGCGGCCTATCAGGTCTCCGGTGAGTACGCGATGATCTCGGCCGCGGCCGAGCGGGGCTGGATCGACCACGATCCGGCGGTCATGGAATCGCTCCTGTCCATCCGCCGTGCCGGTGCCGACATCGTGTTGACGTACTGGGCGCTGCTCGCCGCGAAGCTGCTGACCGAAGGCCGTGGTCGGCGGTGACCTCCAGCGGACCGTGGCGGCCGCCGGCCCCCGACGACACCGGCGGGGCCGGCCCCGTAGCCGGGTCCGGCGGGGAGGCCGAGCTCGACCGGCCCTCGCCCCCGCCCCCCGAGGAGATCCGCGCGGCCTGGGGCCTGTGGCTGGCCGCGGCGGTGTTCGCGTTGGCGGGCATGTTGCTCAACGCGGCGACCGCGCGGCTCACGGATCTGCCCGTCGCCACCCAGGGCGCCTTCCGCGACGCCGTGGATAACGCGGGCACGACCGACATCTCCATCGATTCGCTGTTCCAGCTCGCGCTGGCCGTCGGTGCGGTGTTCGCGCTGCTGGCCGCCGCGCTGACGGTGTGGCTGGCATTCCGGCTCCGGGCGGGCAGGGGCTGGGCCCGCACCATGCTCAACCTCATCGCGATCTTTCTCGTGATCGATGCGGTGTCCGTCGTCATCGGCGTGTTCGGTGGCGTGGCCGGCGCGGGTGACCGTGACGAGGTCGTGAGCTTCGTCGTCGTCGCCCTCCAGATCCTCGCGGGGCTGTGCGCCGCCACCGCGGTCTGGCGCCAGCACACCGCGGAGGCGCTCGCGTACACCAAGGGCGACAGGGGGACCCGTGTCGGCAAGTGAACCGGCCCGGATCCGGCCGGGCGCCGAGCCCGAGGGGCCCGTCCTGTACGCCGAGGACGGCTGGAGCTGGGCCTGGATCCTGGCGGCCCCGCTGTTCTGCACCGCGGCCGGGTTGTTCGAGTGGCTCACCGATGCGCCGGTGCACTGGCTGATGCTGACCATCTGCGCGATCGCGTCCGCGCTGTGCCACGGGGTCATGATCGCCGCCACGCGCGTGCACGGACGCGTCCGGCTCACCCCCACCGCCTACTACCAGGGCACCGAGGAACTCGACCTGGCCCACGTCGAGCAGGTACTCCCCCCTGCCGGCGCGGGCCCTGACGAGGCGTCCTGGCAGACCGCCCGCACGCTCGGTGAGCTACGCGAGGTCCCGCGGCGACGCGGGGCCGTGGGGCTGCGTCTGGACACCGGCGCCGAGGTCCGCGCATGGTGCCGCCGTCCCGCCGCGTTGCGTGCGGCTCTGGTCGACGCCGTCGGGGCCGCCGATGCGTCGTCGGGCCCGGCATGAGGGCTCGGCGTCACGTCGTCGTGGCGACTGTCGCGGCGGCCCTGGCCGTGCTCCTGTGGTGGCTGTCGCGGGGGTCGATCGAGGTCGTTCCGCCCGCCATCGACCCGCCCGTGGACGGCACCGTCGTCCGCACGGTCACGGACACCCGGTTGCTGCTTGCCGCCACCGTGTCAGCCGGTCTGGCGATGGTGTTCGCGACGCTGTCGATCCTGAGTGCCACCTCACGTCTCCGAGGCTGATATATCCACTTCTGCCTGGGGTTTCGTGGCGGATCAGCGTGTCACGGTAACGATCGGATGACGGTTCGCTGAGTGCTTGCCCGGCGATTCCACGTGGTGCGCACCACACGCTACTGTTGGGAAAGTTCGGACGTATGTGGCCATGGTGAAAGCCTGCGGCGAGGCGTCCGATTCTCGGGAAGACACCTACAGCACATGGAATTGGGGATCGGTGCAGCCATCTAGCACTTTCGTTGGCACCACCGCGGTCGTGGGAGCGATCGCACTGCTGGGATCGGGAGTGGCCGCAGCCGCCCCGGTGGAGTGGCAGGAATGTACTGAGATGCTCGGCGTGGAGTCCGAATACCTCCCCGCCGGGATGGAGTGCGGGACCGTCGAGGTGCCCGTCGACTACGGCGACCCGGCCGGCGCCACAACCAAGGTCGCGCTGACCCGGATCAAGGCCTCCTCGGGACAGGCCAGGTCCACCGTGTTCGGCAACCCGGGCGGGCCGGGAAACTACGCGCTCAACTTCTGGAACCCGCCGCTGGACGGCTCCGCGCCGGCCGGGCTGTACGAGAACCACGACCTGGTGGCGGTCCAGCCCCGCGGCATGTTCGGCTCCAACCCGATGGTCTGTGAGGTCGAGTACGTCGGCCCGAACTCCGCCAACCCGCTGCACGACGCGTGCTTCGGCACCGACCCGGCGTACATGAAGTCCATGACCACCGAGAACGCCGCGCGCGACACCAATGCGGTGCGCGAGGCGCTCGAGCTCGCCGAGATCGACTACCTGGGCGTGTCCTACGGCACCGCGATCGGCACCGACTACGCGACGCTGTTCCCCGAGCACACCGGGAAGATGGTGCTCGACTCCAACACCCACCCCGACTGGCGCTGGTCCGAGCAGGCGCAGCAGGGCGCGTTCGCGCAGGAGAAGCGGATCAACGACATCTTCGGGTGGATCGCCGAGCGGGACGAGTACTACGGGCTCGGTGACACCCCCCTGAAGGTGTTCCACTCCTGGAAGTGGGTGACCGACCAGGAGGTGGGCGGCCCCGCCAACCTGACGCCCCCGCCGGCCGAGACCCGTGACCTGCCGGTCGAGCTGCGCGGAACGGTGCTCGAGCAGCCGGCCATCGACGTGGTCAACACGACCGCGCCGGGCCGCGCCCGCGTCGAGGGCTTCGCCCGCGCAGCCGCGCTGCAGGGCCTGACCAACAACGCCACCACCGGTCTCTACGACGCCACCGTGGGCGCCACCTACAACGAGCAGGCGTGGCCGATGCTGGCCCACATCCTGAAGTACTACAACGACGGCGGCCAGATCGCCCGGGTCGACTACGAGACCGTCGGCCTCATGCTCGCGGCGCAGGAGAACCGCTCGCCGGTCTACCGCACCGACATCGAGATGAACGCGATCATCACCTGCAACGAGACGGCCGCCCCGGCCGACCAGCTGGGGGTGACGGCGGCCAAGATCGACAAGGCCACCGGAGGCAGCCGACTCGCGACGCGCGCCGCGGTCGAGGCCGCCGGCGACGACTGTGTGGGCTGGGATCCCGTCGCCCGCACGATCGACCCCAGCGGAGACGAGCTGGACGTGAAGCCTCTCGTCCTGCACTCCGAGGACGACGCCGTGACCCCGATCGCCGGGGCCCACCGCGTCGCCGACGCCATGGGCGGCACGCTGGTGACCGTCGGGGGCGGCGACCACGCCGTGTTCCGGACCGGTAACGAGGCCGTCGACCGGATCGTCATGGAGTTCCTCGAGACCGGACAGGCCACCCCCGGCCACGTGCCGGGCAAGCCGTCGCCGGACCCGCTGCCCAAGTGGGACGCGGCCGACCGCGCCTCCGCCGCCCAGGAGGGCATGGGGGCCCCGGTCGAGGGCGCCGACGACTGGTACGGCACGCACCGCGACGCCGCGACCGCGCCGGTCACCGGATCCGTCGAGGCCGCACCGGTGAACGCGGCCCCCGCGCCGGTGATCCCCGCTCCGGCCCCGCTGCCCACCCCGCAGGAGGTGCACGCGCAGGCGCAGAAGGCGCTGCAGGACGTGGCCGGTCAGATCGACGCGGCGGCCAAGTCGCTGTTCACCCCGCCGGCGCCGCCGGCATAGCCGCAGGCCACGCACCGCGGGGGAGAGCTCGTCGGGCGTCTCTGAGACACTGGAGGGGTGACGAACCCGAGTGATGCCCTCCCGACCCCGACCGGCCTGTCAGGCACCACGCGATCGGCCGAGCTCTTCGCGGAGGCCCGAGAGCTGATCCCCGGTGGGGTCAACTCCCCGGTCCGCGCCTTCAACTCCGTCGGCGGAACCCCGCGTTTCATGCGTGAAGCGCGGGGTTCTCGCATGACGGACGTCGACGGCAACAGCTATATCGATCTCGTGTGCTCGTGGGGGCCGATGATCCACGGCCACGCCCACCCGGAGATCGTCGGCGCCGTCCGGTCCGCGGCCTCCCGCGGCCTCAGCTTCGGGACCCCCACCGAGGGTGAGGTCGATCTGGCGCGCGAGATCATCGCCCGCACGTCCGTGGAGGAGGTGCGACTGGTCAACTCGGGCACCGAGGCCACCATGAGCGCGGTACGCCTGGCCCGCGGCTTCACCGGCCGGGCCAAGGTCATCAAGTTCTCCGGCTGCTACCACGGCCACGTCGACGCGCTGCTCGCCGACGCCGGCTCCGGGGTGGCCACGTTCTCCCTGCCGGACTCGCCCGGCGTCACCGGGGCCAGCGCCCACGACACGATCGTGCTGCCGTACAACGACGTCGACGCGGTGCGCCTGGCGTTCGCCAACCACGGCGACCAGATCGCCTGCGTGATCACCGAGGCCGCCGCCGGCAACATGGGCACGGTCCCGCCACTGCCCGGGTTCAACGAGGAACTGCGCAGCCTCTGCTCGGCAGGCGGCGCGCTGCTCATCATGGATGAGGTCATGACCGGCTTCCGTGCCGGTGACCGCGGCTGGTGGGGGATCGACGGCGTGGCCGGCGACCTGACCACCTTCGGAAAGGTCATGTCCGGAGGCCTGCCCGCGGCCGCCTTCGGTGGTCGCGCCGACGTCATGGCGGCCCTCGCCCCGGCCGGGCCCGTCTACCAGGCCGGGACCCTGTCCGGAAACCCCGTCGCAGTGGCCGCCGGCCTCACCTCACTGCGTCTGGCCGACCACTCCTGCTACTACACGCTGCAGACCAACGCCGACCGGCTCGAGGCGCTGATCAGCAATGCGCTGCACGCGGCGGGCGTGGCCCACACCATCCAGCGTGCCGGCACCATGCTCAGCACCTTTTTCACCGAGGACCAGGTCACCGACTACGCCGGCGCCAAGGCCGCCGAGTCGTTCCGGTACGCACCGTTCTTCAACACCCTCCTCGATCGTGGGATCTACGCGCCGCCGAGCGCGTTCGAGACCTGGTTCGTCTCCACCGCGCTCACCGACGACGACTTCCAGCACATTGCCGATGCGCTGCCGGTCGCCGCCGAGGCAGCAGCCGCCGCCACCGCCCCGGACAACGCCCGATGAGCGGGAACAAGCGAGGCCTGCGCGCGAGGTTCGCAGTCCCGGCGACGGGCCCCACGTCACTGCCGATCCCCCTGCGGGGTGATCACCCCGCCCCCGCCGACGCGCCGCCGTCGCTGGCCGGGCCCGGTGCCGCGGCCGACGCCGGTGACGCCCACGTGTCGACCGAGGCCGAGGGATCCGAGGCCTATGGCGCCGAGCCGGGGACGATCGCCGCGCCGGGTGAGCCGCGCTCGTCGTCGTCGACCTCACGTGACGCCTCGGCCCGTGGTCCCGAGACACAGACGATCGTCCACCTCGTGCGCCACGGTGAGGTACACAACCCTGACGGCGTCCTGTACGGGCGGCTACCCGGCTTCCGGCTGTCCGAGCTGGGCCGGAGCCAGGCGGAGACCGTGGGGCGGGTGCTCGGTTCCGGGCACGACATCGTCTCGATCGTCGCCTCGCCGCTGCAGCGCGCGCAGGAGACCGCGGCCCCGCTCGCCGAGCGGCTCGGGCTTCCGGTGGGGATCGACGAGGACATCATCGAGGCGGACAACCGGTTCGAGGGAAACAAGGTCGGCGGGCGCGGCGGGGCGCTACGTGACCCCCAGTACTGGCCGATCCTGTTGAACCCGATGCAGCCGTCGTGGGGCGAGCCGTACCTGCAGATCGCGCACCGGATGATCGGGGCCGTGTACTCGGCCCTCGACGTGGCGCGCGGACACGAGGCGGTCCTGGTCAGTCACCAGCTGCCCGTCTACACCACCCGTCGTTTTCTCGAGGGCCGCCGACTGTGGCACGATCCGCGCAAGCGGCAGTGTTCGCTGGCGTCCATCACCTCGTTGGTGTTCGAGGGCACCACACTGCGCGACATCGTCTACTCGGAGCCGGCGGGTGCGTCCGACCCGTCCCAGACCGGAGCCTGAACGGAAACCATGCGTAAGACCCGAACCGCGCTCGGTGCGTTGATGCTGACAGGTGTGCTGGTCACCAGTGGCTGCGCCACCGGGGACGACGCCGTGGTGGCCGGTCCTGAGACCTTCGAGTTCGTCAGCCCCGACGGCAAGCTCGAGATCCTCTACGACCCGCCGGCCGAGCGTAAGCCCGTCGCCGAGATCGCCGGCCCGGACCTGCTCGACCCGGACACCACGCTCAACCTGCAGCAGGACCACGCCGGGGAGGTCGTGGTGCTCAACACCTGGGGCCAGTGGTGTGGCCCGTGCCGGGCCGAGGTCGACGACCTGCAACGCATCCAGGACGAGTTCGGCGCCCGGGGCGCGACGGTGTTCGGCATCAATCTGCGGGACCCCAACCGGCAGAAGCCCGTCGACTTCGTGTCGGACAACGGAGTCACCTACCCGTCGATCTGGGACCCCAGCAACGCCGCCGTCGCCGCGCTGCGCGGATTCCCCACCTCGGTCGTGCCCACCACAATTCTGCTCGACAAGCAGCACCGCGTGGCCGCCGTGTACCTGGTCGAGATCACCGACGACAAGCTCAACAGCGCCATCGAGCGGCTCCTGGCCGAGGAGGTCGAGCCGGCGTGAGTCCGGACGTGATCGTGCTCGCCCAGAGCGTGGGGGAGACGTTCCAGCAGACGGTCGCCGGCGGGCCGATCCTGCTGGCGCTGGGAGCCTGCGTGCTCGCCGGGCTCGTCTCGTTCGCCTCGCCCTGCGTGGTTCCACTCGTGCCCGGCTACCTGGCGTACCTGGCCAGCGTCGTGGGCGCCGAGCGGCCGCCGGCCACCGCGGCTGCCGCGGAACGGCAACGCGCGGCCAACGCGACACTGACCGTGGAGGAACGCCGAACCCGGAAGGCGTCGCGAGCCCGCGTCGTGGGGGCGTCGTTGCTGTTCGTGGGCGGTTTCACCGTGGTGTTCGTCCTGCTCAGCGCCATGGTGCTGGGAACCGTGCAGTACCTCGCACCGCAGCAGGAACTGCTGCAGCGCCTCGGCGGCGTGGTGACCATCCTCATGGGACTGGTCTTCATCGGGCTGGTCCCCACACTGCAGCGTGATACCCGGATGCAGCCCAGGTCGCTGTCGACGTGGCTCGGCGCCCCCTTGCTCGGCGCCGTGTTCGCGCTCGGATGGACCCCGTGCCTCGGACCGACCCTGGCCGCCGCGCTGTCCGTGGCCGCCGGGACCGGAGTCGACGCCGCCCGCGGCGTGCTGCTGATCGTGGCCTACTGCCTCGGGCTCGGCCTGCCGTTCGTCGTGGTGGCCTTCGGCTCCACCTGGGCGATGCGCACCGTCGGCTGGCTGCAGAAGCACACCCGCGGCATCCAGGTGTTCGGCGGAGTGATGTTGATCGTCGTGGGCCTGCTGCTGCTGACCGGCGCATGGGCGCTGTTCATCGACTGGCTGCGCGACTTCGCCATCTCGGACACCACGCTGCCCATCTAGCCTGCGCGCGCGAACCTGCGAAGCCCACAAATGAGTGATGTCCCGGACCATCGGTGAACGACGATCCGGGACATCACATTCTGAGCGGATGACGGGATTCGAACCCGCGACCCTCACCTTGGCAAGGTGATGCGCTACCAGCTGCGCCACATCCGCATGGGACCTCGGGCCCGTGAGCGCCCGTGTCCTTGCGAGAAAGAACAATAGACCATTCCCCGGAGCGCCCGCAGGCGGGGTGCCCCGAAGAGGTTCTCGGGCGCCGATACCGGCCCCTCGCCGCGCGTCGATCTCCGCCTCGGGAGACCCCCGTCATAGTCGGGGTCACCGGCTGTACCCTGCCAGGTTTCGCTCAGGTTCCCCCGACTAGCCTGGGACCGACCGGCGTCGAACCGGCTGTGGCGCACCCAGCCGCAGCAGCCTCGACGCACCGCGACACGCAGATGGACCCCATGCCCAGAACAGCCGCCGTCACAGCCTTCTTCCGTAACGCATGGCGCACCCTCACGGCGATGCGCACGGCCCTCATCCTGTTGTTCCTGCTGGCGGTGGCCGCCATCCCCGGCGCACTCCTGCCGCAGCGCAGCCTCAACGAGGGCAATGTCGTCGAGTACATCGAAGAGAACGGCTGGATCGGCGAGCTCTACGACAAACTGCAGCTGTTCGACGTGTTCGGCAGCTGGTGGTTCACCGCCATCTACGTCCTGCTGTTCGTCTCGCTGGTCGGCTGCCTGACGCCGCGCTGTATCGACCTGGTCAAGCAGCTGCGCACGCCGCCACCGCTCACGCCCCGCAATCTCGGTCGGCTGCCGCACCACGCCGCGTACCGCACCACCGCCACGCCGGAGGAGGCGGCGGGCCAGGTGCAGCGCGCGCTGCGTGGCTGGCGGGTGCGACGCAACGACGGCGACGGCCGCGTCCCCGGCACCATCGAGCTGTCCTCCGAGCGCGGTTACACGCGCGAGGTCGGCAACATCGTCTTCCACTTCGCCCTGCTCGCCCTGCTGATCATGTTCGCGGCTGGCAAGTTCGTGTACGCCGAGGGCATGCGGGTACTCATCGCCAACGAGGAGTCGCCGGCGTTCTGCAACACCACGCCGAGCGCGTACGATTCGTTCCGCGCCGGCCTGCTCGTCGACGGCACAGACCTCGAGCAGTTCTGCATCAAGATCGAGGACTTCCGCGCCGACTACCTGTCCAACGGCCAGGCCGAGATGTTCACCTCGAACGTGCGCTTCACCGAGGACGTGGCCACCACCTCCCCGGACACGTGGGAACACTACGAGATGGCGGTCAACCACCCGCTGCGCATCGGCTCGACCCGCGTCTACCTGCAGGGACACGGCTTCGCGCCCACGTTCACGGTGACGTTCCCCAACGGCGAGACCCGCACCGACACCCAGCACTGGCAGCCGACGGAGCTGCAGACGTTCCTGTCCTCGGGAATCATGCGCTTCGATCCGCCGGCCGGCATGTACCCGGACCTGGTCGAGCGGCGTGGGCAGCAGATCGCCGTGCAGGGCCTGTTCGCGCCGACCGCGCAGTTCGACGGCACCCTGCTCAGCTCCCGCTTCCCGCGCATGGACGACCCGGCGGTGGCGATCGACGTCTACCGCGGCGACGCCGGCCTGGACACCGGCCGCCCGCAGTCGATCTTCTCGCTGGAGCCGGACCTCATCGAGTCGGGATTGCTCAACCGCGAGGCGCGCGTCAACCTGCGGCCGGGCGAGTCCACGACGCTCGCCGACGGCACCGAGGTCCGGTTCGACGGCGCCGAGGAGTTCATCAACATCCAGGTCTCCGAGGACCCCACACAGATCTGGGTGGGAGTGTTCGCCGCGGTCATGATGGGCGGCCTGGTGTTGAGCCTGATGGTGCGGCGCCGGCGAATCTGGGCCCGGGTGAGTATCGACGACGACAACGTCACCCGCGTCGACCTGGGGGGCCTGGCCCGGACGGACCGATCGGGCTGGGGCTCGGAATTCGATGCACTCCGGGACCGGCTGGTCGCTGAATCCACTGTCACACCCGTGTTGCCCGGTGACGGCTTGCCTGATCCGGCGGAGCCGGGACACACTTCAACCAGTCGCGGCGATGCCGACGACACCGTGCGGAAGGACGACACCCGGTGAATACCTTGATTCTCGCTCAGGGGCTGCCTGTCAACGAGACCCTGTCCACGTACTCGGATCTGGCGTTCCGGACGGCGTTCGGCATCTACGTACTGGCGCTGATCGCATCGCTGGTCTACTACGGGGGGTTCCGCGTAGCCAAGGTCTCGGAGAAGGAGCTCGTAGCGGCCGGCGGCACCGGGCTCACCGAGTCCACCTCGCTCAGCTCCACCGGAATCGCCGACGATGAGCGGGCCGCCGCCGGGAACCGGCGCTGGGCCCGGATCGCGCAGCTGTTCATCACCATAGGATTCGTCTTCTCGGTGGCGTCGCTGATCCTGCGAGGACTCGCAACCGACCGGTTCCCGCTCGGCAACATGTACGAGTTCATCCTCGGCACGTCGATTCTCGGGGTGGGCGCCGGGCTGGTGTTCCTGCGCAAGCCCGCGATGCAGACGGCATGGCCGTACCTGCTGCTCCCGGTGCTGGTGCTCATGTTCTTCGGCGGGACGCACCTGTACTCCGAGGCCGCACCCGTGGTGCCGGCGCTGCGCTCGTACTGGCTGCCGATCCATGTGTCGATCATCTCGCTGGGTGCGGGGATCCTGCTCGTCCCGGGTGTCGTGTCGATCATGTACCTCATCCGCGTGTGGCAGCCGCAGGGCCAGGAGAACGGCTGGGCTGCCGGGTTGGCCCGCCCCCTGCCGGCGGCGGAGACCCTCGACCGGCTGGCCTACCGCGTCACCGTGATCGGCTTCCCCGTCTTCGGCGTGGGCATCCTGCTGGGCGCGGTGTGGGCCGAGAGCGCGTGGGGCCGGTTCTGGGGCTGGGACCCCAAGGAGACGGTGTCGTTCATCTCGTGGGTGTTGTACGCCGGCTACCTGCACGCTCGCGCCACCTCCGGCTGGGGCCCGAAGAAGGCGGCGTGGATCAACATCGCCGGATTCGTGGTGCTGGTGTTCAACCTGTTCTTCATCAACATCGTGGTCTCCGGTCTGCACTCGTACGCGGGCCTGAACTGACACCCGGCGGCGCGGCCTAGGCTGCCGACCGCCCCTGCTGCCCCGGCGGCTGCTCGGCGGATCCGCCCGTCGGCCGGAGCCGCTGCTCGGCCTGCGCCCGCAGGTACCGCCGTTCGGTGTGCCGGCGCTGCCGCCTGTGCGGCCGGCGTCCTGCCCCGGCTATGCCGTCGCCGGTCCGGCCGGCCTCCGCCGACTCCTGTTGTAGACAACTGCGCTCGGGGTGCCGCGGTGCGGCGAACTGCGCGAGCGGCCCGTTGGGGACGCTCATGATCCGCGTCCCGGGGTCCCGGTCGGGATGGTTCGGCCCGTGGATCCACACGTAGACCCCTTCGGTGTTCCGGTAGTACGCCCATAGGCCTTCGGTCTTGAGGCGATGATGCGTGCGGCAGAGACAGCCGAGATCGTCGCTTGTCGTGTGACCGCCACGGCCGGGTTCGTCATGGTCGAACGGGATGATGTGATCGAGGTCGGTCTTGTCCGCCGGGGTCTGGCATCCGGGAAATACGCAAGTGCCGTCGCGGCCCCGGCAGAAGTGGGACAGTGCCTCCGAGGGGGAGTACCGGCGCGCGCCCTCGCTGTCCGGGTCGGCGAGAGTGTCCAGCGCGTCGAGCCTTCGTCTCGCCATGCGCTGCAACTCATCGGCGGTGTAGCCGGTGACCGGACCGTATCCCGTCAGGAACAGCCCGCGGAAGTCGGGATCTCCGTCGTCATAGGAATGGATGATCACCCGCCGAGCCGCCTCTTGCGCGGCCGGATCGGTGGGGTGGCTGCCGTCGGGCTCCGGCAGACAGGTCCAGCCGCGACTCAGGGCGAGTAGGCCGGCGGCTCGGAGTTGCCCGCTGGTCCGGGAATCGTCCGCGGGGACGGTGCGTACCAGCGCCTCGATGCGGTCGGCGATCTCGATGGCGTCCACTGCGGTGAGGGTCGCGGTGATCCGGGCGAGGTCGCCCGATATGGGCGTCATCCTCACGTTCTGATCACGTCGCGTCTGCTGTGCGCGCGCATCGGCACCCACGGGGTCGCAGGCCGCGACATGCTTGCTGAGCATCTTGCGGAGAGGTCCGATTCTGGGCGGGTGCGTTCGTCGCCTGGTCGGTGCGAGGCCCTCGCAGATGCGCCGGTCGAGTTCAGGGATCAGCGTGTCCTCGACCAGTGCGGTCTCCTCGGCGATGGCGTGGGCTGCGTGGACCCCGATCCATCCGGTCGTCAGCAGTGCCGCGGTTCGCGGGAGCCGCTCGATCAATTCCACCGCTGTGGCGACGAGGCGGAATGCGCCGCGGCGCGACAAGGCCATCGACGCGCCCACCATGGTGGCGGCCGTGTCCAGCGGGTCGCGCTGCTCGTCGTGCTCGGTGGCCCTGCGAACGCAGGCATAGGCGTAGACGACGGTGCCGCCCTCGGCGGCGTTGATCACTCGTTGGGCGAGATACCCGCGTTGCTGTCCGGGGTCCCATCGGCTGAAAGCGTCCGGGACGAGCACCTCGGTGGCGGGGGCTGTGGTCGTGGTGAATCCCGGCGGCGGCTCGAATCTCTGCTCGAACTGCGTGGTGAGCGCCTCGGTCGAAGGGGCCGACTTCTGGGTGGTGAAGGGGTGGTTGGTCGTCATGTGATCGACTGTATGTTCGAGTTACGACATTGTTGACCGGCGGGATTGTCGGGGCCGGCGGAATCGGGATGCGACAGGTGCGGGGCGGGGTGGCACTCGGGACCGCCCCGGCGCGTTGACCTGCAGTGCCCTGAACCACCCTTTCAGGGCAGTCCAGGTCAAGGGCCGGGCCCGGGAGGATTCCGCGGCGTCAGCTATTGACGGGCGGGCGTGTTCGGCCTAGCGTGATACCAAATGGTTCTACATCAACCGTACGAGACGGACTTCAGCGATGCCGACGTCGACCGGATCTTCCGAGCGCTGGCTGATGCCACGCGCCGCGACATCGTCCGGCGCACGCTCGTCGAGGAGGCGTCCGTCTCCGAACTCGCCGAGCGGTACGCGATGTCGTTCGCGGCGGTCCGTAAGCACGTCAACGTCCTCGAGGAGGCCGGGTTGATCAGCAACAACCGCATCGGCCGAGAACGCCGGATCCGCGGCAATCCCGAGACCATCCGCACCGCACAGGGCCTGCTCACCAGCTATGAACAGCTGTGGCGCGGCCGTATCGACCGCCTCGATGCGTTCCTGGCCGAAGACTGAACGACCCTGGTCGGAAACCGAGGAAGGAGGACCGCGAAAGGTACTGGCCCGCCACGTCCCACCACGCAGGCCGATCTCATCCCTGGAGGCTCACAATGCCCATCACCTCAGTAGCCAAGGACCCGGAGGCGCTGACCCTCGTCGTCGTCGCCGATTTCACCGTTCCGCTCCGGCGTCTCTGGGACGCCTACGCCGACCCGCGCCAACTCGAGAAGTTCTGGGGGCCACCCACGTGGCCCGCGACGTTCGTCCGCCACGACCTCGCGCCCGGCGGTCTGTCCGAGTACTACATGACCGGCCCCGACGGTGACCGCTCCGGCGGCTACTGGGAGTTCCTGGCGGTCGCGGAGGGACGCTCGTTCGAGGTCCTCGACGGCTTCACCCGCGACGACGGCGAGCCCAACACCGACATGCCGTCCATGCGTATGGTCTTCGAGTTCGCCGAGACGGACGGCGGCTCGCGCCTCACCACGACCACCCACTTCAACAGCCTGCCCGAACTCGAGCAACTCCTCGAGATGGGCATGGAGGAGGGCATGACCTCCGCCATGGGGCAGATCGACGACGTGCTCGCCGACCTGCGGAGCTTCGCCGCCGACCGCGCCACGAGCGCCCAACTGCTGTCCGACACCACGGTCCGGATCAGCCGGGTCGTGCGCGGGACCCCGGAGCAGGTGTGGGCCGCCCACCACGATCCGGAACTGCTGCGGCAGTGGTGCTACGGGCCCGAAGGCTGGGAGTTCACCGAATGTGTCACGAGCACGAAGCCGGGGGACCGGCACCGCTACGCGTACGCGCCGACCAACGGCACGGAAGGCCAGGGGTTCGCCCTGGTCGGCGAGCTGCTGGAGACCGACCCACCGCATCGCGAGGTGTTCCTGGAGACGATGGAGGGCGTCGACGGCCCGCCCACCCGCAACGAGCAGACGCTCACCCCCGTCGACGGTGGCACGCTGATCTCGCTCGTGGTGACCTACGACAGCCGCGAACAGCGCGACGCGATCCTGGGCACCGGCATGACCGACGGCATGGAGATCAGCTACGCGCGCCTGGAGGAAACTGTGCTGGCAGGAGGACGCCCATGAGGACCCTGATCATCACGGCATTCGTCTCGCTCGACGGCGTGATGGAGGCCCCGGGTGGAGAAGAGGGATACCGCAACGCGGGGTGGACGTACCGGAACGTGGCGTTCGACCCGGCCGCATACGAACTCAAGGGGCGGGAGCAGGAGGAGGCTGCGGCGCTGCTGCTGGGCCGCCGGAGCTATGAGGCGTTCGCGCCGATCTGGCCCACGATGACCGACGACTTCGCCCGCTACAACGAACTGCCCAAGTACGTGGTGTCGGAGACGCTGCGCAATGAGGATCTGGTGGACGACTGGGGGCCGATCGCCATCCTCCGGTCGGTGGAGGAGGTGGCTCTTCTCAAGGAGACCGAGGGCGGCCCGATCCTGGTGCAGGGCAGCGGGACGCTCGGGCACGCGCTCGCCGACGCCGGGCTGGTGGACCGCTACCACCTGCTGGTCTTCCCCCTGCTCCTCGGCGCCGGCAAGCGCCTGTTCAGTGCGGCCGACAGGGACGCGCAGTCGCTGGCGCTGGTCGAGCACGAGGCTTACGGGAACGGGATCCAGAAGATGATCTACGACGTGGTGCGCTCGTAGGCCTGGGCGGGAGCTGCTCAGGCCCCGCGGAGCTCGGACATGCGCAACGCGAGGCGTAGTTCGAGCGCGCGGTCGCCCCGCCGCCAGCCCGGGCCCAGGACGGCGTCGAGTCGCTCGAGCCGTTGATACACCGTGTTGACGTGCACGAACAGTCGCGCGGCGGTGGCCGACGGGCTGCCCTCGGCTGCGAACCACGCCTGCAACGTCTCGAGTAGGGCGGTGCCGCGCGCGCGGTCACTGGCGCGGACGGGTCCCAGGTGACTCTCGATGAATCGGCCCACGAATTCGCGGTCGACCTCGCTGAACAGCAGGCCGTACAGCCCCAGCTCCTCGGTCGCCGCGCCGTCGCCTTCGCGGTCCAGGGCGATGAGCAGCCGGGCGGCCCGCCGGGCTCGTTCCACGTGGTCGACGACTCCGCCTCCGCCGTCGGCCCCGTCGAGTCCGGGCAGGCCGGCGATGGGACCGGAGGCGCCGACCGTGGCGCGGTGGGATGACAGGCGGCCGGCCGCGTCCCGCGCGGTGGCGCCGGCGTCCGATCCGGGAAGGAGCATCACGGCCCGGTCGCCATAGGTGGTGACCAGCCCGCCGGCGGTGCGGGCGAGTGCGCGACATTCGGTCTGCAGGGCACGCGTCATGCGGGATTCTGGCGGGGTGATGACCATCGCGACGAGGTCCGAGTCCACATTCACCCCGAGCAGGTCGGCGCGCCGGCTGAGGGACTCGAGGTCGTGCTCGCCGGGAGAGAGGAGCTCGGCGAGCAGCTCGCCCCGCACGCGGTTGTCGGCCTCGTCGCGCGCCTGGTGGCCGAGGAGGAACAGGGCGATCACGGACGCGACCCGGACCAGTGCGACGCCGGCCGTCGGGGCGCCGCCGCGGCTGCCGAACGTGACGTAGCCGAGGTGGTCGGGGCCGGTGACGATCGGGGTGACGACGACGACGTGGCCGTCCACACGCCGGGAGATGAGTCCGGCCGGTCGCTCCTGGTCCGTCGTGACCTCGTGCAGGACCCGCAGGAGCAGGTCGACCGGCGGCCCCTCGGTGGACCGGGCGGAGCCCAGCTCCCGGTGGGCGAGGTCGTACACGGCTGCGGTGCCGCCTTCGATGTCCACGAGCAGGTCCACGATCTCGGGCACCGTGGCCCCGCCCACCACCAGCTCGGTGAGTCGCTGATGGGTCTCGACGGTGGAGGCGAGGGTCGCGGTGCGGGCGCGTTCGGCGTCCAGGGCGTCGCGGGTCTCGTCGAGTTCCCGGCGGCGCCGTGATGCGCGTTCGGCGGCGGTGAGTGCGGCGGAGATCTGGTCGGCGAGCAGCGCGAGCAGGGTGATCTCGTCCTGCGCGAAGTCCCGTTCGGAGCGGTCCGAGGTGAACAGCATCCCGGTGAGGCGGCCGTGGGTACGGACGGGGACGCCGAGGATCGCCAGAACGCCCTCGTCGATGATGATCGGGTCGATGACGTGCGTGTACTGCTCGTCTGCCAGGTAGTTGCGGGTCCAGCGCGGGGCCATGGCTTCGGCCACCTGACCGCCCAGTCCGAGTCCCATGCCGAGCCGGATGGTGTCGAACTTGGGGCTGGTGGCGCCCTCGGCCATCCGCATGTACGTGTCGCCTCGCTCGGGGTCGAGCAGCATGACGTAGGCGAGATCGGTCCCCACGAGCTGGCGGGCCCTGCGGATGGCGATGTGCAGGACCGCGTCCTCGTCCTGGGCGGAGGCCAGTTCGGCGGCCGCGTCCAGGACATCGCGGAGCCCGCGGGTGAGGTCGGCGGACACGGTCAGCGGCCGGTGAACCCGGCCTTGCCGGGACCGTTGTCGATGAACGACTGCATGCCGATCTGGCGGTCCTCGGTGGCGAACAGGGCCGCGAACAGGGCGCGCTCGATGCTCAGCCCGGTGTCCAGGTCCACCTCGATGCCGCGGTCGACGGCTTCCTTGACCGCCCGGAGTGCGATGCGGGGGCCGCCCACGAACTGCCGGGCCCACTCGAGAGCGCGGGCGGTGGACTGCCCGTCGGGGACGACCTCCTCGACGGCGCGGAGTTCGAGGGCCTCGGCAGCGGTGAGGGTGCGGCCGGTCAGGCACAGGTCCTTGGCCACGGCCGGACCGACGAGCCGTGCCAGTCGCTGGGTGCCGCCGGCGCCGGGGATGATGCCGAGCAGGATCTCGGGCTGTCCGAGCTTGGCCTTTGACTCGGCGATCCGGCGATCGCAGCAGAGGGCGAGCTCCATGCCGCCGCCCAGGGCCGCGCCGGTTATCGCGGCGACGGTGGGCTGGGGGATCGCGGCCACGGCGGTGAACGCCGACTGCAGGTCGCGGGCCTCGGAGACCATCTGCGCATACGACATGTCGCGCATCTCCTTGATGTCCGCGCCGGCCGCGAAGACGCGATCGCTACCGGTGAGGACCACGGCCTCCACGTCGTCGCGCCCCGAGACCTCCGAAGCGACTGCACGCAGTTCTTCCTGCATCGCACGGGACAGGGCGTTGACCGGCGGACGGTTGAGCGTGATCAGTGCGACGCCGTCTGTCATATCCAGGGATAGGGATTCATACATCGAAGGGCTCCAAGGCTAGGGGGAATCTCCATTGTATGTGAATCAGACCACTCCTACGGTCAGGGCATGCAGAACAACGTGAGTGAGGTCACAGATCGGCGGGCGGTTCCCTGGCGCCCGCCCCTCGAGCCCGACGGCTTCCACTGGGAGATCCCGGAGCGATTCAACATCGGTGCCGCGTGCACTGACGCGCATCCGCCGGAATCCCCCGCGATCGTGGTGGACCGCGGCGACGCCCCACCGGAGATCACGACCTTCGGCGACCTCGGCGCCCGTGCCCGCCGGCTCATCACCTTCCTGCGCGACCACGGGGTCGGTGAGGGCGACCGCATCGCGGTGATGTGCGCACAGTCCGCCGAGACCGCCGTGGCCCACATGGCCGCATATCTGATGGGCGCCATCGCGGTGCCGCTGTCGGTGAAGTTCGGCCCGGAGGCGGCCCTGTTCCGCATGGGCGACTCGGGCGCGGTCGCCGCCGTGTTCGACGCGGACTGCCACGAGCGTCTCGCCGACGAGCTCGCCGGGCTGCCCGAGCTGCGCCTCGTCCTCGTCACCGGGGCCGAGCCGGAGGCCCCAGCGAGACCGGGGGAAGATGCGCTCACCGTGCTCCCGCTGTCGGTCACGGATTCGGCCGACGTCGCCGTCGTCGTTCCCGGCACCGGTCCCGACGACCCCGCGCTGCTCATCTACACCTCCGGGACCACCGGCCAGCCCAAGGGCGCCCTCCACGGTCATCGCGTGGTGCTGGGTCACATGCCCGGGGTGGTGCGCGCGCTCGACGGCTTCCCCCGGCCCGCCGCGACCGGTGAGACCGGCGACGTGTTCTGGACCCCCGCCGACTGGGCCTGGGCCGGCGGCCTCCTCGACGTGCTGCTGCCCAGCCTCTACAGCGGCGTCCCCGTGGTGGCCTCCGATCGTCGACCGAGCCCCGAGACCGTCGAGCACGCCCTCCGGCGACACGGTGTGACCTGCTCGTTCCTGCCCCCGACCATTCTCAAGATGATGCGTGCCTCCGACGTGGACTACTCCCACACCGGACTACGGGCCGCGTTCTCGGGCGGCGAGGCACTGGGCGAGGCCGTGGCCGAATGGGCACGCGAGTCCCTCGGTGTGCGGGTCAACGAGATCTACGGGCAGACCGAATGCAACCTCATCGTGGGCACCTGCCACGCCCGATTCGACACCCCGCCCGGCTCTATGGGCCGTCCCACACCCGGGTTCGACCTGGTGCTGCTCGACGAGATCGGTCACCCTGTCGGCCCCGGGGCGGTGGGCGAGATCTGCGTGCGACTCCCCAGCCCCAACGCCTTCCTGCGCTACTGGAACGCCCCCGACAAGACGGCGGAGAAGACCGCCGACGACGTGCTGCACACCGGTGACCTGGCGACGGTCGACGACCACGGGAACTACTGGTTCTCGGGCCGCAACGACGACCTGATCTCGACCGCCGGCTATCGGGTGGGCCCCGGCGAGATCGAGGACCAGATCCTGCGGCACCCGTCCGTCGAGATGGTCGCGGTGATCGGCGTGCCGGACGAGCTACGGGGAGAGGCGATCGTCGCGTACATCGTCGCCGCTGACGGTGTCACCGGCTCCGACGAGTTGGCCGCCGAGATCCAGGCCTTCGTCAAGGAGCGCCTGGCCTTCTACCAATATCCGCGGGAGGTCGTCTTCCTGGACGAGCTGCCCACCACCAACACCGGCAAGATCCGCCGGGCGCAGCTGCGCTCGGATCACGGGCGCTGAACCCTCCATTTTCCCGAAAACTGACTCCTTCTCAAAGACTGTCTTCTTCTCAAAGGATCTGCAATGAACAATCCCGTAGTCATAGGCGTGGTGCTGGCCTACTTCGTGCTGATGTTCGCCATCGGCGCGTGGGCCAACACCAAGATGAAGTCGGCGAAGGAGTTCCTGGTGGCCGGGCAGTCCCTCGGCTTCTTCGTGATGGCCATCGCGAGCTTCTCCTCCATCCAGTCCGGCTGGGGCATGGTCGGCGGCACCGGCCAGACCTACGCGTGGGGCTTCCAGGCCCTCATCGCCGTGGGACTCTTCGCGCCGTTCGGCTTCGCCGTGGCCTGGTTCCTGCTGGGCAGCCGACTTAACTGGATCGGCAAGAAGCACAGCGTCTACTCGGTGCCCGACCTCATCCGCGTGCGCTTCCAGGACAAGACCTCGCACGCCACCATGTCCGTCGCGGTGTTCGTGGCGGCTGTGGCCTACATGACGGCACAGGTCACCTCGATCGGAGTGATCATCTCGCTGCTGC
The DNA here is from genome assembly GCF_053645335.1 of Dietzia sp. NPDC055340. Lineage (NCBI taxonomy): Bacteria > Bacillati > Actinomycetota > Actinomycetes > Mycobacteriales > Dietziaceae > Dietzia > Dietzia sp. NPDC055340. The sequence goes on along the minus strand of NZ_JBSHML010000018.1, from coordinate 33,712 downwards.
TCGGCACCTCGGTCGCGACCAGCGCGTGGATCGGCTCCCTCGTCGTGGCCGCGTACACGATGGCCGGCGGCATGCTCGCGGCCGTGTGGACCGACCTCGTGCAGGGCGTGCTGATGGTGGTCATGTCCGTGGGGCTGTTCTTCTTCGCCATCCAGATGGCCGGCGGATGGGTCCCCATGCTCGACACCATCTCCTCGGCCAGCGCCGAACTCCTGTCGATCGACGGCGTCAAGTCGCCGACCTACATCTTCGCCTTCGGGCTGCTGATCTTCGTCGGCGCCGTGGGACAGCCGCAGCTGCTCACCAAGTTCCTCATGCTGCGCGACATGACCCAGCTCAAGTGGGGCGCGGCGGTGGCCGGCATCGCGTACGGCGTCACGACCCTGTTCTCGGTCGGGATCGGCCTGGCCACCCGGTCCATGGTGGTGACCGGGGACGCCCCCGAGCTGGCGAACATCGACGACACCGCCATTTGGTTCCTCGATTCGGTCACCCACCCGATCGTCGGCGGCATCGCGCTGACCGGGCTGCTGGCCGCGATCATGTCCTCGGCCTCGAGCTTCATCACCATCGGCGCGTCCTCGATGATGCGTGACCTGCCCTCCGCGTTCGGTATCAAGGTGGTCCGCGAACTGCTGTGGAGCCGCATCTCGAGCCTGGTCCTGGTCGTCCTGTCCGTGCTGCTCACCCTGTTCCTTTCCCAGGTGGTGTTCCTGCTCGGCGCGTTGGGGTGGGCCGCCTTCGCCGCAGCGATCGTCGGGCCCGTGGTGATGTCGATCTACTGGCATCGCGCCACGGCCACCGCCGCGACCGTCACCGTGATCTTCGCGATCGTCGGCAATCTCGTGATCAGTTCCCTGGCCGCACGAGAGGTCATCACGATGCCCGCGTACATGCAGGTCGGCGGCATCTCGCTGCTCGTGTCGATCCTGCTGTTCTATGTGGTCTCGCTCATGACCTCCAACCGCCACCCCGATGCCACGCTGGCCCATCTCTACGGCGGGCCGACCACGTCGAGCGATGGCGCGGCTGCTCGTGTCTCCGCCGTATCCACCGAAAGGAACGACCATGTCTGAGCCCGTTCTCGACGCCGCCCTGGCCCCCGAGCCCGACCACAAGCGCGCGGACATGTTGATCCACGCCTTCGCCGCGGTCAGCGCGTTCGCGCTGGTCGGCATGCTCATCGATGTGTGGCAGATGGTGTTCCTCACCGTGCCGCTGTTCGCGGTGGTCCTGATGCTCAAGGGTTCGTTGCGTTCCGACGGCACCTGGGAGAGGCAGTCCACGATCGGGATCGTCGGGTACTGCGCGGTCCTGGCCGGTCTCGTGGCGTGGTCGATCCTGTCCTACAGCAGCGACACCAAGCTCTGGGGCATTCCGATCTCCATGGCCGTGATCGTCTACTTCATCTGGCCCTACACCGCCGTGGTGGCCGGACTGCTCTATGCGTTCGTGTTCGACCGCACGATCGACGAGAAGCGGCTCGCCGGGATCGCTCCCTGAGTCCGCCCGACCACGACCGGCGCGCCTGACCTGGGGTGCTCTGCAGACGCCGTGCAGGGCGCCCCATGTCAGCGGACATACTTCACGCCTGATCCGGGCGGGGCTCGGGTGGGGCTCCGGGCGGGAAGTGGGCCCAGGACGTCGGTGGCCGCGGCCGTGATGGCAGCCCTCGTGGCACGGCCGCGCGGTGGCGCGTGCGTGACTGAACCGCCGTGACCTGCGGTGCCCTGAACAGCCTCTCCAGGGCACCGCAGGGCAGCGGGGTCGCACTCGACTCGGGTACGGACGCGTGTTTACAGATCCCCGGGCAGCTTGTCGCGGCGGATGTCGCGCCAGGCGGGCTGGCGCATGTGGCCGTCGTCCGTAAAACCCTGATGGCGGACCTCCACGACGAGCCTGGGCAACACCCAGATCGCGTCGCGGCGCGCGTCGGAGGGCAATTGCCCGACGAACGGACTGGACTTGCGCCGCAGCGGTTCGAGTTCGTCGAGCATCGCCCGCCGCTGCCGGTCGGTGAAGCCGGTGCCCACCCGGCCGATGTAGGTCAGGCCGGTCTCCGTGGGCAGCCCGAGGAGCAGCGAGCCGAGCCCGCCGGAGAGGCCGCCCTTGCCCGGCCGCCACCCGCCCACCACGGCGTCGGTGGTGGTGAGCAGCTTCTGTTTGAGCCAGGCTCGCGACCGCCGCCCCGACTCGTACCGGGAGTCGCGACGCTTGGCGACGATGCCCTCCCAGCCGAACTCCTCCGCCTCCGCGAGGGCACGATCGCCGGGTCCGTCCAGCACTCCCGGCACCTGCACGCGCGGGACCTCGGCCAGTGGGGGCGTGAGAAGATCCAGTACCTCCCGCCGCCGCGACCATGGCTGCGAGCGTAGGTCCACGCGATCGAGCTCCAGTACATCGAAGACGAACAGATGCACCGGTGCGATCGAGGCATCCGTCCCCTCGGCCCCTGCCTGTTTGGCCAGCGCCGTGAAGTCCGGGACGCCGGCGGAGTCGAGCACCACGAGCTCGCCGTCGAGCACCGCCGGCCGGCCCAGCGCCTGCGCGAGACCGGGGAAACCGTCGGTGAGCCAGTCCATAACGTTGCCGTTGCGGCTGACCATGCGGGCCTGCTCGCCGTTCGTCGCCACCGTCACGCGGTAGCCGTCCCACTTGCCCTCGAACGCCCACTTCTCGCCGGGCAGCTCGGTCACCGTGGCGGCGGTGGGGATCATCGGCAGCGGGGGAGCGTCGGTTCGGTCGGCGCCGCCGGACCCGCTGCCCGAGTCGCCGGACGATCCGCCGCCCGAGCGCCGGGCGGCCCCCCTGCCCGACCCTCGTGCCCGCTTGTCGCCCTCGGGATACGACGACTTGGGGTTGTCGCGCCCCCCGTAGAAGGAGTCGGGCGACTGGTCCTTCATGTATTGCACGATCCACTGGTTCTTCTCCGCGCTGGTGCGCACGAGCACGTATCGGCCGGAGACCTTGTCGCCGTGCAGCCACACGATGATCTCGTCGGAGCGCCACTTTTCGCACTCGTACCAGCCCTGATCCCAGATGGTCATGTGGCCGGCGCCGTACTCGCCCTTGGGGATGGTGCCCTCGAACGTCTCGTAGCCGAGCGGGTGGTCCTCGGTGTTCACCGCCAGCCGCCGGTCCTTGGGCTCGGTCGGCAGGTTCTTGGGCACGGCCCACGACGCCAGCACCCCGTGATGTTCGAGCCGCAGGTCGTAGTGCAGGCGGCGGGCGTGGTGCTCCTGGATGACGAAGATCGGTCCGTCGTCTCCTGAGCGATCGGTCTCGACCTCACCCTCGAACGGCTCCGGCGTGTTCCGGCGATCCCGCTTGCGCCGGTACTCGGCCAGGCTCGTGACCACGGCGTCCTCGCTGGCGGGCTCGGCGTCGCAGCCCTCGACGTCGGTCGAGCTGGTGTCGGCGGGCTCGGGGTCCTCGTCATCGGACGACGACGACGAGCTCTTCTTGCCGCCCCTCGATTTCTTGGCCCGCGATGCCGAACCGGCCGAGGACTTCCCGCCTTCGGATCCAGCCTTCTTTGCCGGGGTCTTCTTCGCGGCCGATTTAGTGGCCGACTTCTTCTTGGCCGAACCGGAACCGGAACCTGAGCCCTCGAGCCCGTCGAGGAGGTCGCCGTCGGAGTCCAGCCGCTTGAGGACGTCGTCCCAGTGCAGGTGCGCGAGTCCGCCGTCGCCGAGTTCCTCCCAGGAGCGGGGCGCGGCGACCCAGGGTTCGGCGCGCCCTCGCAGGGAGTAGGGAGCGACGGTGGTCTTGGCGCCGCTGTTCTGGCTCCAGTCCACGAACACCTTGCCCGAGCGGATCGAGCGCTTCATGGTGGCGGTGACCAGGTCGGGCGTCTGCTTCTCCAATGACTGCGCGATCTGCTTGGCCACGGCGGCGGCGCTCTTGGACGTCACCGCCCGGTCCAGGCGGGCGTAGAGGTGGATGCCCTTGGAGCCGCTGGTCACGGGGAATGCGTCCAGCCCGGCCTCGGAGAGGAGGTCGCGGACGCGCAGGGCCACCTTCGCCGTGGTGTCGAGATCCACGTCCTCGCCGGGGTCCAGGTCGATGACGATGCGCCGTGTGCGCCCGGGCTCGGCGTTCTCGAGGGTCCACTGCGGCACGTGCAGTTCGAGGGAGGCCTGCTGCGCGAACCACGCCAGCGTCGCGGGGGAGTCGAGCACCGGGTAGCGAACGGTGCGCGAGGAATGCTCGATGGCGACCCGCGGTACCCAGTCGGGCGCGTGCTGGGGGAGATTCTTCTCGAAGAACGACTTGTCGTCTGTGCCATCGGGCCAGCGCTTGCGGGTGACCGGCCGGCGGCCGGCGTATGTCATGAGCAGCGGCGCGACGGCCAGGTAGTACTCCAGCACCTCGGCCTTGGTGGTGCCGGTGGTCTCGTAGAGCACCTTGTCGGGATGGGTGAAGCGCACGGTCTGCCCGTCGACCTCCACCGATTCCTTTTGCCCCTTGCTAGCCATGGCCCCACTCTCGCATCTGCGTCCGACGCCGGCGACCGGCATCGGTCCTACACAGGAGTCCTCTCTGCCGGCATCTTCCTGGGCGGGCGCGGAACGAACCGAGACACCCGCTCGACGACCCGGGCGTAGTCGGGACGACGTTCGAGGCTTCGCCGCTCCATCATCGGGATACTCACCGCCAGGAACATCGCCACCATGGCGGCGACGCCCGAGAACACCCACCACGAGCCGGGGTGGGCCGCGAAGCCGAACAACGCCATCGAGAACCAGATCCCGCACTCGCCGAAGTAATTGGGATGCCGGGACCACGACCACACCCCGGTGTCCATCACCTGGCCCGGCGTGCGGGTGGCGAGGAACCGATGCATCTGCAGATCGGCGATCGTCTCCAGGGCCAGCGCGGCCACGCCCACTACGAAGGCGACAACGTCGAGCCACCCGAGCGGCTCGCCGGCCCTTGTGGCGACCACATAGACCGGGATGAGACCCGCGAAGACCTGCAGGGTCGGGAAGACGTGGATGCCGAGCAGGTCGGCGGCGAACTCGAAGCGGCCGGCTCTCGCCCGGACCATCGGGTACCGCCAGTCCTCGTGGTGCATGCCGGGGAAGGTGCGGATCCAGTTCGCGGTCAGGCGGACCGCCCACGCCAGCAGTACGGTCATCATCAGCCACCAGCGGGCGTCGTCCACCCCTGCGTCCGCGGCAACCCACCAGTAGAAGGCCAGCAGCGGCGGAATGACCGACCAGTAGGCGTCGTAGAAACTCGAGTTCCCGTAGATCCGGCTGGCCGCGAAGACCACCAGCGTGGCGATCAGGTCGGCGATCAAGCCGTCCAGCCACAGCCGGCCGGTGTCCGGCCCCCACGTCAGCCAGGCGAGTCCCGCGGCGACGGCGATGACGTAGACGACCCCGATCCGCAGAAGTGACGCCCCTCGGCCCATGGGAGGAGGGTAATGAGCGCCGCCCGCCCGGGCCGGCAAAACGGCGGAATCCGGTGCGACACGGCGGCGCCGCGCCTGGTGGTGTCGAGAACCCGATAGCGGTTCCGTCCCCCTGGTGAAGCGACCACACTGGGTCGCACGACCCGAGGAGGACCGTCATGGCCAAGTACCTGATGCTCAAGCACTACCGGGGTTCCGCCCCCGAGCAGCCCACCTATCCACCCATGGCCGAGTGGACGCCTGAGGAGGTGTCCGCGCACATCCAGTACATGAACGACTTCGCTGCCCGGTTGGAGGAGTCCGGCGAGTACGTGGACGCCAACGCGCTGTCGGAGTCGGGGACATGGGTGCGGTTCGACGGGGAGGGGCGTCCGCCGCTGACGGACGGTCCCTTCGCCGAGACCAAGGACCTCATCGCCGGCTGGATGGTGATCGACGTGGCCGGCTACGAGCGTGCGGTGGAACTGGCCGGCGAGTTGTCCGCCGCCCCGGGGCCCGGTGGGGAGCCGATCCGCGAATGGCTCGAGTTGCGGCCACTGCTCACCGGTATGGGGGAGGTCGAGGGCTGAGCCCGTGGATGATCCGGATCTGCGGGCGCTGACCCCGCAGGTGATCGGCGTCCTCGTCCGGCGCGGGGCGGATTTCGCGGCGGCCGAGGACGCCGTGCAGGAAGCACTGCTCGAGGCGCTGCGCTCCTGGGCCGTCGATCCGCCGCGCGACCCCCGCGCCTGGTTGATCACGGTGGCGTGGCGCAGGTTTCTCGACGCGACCCGGTCGGAGGCCGCCCGTCGGCGCCGCGAGGAGGTGATCGAGGTTGAGCGTGCAGATGAGGCGACGGGGCCAGCGATGGATGACACCCTGTGGCTGTACTTCCTGTGCGCCCACCCGTCGTTGCCCGTGCCCTCGGCCATCGCGCTGACACTGCGCGCGGTGGGAGGACTGACCACCCGCCAGATCGCCCGTGCGTTCCTGGTGCCGGAGGCGACCATGGCGCAGCGCATCAGCCGCGCCAAGCGCACCCTCGCCGGCCGACGGCTGGACCGGCCCGGCGACGTGGCGACCGTGCTGCGGGTTCTGTACCTGGTGTTCAACGAGGGGTACACCGGGGAGGTGGACCTGGCCGCCGAGTCGTTGCGCCTCGCGCGGCAGCTGTCGAGGTCGATCGACCACCCCGAGGTTCGGGGATTGTTGGCGCTCATGGTGCTCCATCACGCGCGCCGGGCGGCCCGGACGGACGACCACGGCGAGCTGGTGCCCCTCGCCGAGCAGGACCGGAGCCGGTGGGATCAGGGCGCGATCGCCGAGGGCATCGCGATACTGCAGGCGGCGCTCGCACGCGATCAGCTGGGGGAGTACCAGGCACAGGCGGCGATCGCCGCACTGCACGCCGACGCCCCATCCACCACCGAGACGGACTGGGTGCAGATCGTGGAGTGGTACGACGAGCTGCTGGCCCTGCGTGAGAACCCAGTCGCGCGGTTGAACCGGTCGGTGGCGGTGGGGCACGCCGACGGCGCGCACGCCGGGCTGGCCGCTCTGGCCGAGGTGCCGGAGACGCTGGCGAGGCGCAGCGCGGCGCAGGCGTACTTGTACGACATGGCAGGGGACCGCGCGCGGTCGCGCGAGCTCTACCGCCGAGCGGCCTCGGAGGCGACCTCATTGCCCGAGCAGCGGTACCTCGCACGGAAGGCGGGCGAAGGCGTGGGGGCGCCATGACCGACGCGAGCGCGCCATGCCCGTCCGGCTGCCCCGGGCCCCGATCCGGCGCATACTGCCCCCATGCGATCCATCTGGAAGGGCGAGGTCTCCTTCGGCCTGGTGAACGTGCCGGTCAAGGTCTACGCGGCGACGGAGGACCACGATCTGCGGGCGCGGCAGGTCGACAAGAACGACGGCGTGCGAATCCGCTACAAGCGGGTGCGTGACGACAACGGCGACGAGGTCGAGTACGGCGACATCGCCAAGGCGTACGAGTCCGACGAGGGCGAGATGGTGATCCTGACCAAGGAGGACCTGGCCAGCCTGCCCGTTGAGCAGAACCACGAGATCGAGGTCACCGAGTTCGTGCCCGCCGATCAGGTGGACCCGGTGGCTTTCGACAACGCCTATTTCCTGGAGCCGGCGTCGCGCTCGAACCGCGCGTACATCCTCATGCGTGAGGCTCTCGAGTCGACTGATCGGCTGGCTATCTGCACGTTCACGCTGCGCAACCGGACCCGCCTGTGTGCTCTACGGGTGTATAAGGACGTGTTGATGCTGCAGACGCTGCTGTGGCCGGACGAGATCCGCCCGGCGATCCTTGAGGGGCTGGACAAGGAGGCCACGGTGCGGCCGCAGGAGGTCAAGATGGCGGCGTCGCTCATCGAGACCATGGCGGCGGATTTCGAGCCGGAGAAGTACGAGGACGACTACCAGAACCAGCTCAAGGAACTCATCGAGGCCAAGGCCGCCGGTGGTGAGGCATTCACGGTGGAGGAGCGGGAGAGCTCCGACGACGACGGGGACGACGAGGTCGCCGACCTCCTCGCCGCCCTGCGCGCGAGCGTGAAGGACCGCGGCGGGGACGTGGATGACTCCGACGACGACAAGCCCGACGACGACAACGGTTCCGGTTCCCCGACAAAGGCAGCGGCCAAGAAGAGCACCAGGTCGTCCACCAAGAAGGCCCCGGCCACGAAGTCGGCGGAGAAGAAGTCCGCCGCGAAGAAGCCTGCCGCGAAGAAGGCCGCCGCGAAGAAATCCACGGCCAAGAAATCGACGGCGTCGAAGTCGACAGCCAAAAAGGCCCCGGCCACGAAGTCGACGGCCCGCAAGACGCCGGCCAAGAAGTCGGCCTGATGGCCGGCCGGACCGTTCCCGACCCGGCCGCCGAGCTGGCCGACCGCGCGGCGGACCTTCTCCCGTGGCTCCGCGACCTCTATCGCCATTTCCACCGGCATCCGGAGCTCAGCATGACAGAGCATGCGACGGCGGACCGGATCGAGCGGGAGCTCGCCGCGCTGGGTCTCGAACCGCAGCGCATCGCCGGGACCGGTGTCGTGGCGGTCATCGGGAACGGCGAGGGGCCCACGGTCCTGGCCCGCGCGGACATCGACGCGCTGCCGATCGAGGAGGACACCGGCCTGGAGTACGCCTCCCAGGCCCCGGGGGTCATGCACGCGTGCGGCCATGACGCGCACGCGGCGGCGCTGCTGGGCGCCACTCGCGTCCTGTCCGAGAACCGCGACGAGTGGTCGGGCACGTATATCGCGGTGTTCCAGCCGGGAGAGGAGACGGCCGCCGGTGCTCGGGCAATGGTTGACGACGGCCTGCTCGAGCGGGTCCCGCGGCCGGACGTGGCGCTGAGTCAGCACGTCATGCCCACGGCGGCGGGCACGATCGGCACGGTGGCGGGTCCGGTGCTCTCGGCCGGCGACTCTCTCAAGATCACGATCCACGGCCGGGGCGCGCACGGCTCGGTGCCGCACACGGCGGTGGACCCGGTGGTGGCGTCGTCGATCGTCCTGCGGCTGCAGACCGTCGTCTCGCGCGAGGTGGAGCCGGGCACGTTCGCGGTGCTGACGGTCGGTTCGATCTCCGCGGGCGCCAAGGCCAACATCATCCCGGACTCGGCCGAGCTGCTGCTCAACATCCGCACGTACGACCCGGCGGTGCGCGAGCAGGTGATCTCGGCGATCGAGCGCATCGTCCGCGCGGAGTGTGTGGCGGCCGGGGCCCCGGCCGATCCGGACTTCCTCTACTACGACCAGTACCCGCTCACCCGCAACGACCCTGCGGTCACGGACACGGTCACCGAGGCCTTCGTCGCCTACTTCGGCGCGCGCGGTGTACGAGGCCGGTCGGGTCACAGCGTCGGAGGATTTCTCCCTGATTCCGGACGCGTTCGGTGTGCCGTACACGTACTGGACCGTCGGCTCGGTGGACCCCGACCGCTACCGGGACGCGCTCTCCCCGGGCATGGTGGGTCGCGAGATCCCGGCCAACCACTCGCCGCGCTTCGCGCCGCTGGAGGAGCCGAAGCTCCTCACGGCCACGCGCGCGCAGGTGGTGGCGGCGCTGGCCTATCTGGGCGCCGAGCGTCCGGCTGCGGCAGCACGCCCGAACGGGGGCTCCGAACTCACTTGACAGTTGTGAAGTCGCAGATGTGTGGCTACCCTCGGGTTTGTCGGTGGCGAAAGCTGATATCCCCCCGCCAGCTGTCGCCGACTCTGCAGCGATGTGCGGATGCCGCAGACCCGCCCCCCGGGTCGCGACCCCGCGTCGTGCGTCAGAATCGCCGGGGCCGCGTTGTCCCCCCTCCGCGGCCCCGGCGATTCCCTTATTTGGCCCATCCGGGCGTCGGGCGACTGGCCGGCTGGTGTCAGCCGACCTCCTCGTCGTCGTACTCCTCGGCTTCCTCGGGTCCTGGCTCGATCACCGGCACCTCGACGGACTGCTCGGCCACGTCGGCCGGGTCGGCCTCGCCGACGGAGCCGGCATCGACAGGCGCGGGCTCATACTCCTCCCGCGCCGTGACCGGATCGGGATCGGGCGTGTATTCCTCGGGATCGTGGTCCTCGACACCCATCTGCGTGCCTCCTCGCGTCGTTCCACACTGGGACACCTACTGACTAGCAGGGGTGGCGCCGTGTCGCCACCTGCACCGATGTGAGGGGTCGGCTCAGGCCGGGGGCGTGGGCCTGCCGGGTGCGGGGCCGATCTCGGGGTGTCGCGAGGCGAACTCGTCGAGCAGGCCGCACACCGAGGAGCGCACGATCGTGCGCAGCTGGGCGGGCGTGAACGCGTCCGGGGTGATGGTCGAGGTGGTGCCGAGCCCCGAGACCACCGCGAACAACGAGCGGGCCAGCGCGGTGACCTCGTGTTCCGGCGGGGTGCTGCCCAGCGTGACGGCGAGGTGGTCGGTCAGCGCCGAGACCTGCTCCACCACGTAGTCGCGCAGGATCTGGGCCAGTCGCGCGTTGTTGAGGCTGGCGGACTGGTACGCGGTCAGTATCCGCCAGAACCTCTGGGTGTCGACGTTGTGCGGCAGCGTCAGAACCGCGTTGTCGATCCACTCCTCCAGGGTGGTGGACCGCGGAGCGGAACCGGCGGTGAGTTCGGAGAGGGCCGCACGGAGTGCTGCCTCGAGCAGGTCTTCTTTGTCCGCGTAGTAATGCGAGATGTAGCCCGTGGTGGCCCCCAGGTGCTTGGCGATCCGGCGCATGGAGACGCTGTCCAGTCCGCCGTCGGCGACCAGCTCGCAGGCCGCGGAGGCGATCTCACGCCGGTTCGCGTCGACGCTGGAAGGGGGCATGGCCACGGTCGTCCTCACTTCTGCTCCGGCTGGAAACGGTGTGGTGAGCCGGGCGCTCAAGGGTTCACAGTAATCCACCCGGTGCGCTTGTGACTCTCGACACATCTGGGCTAGCATCGCTTCCCGTACGACTTCACACAACAGTTGTTATGTCGGTGCGGCAGGGCACTGACCAGTGCGGAAGACACGAGGAGACCACGAAATGGCGAGCACTACTCACGCGAACTTCGCGCCCACGACCGATACGACGGGGGCGGCCGGCGTCGAGGTCGAGCGGCTGCTTCCGGCCGAGGTCGCCGAGCAGCGACTCACCTTCGCCGACATCCTCGGTCGCCGACGTGGAGACACGCGACCCGGGCTGCTCTTCGAGGATCAGAGTTTCACCTGGGACGAGGTCGTGCGTGAGGCCGAGAAGCGGGCGATCGTGCTTCACGGGCTTCGGCGCGAGGGTCGGGCATTCCACGTCGGCGTGCTGTTGGAGAACGTGCCCGAGTATCTCTTCATGATCGGGGCCGCCGCACTGGCGGGCGCGACGGTCGTCGGCATCAATCCCACCCGGCGGGGAACCGAACTCGCGACGGACATCCGCGCTGTGGACTGCGACGTCATCGTCACCGACTCCACGCAGGCGGCGCTGCTGGACGGTCTCGACACGGGCGTGGACGAGGACCGGGTGTTCCTCGTCGACGGCCAGCGGTGGCGGGACCTCGTTCAGGACGCGGCGGGGGAGCGGTTGCCGAACGTCCCGGAGGCGAGCGATCCCACGACGACCGTGCTCCTGACGTTCACCTCGGGATCAACCGGAGCGCCCAAGGCGGTCATCTGCAGCACCGGGCGACTTGCCGCGCTCTCGGCGATCAACTATCTGTCGTTCACCACCGACGACGTGACCTACAACGCCATGCCGCTCTTCCACGGCAACGCCATCTTCTCCTGCTGGGGCCCATCGGTGTTCACCGGTGCCACGTTCAGTATGCGCCGCAAGTTCTCGGCCTCCGGTTTCCTGCCGGACGTGCTCAGGTTCGGCGCAACGTTTTTCAACTACGTGGGCCGCTCGCTGGCGTACATCCTCGCCGTTCCGGAGTCGGCCCAGGAGCAGCAGACCCGGCTGCGTCAGGTGTTCGGCACCGAGGCCTCCCCGCATGACCGGGACGAGTTCGAGCGGCGGTTCGGGACCCGGCCGATCGAGAGCTACGGCTCGTCCGAGGGAGCTGTGGTCATCAGTCTGACGCCGGATTCGCCGCGGAATGCGCTCGGTTTGCCCGCGGACTACATGGACGTCTGCATACTCGATGCCGACGGGCGGGAGTGCCCGCGGGCGGAGTTCGACTCCACCGGCCGTCTGCTCAATCCGGAGGCCGCGACCGGCGAGATCGTCAACCGCACCGGCGCGGCGATGTTCGAGGGGTACTACCGAAACCCCCAGGCCACTGCCGAGCGGATCGATGGTGCCGCCTACCGGACGGGGGATCTGGGCTACCGGGACGCCGAGGGCTTCTTCTACTTCGCCGGCCGTGGGGGTGACTGGATGCGCGTGGACAGTGAGAACTTCGCCGCCGCGCCCGTCGAGCGGATCCTCGCGCGTTTCCCCGGAGTCGTGTTGGTGGCCGTGTACCCCGTCCCGGACCCGCGGACGGGAGACCAGGTGATGGCCACCGTCGAGATGGCGCCCGGTGTGGAATTCGATCCCGAGGCCTTCGGTCGCTTCCTGGCGGAGCAGCAGGACCTGGGTACCAAGTGGGCGCCGCGGTTCGTGCGCGTGGTGCAGGACATCCCGGTCACCGCGACCCGCAAGATCGACAAGAAGGATCTCCGGCGCCAGTCGTGGACGGTGGAGGACGCCGTGTACCTGGGTGACACGAAGGCGCACCAGTACCGCCTGATGGACGACGACGACAAGGCCTCGCTCCTGGCCGAGTACGACCGCTACGGCCGCACCCCGGCCTGACCTGCCGCCGGGCTCGCCCGAGGTGGGCGGGCTCGCCCGAGGTGGGCGGGCTCGCCCGGCGTGGCAGGTGCCTGCTGCACGCCTAGGAGTTGGCGATCGCCAGGATGATCCAGACCGGCAACCACAGCCCTGCGGTCAGCAGCGTCAGTACCAGGTGCAATACGTGGTTGACGCGGCGTCCGTTGTGCACGACCACCGTCTGCTGGAAGGGCTGCGGCGGGTACATGTACTGATAGGGGTGCTGCAGATACGGGCCGGGGTTCTGGAGATGCGGTCCGGTTCCGAACTGGTACGGGGCCGCCAGGTGCTGGGGGACGAACTGGTGGGGTGGGGGGTACGCGGGAGCCGGCGGGTTCCCGTACGGCAGACCCCCCTCGTGTGCGAGTGGCGCGCGCCCCGTCTGTGGGCCGGGGGCGTGCCGGTGCGGGGCCGCGCCGGGAGAAGGAGCTGGCGGGAACCCGCGGGTCTCGGCGGACGGGGTGTCGAAGGCCCGGGTGTCGAACGCCTCGGTCTGCCCGGCCGGGTAGGCGAGCTCGTGAGCGCCGGGTTCGTGAGCGCCGGGTTCGTGCGCAGGTGAACGGTACTGCTCGTGCATGACACCCCTCCTCGGCGGATCCTGTTCCAATATACGTCGGACGTCCGACACGCCGAGGAATCGTGATGCCCGCGATCGTGGTCAGAAATCCTGGTCGGATCCGGAGTCGCTGTACCCCCGCCTGCGCAGGTGAATCCGCCGGCTGAGCCGGATCGCCGGTCGGATCAGCATCTGCACGCTGCCCACGACGAACAGCGCCGTCGCGACGGTGGTCGTGGATTCGGAGAAGAACAGAATGCTGCCCACGACGAACCAGATGCCGATCAGCACGTCGTTGGCGATGCTCAGCGTCTCGTAGCGGTCCCGGATCACCAGGACGTCGGGGCCGAGGGGGATCCGGGCTGCGTGCGGTTCCGACATGGTGCCGACCCTAGTTGGTCCCCCTCGGCCGCCCCGGAGGCGGAAAAGAAGTCCGGGGTCAGTCCACGTTCGGTGCCCACTGGACGCCGTTGATGTGGCCCCCGCCGTCGACGAACAGCGTGTTGCCGGTCAGGTAGCGGCTCGCGTCGCTCGCGAGGAACGCGGCCACGGCCCCGATGTCCTCCATCGGGTCGCCCACCCGGCCCATCGGATTGGCTGCCGCGAGGCCCGCCGCCATCTCGGGGTTCGCCTCGGCGACCCGTCGGTACGCCTCGCTCTGGGCGCCGGGGCAGATGACGTTGCAGCAGATCTGCCGCGGCGCCCACTCGCGTGCCGCGGTCCGGGTGAGGGTGCGCAGTGCCTCCTTGGCCGCGTTGTACTGCACCGAGTACATGTGCGCGTTGACACCATTGAGCGAGCACAGGTTGATGACGCGTCCGGTGCCGTGCTTCTCCAGCTCCGGCAGCGCCGCCTGCATGGCCCAGAACGCGGCCATCACGGCCATGTCGAAACCGCCGCGCAGCTTCTCGTCGGTCATGTTCTCCAGCCGCGCGAAGCCGGTGCCCTTCCACGCGTTGTTGACCAGGATGTCCAGTCGGCCGAAACGGTCCGATGCCGCGGCGACCATCGCCAGGACCTGCTCCTTGTCGGTGACATCGGTTCGGATGAACTCCGCCTCGACCCCCCACTGGTCCCGCACCCAGGCCGCGGTGTCTGCGCCCGCGGTCTCGTCGATCTCCGCCACGATCACCGAGGCGCCCTCACGGGCCAGTGCCCCCGCGATCCCACGACCGATGCCCATCCCGGCGCCGGTCACCACTGCCACACGGCCGTCAAGCGTTCCCATTCCCACCTCTAAGTCAGTGCTTTACGAATAGTTGCTGAAACAAGTTCTACCCGGAGTGGTGATGGCGCACACGAGATCGGGCGGGTGCGGGTCGTCTCTCGTCCGAGAGATCAGGGGCTCCCGGCGTCGGAGCCACGCGTGACGACCCGGGCCAGGAGGTCGGCCAGGAGTTCGTCGATCCCGGTGCGCTCGGACTCGGGGATGTCGAGCGCGTCGAGCAGTGCGCCGCGCAGTACGGGCCATGCGTAGACGGCCGTGAACACCAACAGCAGTTCGACGTCGCCCGCCGGCGGGGGGTCGTTCATTCGCCGCAGCTCCGCGGCCGGGCGCTGGGAAGGGTCGACCATCGGCGGAAAGGCGGCGTCGCGATCGAGTGCCAGCCAGGCCAGCAGGCGGCTGATCTCGGGATGCGACGAAGAGCCGAGCAGCATGCCGCGGACGGCTTCGCCGGCGTCGTCGGTGTTCTCCAGGCGCGCGGCGCCGAACCGGACCGCATCCTGCATGACCGCGGTGATCAGCGCCTCTTTCCGGCCGATGTGGCGGTGGATCAGCCCGAGGTTCACTCCGGCGGCGTCGGCGATGTCGCGGAGCGGTACCTGCGGACCGCGCTCGGAGAACAGTCGGCGGGCCTCGCGCAGGACGGCCGATCGGATCTCGTCGCGGCCGGTCGGGCGGGCCGCGGCCTCGGGCGCGGGCGCCTGCTCGGGAGTCGGCCTCTCGCGTTCCATTCCCAAACTGTACACAATTGACTACAGTCGCAGTGGTGGACGTAGAACACGTGCCAGTTCCCCTGCGAAAGGCCTCTGCTGATGACCTCCCGTGACCGCCGCGACGACATCGACGCGATCAAGTCGCTCAAGTACCGCTACCTGCGCTGCGTGGACCTGCGTCTGTGGGACGAGCTCGCCGGGACCCTCGCGCCGGAGGTGACCGCCTCCTACGGCAAGCGCCTGTCCTACACCGGCCGTGACCAGGTGGTCGAGGGGCTCAAGGGACAGATGACGGACGGTGTGATCACCGAGCACCAGGCCCACCACCCCGAGATCGAGGTCGACGGCGACACCGCGACCGGCCGCTGGTACCTGCAGGACCGGGTGATCGTGCCGGCCTTCGACACCTACATCTTCGGCGGCGCCTTCTATGACGACGCGTACGCGTTCGTCGACGGTCGTTGGATGATCACGAAGACCGGCTACAAGCGCACCTACGAGGCCATGATCAACCTCAAGGACGTGCCGAGTTTCCAGCTCAACGACAACCATCTCGCCCCCGCCGACGGGCAGTGACGGCCCGCCCGGCAGCGGAGTCGCGGACGCGGTGTGATCACCGGATCGATGGTGCGCGGTGGAGTTGATCCTCATCGCCGT
Organism: Dietzia sp. NPDC055340; assembly: GCF_053645335.1. NCBI lineage: Bacteria > Bacillati > Actinomycetota > Actinomycetes > Mycobacteriales > Dietziaceae > Dietzia > Dietzia sp. NPDC055340. Next base: position 17,883 of record NZ_JBSHML010000018.1, on the reverse strand, counting down.
GCTGTGCGTGGCCGTCGCCTCGGTCATCGGCGGGGCGACGGGCTTCGGCACGTCGCTCATGGCCACACCGTTCATGCTCCTGGCCGGGGTAGGGCTCACGGAGACCGTGGTGGTCAACCTCGTGGTGGCCCTGGTGACCCGCGTGGGCGTGACCTATCAGTTGCGCGAGCACATCGACTGGCGTCGCGTCGCACTGCTCGGCGGCGCCAGCCTGCCGGGGGCGTGGCTGGGCGTGGAGACCGTGAGCATGCTGCCCGAGCAGCACCTCAAACCCGCCGCCGGTGTGATCACCATCGTGTGTGGCCTGGCCATGGCGCTGCCCACCTCGACAGGCGCCAGGCCGCCGGCGGCGTGGCTCACCGCGGTCACCGGCGCCATCGGCGGCTACTTCTCCACCACCACCTCGCTCAACGGTCCACCCGTCGTGCTGCTGCTCGGCCGGGCCAAACTGCCACCGCTGAGTTTCATCGCCGACCTCGCCGGCTACTTCGTCATCACCAGCATCGTCTCCCTGTCGCTGCTGTGGGCGGGCACGGACGTCGATGTCCCGGCGATCCTGCCGATGCTCGCCGCCTGCGTCGTGGCCGGGCTGGTCTTCAACCAGATCGGCATCGCCATCGCACAACGTCTGCCCACCCATATTTTCCGCTCGGCCGTGATCGCCCTCGTGGTACTCGCCGGGATCATCACCATCGTCACCTCATGAACAACCACCACCACGGAGGAACAATGTCAGCTCAGCTCCCCAGCGATCTCGCGGGCGCCGACCGCGCCAACCGACTGGCCGGCAAGGTCGCGGTCGTCACCGGCGGCGGACAGGGCGTGGGCCGGGGCATCTCGCTCGGGCTCGCCGAATCCGGCGCCGCGATCCTGCTCGTCGGACGTACCCGGGAAAAGCTCCACGGCGTCGCGGACGAGATCCGGGCCGCCGGAGGCACCGCTGAGTGCCTGGCCGTGAACATCACGCACGAGGGCTCGCCGAACGCGATCATCGAGTCCGCCATCGAGTACTTCGGTGGCTTCGACATTCTGGTCAACAACGCGAACATGGCCCGCCCGATGCCCTTGTCCGACTACCCCGACGACGGCTTCCGCAAGGCGTTCGACGCCGGGCCGGGTATCGCACTGACGCTGATGAAGTTGGCGCGTCCGATCATGAAGCAGCGGGGCGGTGGGGTGATACTCAACTTGGTCACGTCGGCTGCCGTGCGGTGGGACCCCAGCAACTACGGTGTCTATGGTGCCGTCAAGGAGGCCATGCGCGCCCTGACCCGCGCCGCCGCCTACGAATGGGCCGCCGACGGCATCCGCGCCCTCAACATCGCCCCGCACGCCCACAGTCCCGGGCTCGACTGGTGGATGGAGAACAACCCGGAGGAGGCCGCCGAGTTCATCGCCGCGATCCCTGCCGGCCGGGTGGGCGACCCCCTCGACGACATCGGCCGGCCCGTGGCCTGGCTCTGCTCGGCGGAGGCCTCGTACCTGTCCGGTGCGACCATCCCGCTCGACGGTGGTCAGTCCCGCTGGGGCTGACCGGGTCGCAGTCGTTGTCGTCGTCGTAGTACACCACCCCACCCCAAGGAGTCCCTCGCCATGACCACCGACCCCCGTGACGCCCTGGCGCTCGCCGCCGACATCCGCGCCGGCGACCTCGACCCCGCCGACGTGCTGGAACAGGCCATCAGCCGTATCGAGGCCCACGACCCGGCGCTCAACGCGATGGTCGCCACCCGCTTCGACGAGGCTCGCGCCGAGGTCGCCGCGGGCCTGCCCGACGGACCGATGCGCGGCGTGCCGATCGTCATCAAGTCCCTCGGCACCGACGTCGCCGGTCTGCCCGCCGCCGACGGTTCGCGCTTGTTCGCCGACGTCGTGGCCAGCGTGGACAGCACCATCGTCCAGCGCTACAAGGCCGCCGGGATGATGGTCCTGGGCACCACCAACGTGCCCGAGATGGGCAAGACCACCACCACCGAATCACTGCTGCACGGGCCGTGCCGCAACCCCTGGAACACCGGCTACTCCACCGGCGGTTCCAGTGGCGGGTCGGCGGCCGCGGTCGCCTCGGGAATGGTGCCCGTGGCGCACGCCACCGACGGCGGCGGCTCGATCCGCATCCCCGCCGCGATGTGCGGACTCGTCGGACTCAAGCCCAGCCGCGGCCGCGTCCCCACCTGGCCGCATCCCATCGGGCTCGCCGCCCCGGTGGCCTACCACCACGCGGTCACCACCAGCGTCCGGGACAGCGCCGCGTTGCTGGACGTCGTGGCCGGGCACGTGCCCGGCGACGCCTACGGGGCGCCCACGCCGGCGCGCCCGTTCGTCGAGGAGGTGGGTATCGATCCGGGTCGACTGCGCGTGGGCGTGTTGAGGGTCGCGCCCGGGCCGTTCCCCACCGATCCGGACTGCACCGCCGCCGTCGACCGCACCGCCGCGACACTGACCGGGCTGGGCCACGAGGTGCGCGAGGTGGAGTTGGGCCTGGACACCATCGAGGTGCTGTCCACCGTGGGCACGATCATGGGCGCCCAGCTGTTGGCGACCATCGAGGACCGTCTCGCGGAGTTGGGGAGGGAGCTCGACGACGACGACATCGAGCCGTGGACCCGGACAATCCTGGAGAACGCGAGAACCCATACCGCCCCCGGAGTGGCTCGGGCGTTGCAGACCGCGCAGCGGACCGGCTGGAAGGTGGCCGAACTGTTCGGGCCCGACGGAGTGGACGTGCTGCTGCTCCCGACGCTGCCGTCGACCACCCCGGAGCTGGGCTTTCTCGATGTGACCGATCCGGAGTCGATGTGGGCGCGTAGTTCGGCGTACTCGGTGTGCGCGAGCGCGTTCAACATCTCCGGTCAGCCGGCCGTCTCGTTGCCGGCCGGCACTGACGAGCGCGGTATGCCGGTCGGGGTGCAGTTGGTGGCCGACTACGCGCGGGAGGACCTGCTGCTGCGGCTGGCCGGTCAGCTCGAGGTCGCCGCGCCGTGGACGCGGGTCGCGCCGGGATACCAGGGCTGGTGAGCCGGCGGGGCTGGTGACGCACGTGCGCTGACGGGGCGCGGCGGATCGGCGACCGAGAGCGGTGGGCGGGGAAGTCGAGGGGGCGTACGGTCGCGGCCAGACACCCCCGACACGTCAGGATGTGATCGCAGGATGAGCACGTACCGGACCCACAACCCCTCGACCGGCCAGACCGCTGCGGAATACGACGGCCTGGCAGACCACGAGATCGACGCGGTGATCTCCCGCGTGGCCGACGGATTCGACTCGTGGCGCCGCAGGTCGTCGGCCGAGCGGGCGCGGATCCTCGCGGCCATCGGCGACGCGTTCTCGGACCGGGTCGATGAGCTGGCCGCCGCGATCTCCGAGGAGATGGGTAAGCCGACCGCGCAGGCCGCCGGCGAGGTGAAGCTGGCTGCGTCCATCTACCACTGGTACGCCGAGCACGGGCCCGCGCTGCTGGAGCCGGAGACGCTCGACGTGAGCGGAGCCCGCGAGAACACCGTGACCGTCGAGCCGGTGGGGCCACTGGTCGGCGTGATGCCCTGGAACTACCCCTACTATCAGGTCGCCAGGTTCGCCGCCCCCAACCTCATGGCCGGCAACACCGTGATCCTCAAGCACGCCTCGATCTGTGCCAAGAGCTCCGCCCTCATCGAGCGCATCCAGCGCGAGGCGGGTCTGCCCTCGGACGCGTACGTCAATGTCTACGCGTCCTCCGATCAGGTGGCGGAGATGATCGCCGACCCGCGTGTCCACGGCGTCTCGCTCACCGGCAGCGAGGGGGCCGGCGCGGCGGTGGCAGAGGTGGCGGGCAAGAACCTCACCAAGAGCGTGCTGGAACTGGGCGGCTCGGACCCGCTCGTCGTCCTGGACACGGACGATGTCGGTGAGCTGGTCGACACCGTCGGCCGCGCTCGCCTGTCCAACTCCGGACAGGCGTGCAACTCGCCCAAGCGCATGTTCGTCCCGGACGGCATCTACGAGGAGTTCGTCGCCGGACTCACCGACCTCTACGGCCGCATCGCCGTGGGTGAGGCCACCGACGAGGCCACCGAGATGGGGCCGCTCTCCAGCGAGGACGCCCGCGACGGCGTGGTGGAGCAGGTGCGCACCGCGGTCGAACAGGGCGCCAAGCTCCGGATCGGCGGCGACCCGATCGACCGGCCCGGCGCCTACATGGAGCCGACCGTGCTCACCGACATCACCGACGAGATGGACGTCTACCACGACGAGGTGTTCGGGCCCGTCGCCATGATCTACCGCTACACCGAACTCGACGAGGCGCTGCGGGTCGCCAACGACACCCGGTTCGGGCTCTCCGGATCAGTGTGGGGGACCGACCCCGACGAAGCGGCACGGGTGGCCGACCGGATCGATGCGGGAATGGTCTACGTCAACGAGCACGGCACCACCCGCGCCGGTCTTCCCTTCGGTGGGGTCAAGGCCTCCGGCTACGGCCGGGAGCTCGGCCGGTGGGGCATGGGTGAGTTCGTCAACACCAGGCTGCGGCGCGTGCACTGACAGTCGCCGGGATACAGCACGGCCCCGGAACCCTCGCGGGATCCGGGGCCGTGTCGGCTTCAGGAGCCGGTCACTCCTGGACGTACGCGCCGTCGAAGAGCAAGGTCGAGTACAGGGACGGTGAGACGCCCCGAACCGTGTCGCCCACGACGACGTACTCCTCGGAATTGGCGAGCACCGCCAGCGGCACCACCCGGTTGTAGACCTCCTGGAGGTGGTTCAGCGCCTCCTTCTGGGAGTCCAGATCCGGAGCGGCCTTGAACGCGGTGACGGCGGCGGTCAGCTCCGGATCGTCGATGCCGGTGAGGTTCGTCGATCCGCCCGGCGCGAACGCGCTGTAGAAAGTGCTGGCGAGATCGGCATCAGAGGTCGCGAGCCCGCCCACGACCGCCTCGAAATCGTTCGTGAACTGGCGCGCCACGACCTGGGTGACGGGCGCGTTCTCCAGGGTCACCTCGAACCCCGCGGCGTCCAGCAGCGCCTTGAGCGCGACGCCGGTCTCCATGTTCTCCGGGCTGTCGGCGATCAGCAGCGTCACCTCTCCGTTCCAGTCGGGACGCTCTGCCCTGACCTCGTCGACGAGGGCCTCGGCTGCCTCCAGGTCGTATGCCGGCCCCTGCTGACCGTCGTAGAAGCGCGAGGACTCCGCGATGAGTGCGTCGGTCGGCTGACCGAGACCGCCGGTGAGGCGTTGGTCGATCAGGTCGCGGTCGAGCGCGTGGGCGAAGGCCCGGCGCGCCCGCTCGTCGGTGAACACACCGTCGTAACCGGCCGCCCCGGTGTTCAGGTTGACGACCGAGCCGGAGCTCGTGATGGTCTCGAAACCGCGGTCACCGGCGTCCTGGGCCTCGGTCACGGTCTTGGCACCTCGCAGGAACCCGACCTGGACCTCGCCGGTCTGGAACGCCTCGTACGTGCCCTGTGAGCCCGGGATGCGGATGAACTTCAGAGTCGGGCAGACCGGGCCGCCGTAGTAGTCCGGGTTGGGCTCCAGCACCACTTCCTGGTCGGGGGTATAGCTGGCGACGGTGAATGCTCCCGCACCAATCGGGTTGCGTGCCCAGTCCTGCGGATCCGTGGCCTCAAAAGCCTTCTGGGGGATGATCTCGCCACCGGTTCCGGCGAGCAGGATCGGGAAGCCGGCCCACGGCTCGGTGAGGGTGAACTCGACGGTCAGCGGATCCACCACCACGGCCTGCTCGACCTGCAGGGCATCGGACATCACCGTCGAACGGGTGGCCGGATCCTGGTGAAGGCCGATCGTGTAGACGACGTCCTCGGCGGTGACGGGATCGCCGTTGGAGAAGTTCACGCCGTCGCGCAGCTTCAGGGTCCAGACCGTGTTGTCGTCGTTGGACTCCAGCGACTCGGCGAGCTTGGGCTCGAACTCCTCGGCCTCCGGGTTCCAGCGCATGAGACGGTCGTAGACCGCGGCGGATTCGGATCCGCCGCGCACGCCATGCTGGCCCTGGCCGGGGGCGAAGGACGGCAGCATCGCGTACTCACCCATGGTGATGGTCCCGCCGACGTGGTCGGCGGTGCAGCGCTCGGACTGGTCCGGCGCGGTGGCGCCCGAGGCCGAATTGTCGGAATCAGGTCCACCCCCGCCGCACGCGGTCAGGGCGATCGTCGCGGTGGCGAGTACGGACAGAGCGCGGATAGCGCGGGTCATGAATTCTCCTGTGGTGGGGTGAAGGCGTATGAGCGGGCCCCGGGTCGTCCCGCCGGTGGGCGGATGACCCGGGGCCCGGTTCTGCGGTGGAGCTGGTGATACGCGGCCCGCTCAGGGGCCGACGGGGATCACTCCTCGACGTAGGCGCCGTCGAAGAGCATGACCGAGGACAGCGTGGGCACGATGCCCTTGACCGACTCGTCGACGATCACGTACTGCTCCGCGTTCGCCATCACAGCGAAGGGCTGAACCCGGTTGTAGACCTCCTGGACCCGGTTGAGGGCCTCCTTCTGGGAGTCCACGTCCGCGGCGGCCTTGAACTCGGTGAGAGCGGCGGTCAGCTCCGGATCGTCGATCCCGGTGAGGTTGGTCGCACCGCCGGGGGTCATCGCGGCGGCGAACGTCGAGGCCAGGTCGGCATCGGACGGCGCCAGGCCGCCGATCACGATCTCGTAGTCGCCCGTGAACTGGCGCGCGGTGACCTGGGAGACCGGGGCGTTGACGATGCTGACGTCGAACCCGGCGGCGTCGAGCATCGCCTTGGCGACGACGCCCGCCTCGACGTTCTCCGGCCCGTCTGAGATGAGCAGCTCGAGGGAGCCGTCCCAATCGGGGTTCTCGGCCTTGACCTCGTCCACCAGTCGCTTGGCCTCGTCCGCGTCGTACTTCGGGCCCTCCTGGTTGTCGTAGAGGCGCGAGGACTCGGCCACGAGCGCCGAGGTCGGCTGGCCCGTGCCACCGGCCAGACGCTGGTCCCACAGGTCGCGGTCCATGGCGTGACCCACGGCCCGGCGCGCACGCTCGTCGGTGAGGACACCGTCGTAACCGGCGTTGCCGGAGTTCATGTTGATCACGGAACCGGAGCTGATGATCTCCTCGAAGCCCTGGAACTCGGAGTCCTGGGCCTCGGTGACGAACTTGGCGCCACGCAGGACGCCGACCTGCAGCTCACCGGTCTGGAAGGCGTCGATGGTGCCCTGGGAGCCGGGGATGCGGATGAACTCCAGGGTCGGGCAGACCGGGCCGCCGTAATAGTCCGGGTTGGGCTGCAGGACGACGTTCTGATCAGGGGTGTAGGAGTCCATGACGAACGCGCCGGCGCCGATCGGGTTGCGCGCCCACTCCTCCGGGGTCGACGCCTCGAACGCCGCCTGGGGGATGACCTCGCCAGCGGCACCGGACAGCAGTACCGGGAAGCCGGCCCACGGCTCGGCGAGGGTGAACTCGACAGTCTGCTCGTCGACCGCCACGGCCTCCTCGACCTGCATGGCGTCGGTCATGACGACCGAGCGGGTGGCCGGGTCCTGGTGCAGGCCGATGGTGAACGCGACGTCCTCGGCGGTGACGGGATCGCCGTTGGAGAAACTCACGCCCTCGCGCAGCTTCAAGGTCCAGACCGTGTTGTCGTCGTTGGACTCCAGCGACTCGGCGAGCTTGGGCTCGAACTCCTCGGCCTCCGGGTTCCAGCGCATGAGCCGGTCGTAGATGGCGGCGGACTCGGCGCCGCCGCGGATCCCGTACTGGCCCTGACCGGGCATGAACGTGGGCAGCATGACGTACTCACCCATGGTGATGGTGCCGCCGACCTGGTCCTCGGTGCACCGGCCGGACTCGGTCGGGGTGAGTCCGCCGCCGCCCGAGGCGCTCGAGGAATCGTCAGGCCCCCCTCCGCAGGCGGTCAGGGTCAGCGTCGCCGCGGCCAGCACGGCGAAGGCGCCGGTAGTGCGCTTCATTCAGTTCTCCTCGAGAGGGTGGTGACACGCGACCTTGTGGCCGGGTGCGATGTCGATCAGTTGTGGGCGTTCGGTCGCGCAGATCTCGGTGGCCCGGGGGCACCGGGTCCGGAATCGGCAGCCGGACGGGGGATTGAGCGGGGACGGCAGCTCGGAGCTCGTGGCCGCGATGGGCGCCTCGCCCAGGGAGTCGGCGAGGGTGCCGCCGAGCGTGGGGGCGGACGAGATGAGCAGCATCGTGTACGGGTGTGCAGGGGCGCCGTAGAGCGCCTCCGTGTCGGCGACCTCGCACACCTGGCCGAGATACATCACCGCCACCTGGTCGGCGATGTTGTGCACCACCGACAGGTCGTGGGAGATGAACACCATCGTCAGCCGGTAGCGCTCCTTCATGTCCTCGAGCAGGTTCAGGATCTGCGCCTGCACGGACACGTCGAGCGCGGAGACCGGCTCGTCGCACACCAAGACCTCGGGCTCGAGCACCAGGGCGCGGGCCAGGGCGATTCGCTGGCACTGTCCGCCCGAGAACTCCGAGGGACGGCGGTCGCCGGCGTGGGCGGGGTCCAGCCCGACGGCCTCCAGTGCCGCGTCGACCCGCTGACGGATCTCGGCGCGTCCGCTGCCCACGCCCTGGATCTCCAGCCCCTCGGCCACGATGTCCCGGACCGTGCGCCGTGGGTTGAGCGAGGAGATGGGGTCCTGGAACACCATCTGGATCATCTTCCGGGCGTGCTTGAGCGCGGCGCCCGAGAGACCGCACAGGTCGGTCTCGTCCACGATCACACGGCCCGAGGTGGGACGGGGCAGTTGGAGCATCGCGCGTCCGAGGCTGGACTTACCGCAGCCCGACTCGCCCACCAGGGCGAGTGTCGAGCCGCGGGGGACGTCGAGGGAGACGTCCGAGACGGCGTGGACCGTGCCCTTGCGGGTGTGGTACTCGACGGTCACGGCGTCGACGACGAGCTTGGCGTCCGCGGCCCGGCCGGCACCGGCCGGGGTCGACTCGTCCGCGACGCTCGAGGGGATGCCGGTCATGATGCCTCGCTACTCATGTTCGCCCGGGCGGGGATGGTGGGGTGGAAGCAGGCGACCCTGTGCGCTTCGGAGCCGGAGGCTCCCGTGGCCCTCAGGTCCTCGAGCGGGGGATCGACCTGCAGGCAGTCGTCCTGTGCCCGGGTGCACCGCGGGGCGTACCGACATCCGGTCGGCATGTCCCGGAGGTTCGGGGGCCGGCCCTCGATGACCGTCAGCCGCGTGTGCGGCGGCAGGTCGGGGCGCGGAATGGAGCTGAGCAGTGCCCCGGTGTACGGGTGTGCGGGCTCGTCCAGGAGGGCGCGGGTATCGCCTACCTCGAGGAAATGGCCGGCGTACATCACGCCGATCCTGTCAGTGTGCTGGGAGACCACCGCCAGGTCGTGGCTGACCAGGATCATCGCCATGTCCCCGTCGGACTGGAGGGCGTGCAGCAGGTCGAGGATCTCGTGCTGCACGGTCACGTCCAGGGCGGTCGTGGGCTCGTCGGCGATGAGCAGTTTGGGGGAGCAGGACAGCGCGATCGCGATACCGACGCGCTGACGCATTCCGCCCGAGAGCTGGTGCGGGTACTCGTTCATGCGTACACGGGGGGAGGGGATGCGCACCCGCTCGAGCAGTTCGACGGCGCGGTCGGTCGCCTCCCGCCGGCTCAGCCCCAGATGGTGGCGCAGCGGGTCGGTGATCTGCCGGCCGATCGTCCGGATCGGGTTAAGCGAGGTCAGCGGGTCCTGGAAGACCATGGCGATCTCCCGACCCCAGAACTTCTGCGACTCGCGCTGGGTGAGGGACAGGACGTCGCGCCCGTCGAACCGCACCGTCGACGCGGGATCGATCCGCGCGGTGGTCGGGGCGATGCCCATGATCGACCGGACCAGCATCGACTTGCCGGAGCCGGACTCGCCGACGATGCCGATGGTCTCACCGCGGCGCAGTGAGATGTCGACTCCGTCGACCGGGGTGATTCGTCCCCCGGGGGTGTCGATGTGGGTGCGTAGGTCGCGGACCTCCAACAACAGGTCTGCGCCGCCGGCCGGGGTGTCCGGCCGGCGCGATGAAGCTGCGGGGATGACTGCCTCCTCAGGATCGTGGTCCGGTCTAAGTCATCTACTTAATCCGTCTTGCTGTGATGAGTATCACGGCTTAGTGTGTCCACGTCAAGAAAATTAAGCGACCGCCTCATGCGGTGTCTCAAATGGAGGGTCCCCCCACGTGCTCAGGTTCATTGGCGAACGCGCTCTGCACGCGGCCGTCGTCGTCATACTCGCCGCGATCGGCGCGTTCTTCCTGATGGAGGCGGTGCCGGGAGACTCGGCGGCGTCTGCCGTCGGTCCCGGCGCGACCGAAGAGCAGTACCAGCTGGCGCGAGAAGAACTCGGTCTCGACGATCCGGTCTCCACCCGCTTCGGCAACTGGGCTGGCGACATCGTGCAAGGCGATCTCGGCAACTCGCTCATCCCGCCCAACCAGTCCGTGGGAGAGATGATCGGCAACGCGCTGCCCGTCACGATGCAGCTCGCATTCACCGCGATCATCCTGTCGCTGGCGATCGCCGTGCCGGTTGCGGTCTGGTCCGCCTACCGGCGTGGCGGGGTCTTCGACCAGGTCGCCTCGATCGTCGCGTTCGCGTTCATCTCGGTGCCGAGCTTCGTGGCCGGCCTGCTGCTCATCTACCTGTTCGTGTTCAACCACTCGCTGGCTCAGCAGGTCATCCTCGGGGCCGCGGTGGTCATCGGACTGGCCGTCGCGCTGTCGCCGATCGGTAAGCGAGGTGGCCGCGGCGCGCCCGGTGTGATGTGGGGACGCGCCCTCATCGGTGGACTCGTGGTGGGCGGCGTGCTCGCGCTCATCGCGCTGCTGCTGCCGGAGTTCCCCCGCCAGGGGTTCGTGCCCATCGCCGAGGGGCTCGGGGACAATCTCCGCAGTATCGCCCTGCCGGCACTGACTCTGGCACTCATGGAGGTCGCGATCTTCACCCGTGTCCTGCGCACGGACATGATCTCGACGCTGCAGCAGGACTTCGTGCTCTCCGCCCGGGCGAAGGGCATGCCCACCGGGCACGTCCTGGTCTCCGAAGCGCTGCGCCCGTCGACGGTGTCCATCGTCACGCTCGCGGGCATCAGCCTCGGTCGGCTCATCGGTGGCACCGTGGTGGTCGAGCGCCTGTTCAACCTCCCAGGAATGGGCAGCATGATCGTCGACGCGGTCCAGAACGACAACCTCCCGGTCGTTCTGGGCGGGGTGATCGTGATCGCCATCTTCTACGTCCTCGTCAACACCGCCGTGGACATCACCTACGCACTCATCGACCCGAGGATCCGCCGTGGCTGACATCTCTTCGACCCGCACCGATATGCCCGTGGACCCGGTCGCCCCCGTGACGCCCGGCAGGCGTCGCCGCTCACTGCCCCGGGTCTCCGGACTCGGCACCTGGCTCGCACTGGGCTGGACCGTCGTCATCGTCCTGGGCGCACTGATCGTTGACTTCCTGCCGATCGCCGAGGCTCGCGATCCCTCCCTGGCGCTGACGACCGCCTCGATGCTCCCGCCGGACCTCGGATCCGGGCACCCACTCGGAACGGACTCCCAGGGCCTGGACGTCCTGGGCGGACTGCTCTACGGCGCCCGCGTGTCGCTGGTGGTGGGCATCGGCGGCGTGGTGATCGGCGCCCTGATCGGCGGCGCCCTCGGCCTGGTCGCCGGCTACCGCGGCGGCTGGACCGACCGCGTGGTCTCGATCCTCACCGACACCCTTCTGGCATTCCCCTCCCTGGTTCTGCTCATCGCGATCGTCACCGTGCTCAACCCCACGCTGCCCAACGTCACCCTCGCGCTGGGGATCATGGTGGTGCCGTCCTTCGCGCGCCTCGTGCGGGCCAATGCCATGACCTACGCCAAGCGCGACTTCGTCACCGCCGCGAGGTCCCTCGGTGCGGGCGAGATCCGGATCATGTTGCGGGAGGTCGCGCCGAACATCTTCCCGGCGATCTTCTCCTACAGCTTCATGCTGGTGGCGGTGCTCATCGTCGCCGAGGCGTCGCTGAGCTACCTCGGGCTGAGTATCCCGAGGCCGGAGCCGACCTGGGGCAACATGATCAGCGCGGGCCAGGCGGACTTCCAGCGGTACCCCTACCTCGTGGGTGTCCCGGCCGTCGTCCTGTTTCTCACCGTGCTGAGCTTCAACCAGCTGGGTGAGGCCGCGGGACGGAAGTGGAGTCCCGGTGCAGCCAAGATCTGACGTCGTCGCCGGTGACATGCCGGACGGGGTGGAGCCCGGCGTCCAGGCCGAGAACAGAGACGCCAAGGCGGCCATGATCGAGGTCGCCGAGAAGCTCATCGGCGAGCGGGGACTGGACAACGTCTCGATGCGCGATGTCGCGGCGATGGCGGGGCACCGGAACAATTCCGCCGTCCAGTACCACTTCGGTAGCCGGGACGGGTTGATCACCCAGATCCTGCGCCGGCGGCTCGTGGCCCTGGACGTCGAGCGCAAGCGTCGGCTGGCCGAGGTCGACGAGCAGGGGCTGGGAACCGATCTGACCTCGCTCGTGCACGTGTTGTTCGGCCCGATGGTCGACCTGCTGCGTGCGCAGCCGGAGGCCACCCACTACGCGCGATTCCTCCAGCGGGTCGGGCCCGTCATGGGTCCGGCTGTGCCGGAGGTGAATCTGCGCACCACGACCGACGACGTTGTGGTGCGGCTGATCGACGTGCTGTCTCACCTGCCCCGGCGCACGGCCTTCGAACGCATCGACCTGGCCACGCAGATGTTCACCGGGTCACTGGCGGTGTACGAGGATCGTCGGGACGCGAACAACACGGTGGTCAACTCGGATTTCGACAGCGTGTTGGCGCACCTCTACGACATGGTGGAGGCCGCACTTCGCGCCGGGGTAGGTATTGGCGCGCAGAAGTCAGAGGTCGCGGACGCACCGGAACCCGAGGTTGGCGGAGGCTGAGTCGGCGGTGTTGGACGATCTCGCCGCGACCCGGTAGCGGTAGCAGTAGGAGTCGTGGCAGAGGTACGACCCGCCCCGCATGACCCGCCAGTCACCGACGCCCGGCGCGCGGCCGGGGGCCAGTTCCGAGAGCTCCTCAGGATCGGGTCCGAGGGGGTTGTCGACCCCGGACACGGCGTACCAGCCGGGGTCGAACGTGTCCGCGCACCACTCCCAGACGTTGCCGACCATCTGGTGCAGACCGTAGGCGTTCGGTCGGAACGCCCGGACCGGCGCGGTCGTCAGATACCCGTCGTCCAGGGAGTTGTGCGCGGGGAACCGGCCCTGCCACACGTTCAGGTTCCATCGCCCCCGTGGCGTGAGCTCGTCACCCCAGGGGAACCGGGCGGCCGGCAGCCCGCCCCTCGCCGCGTACTCCCACTCGGCCTCGGTCGGGAGCCGGGCTCCCGCCCACTGACAGTAGGCCGACGCGTCATTCCACGAGACGTGCACCACCGGGTGGTTCTGTAGGTCTGTGATGGAACTCCGCGGCCCGCCCGGGTGCCGCCAGTCCGCACCCCGCACCGCCACCCACCACGGCGTGGTGTCGAGCTGGTGCAGCACGTCGGCGGGGGCGGCGTCCACGGCGAGGTGGAACACCGCCGACACACCGACCTGCTCGGACTCGGTCACGTAACCGGTGTCCTTGCAGAAGGTCGCGAACTGCGCGTTGGTCACCGCTGTCTCGTCCATCCGGAACGATCGCAACCGCACCTCGTGCAACGGCAACTCGCCGTCGTCGGGGTAGCCCTCGTCGTGGTGGTCGCCCATCAGGAACGATCCCGCGGGAATCACCTTCTGTCGACGCGGTCGCCCGGCGCCCGCTCCCGGAACCATGGCGCCGGGCCCCGGCGCCGCCCCGGAATCCGGGCTCTTCTCAGGTCGCGTTCGCGCGTCATCCGGACCGAGCGGGCCGGACGGGGCGCAGCACGAGCTCGTCGTCGTCATACTTCTTCTCTCTCCGTCGTGGACTCCGCACCGGATCCTGTCACGACGCGCGCCACCAGGTCCGCCATCCGCGCGTCCACGTCCGCACGCGCGTCCTGCGTGAAGCCCAGCACGTCCAGGATCTGCTCGCGCAGCACCGGCCACGCGTAGACGGTGGTCAGGGCCAGTGCCAGGTGGAGGGTGTCGACCGGCGGGGGATCGGTCATGCGCGCCACCGCCTGCGCCGGGCGGGTCGAGGCGTCCAGGACCGGGCGGCCCACCGCGCCCGGGTCGAGAGAGAGCCACACCAGCAGGCGGCTGAAGTCGGGATTGTCGGTGGCGCCCAGCAGCATGGACCGGATGGCCGCCCCGGCGTCGTCGTAACCGTCCAGTCGCGCGGACCCGTGCCGGAGCCCCTGGTCGAGGACCGCCGCGAGCAGGTCGTCCTTGTTTCCGACGTGTCGGTGGATCAGGCCGAGGTTGACCTCGGCGGCGTCGGCGACCTCCCGCAGTGGTGCGCGGGGGCCCCGGGCGGCGAAGATCCTGCGAGCGGTGCCCAGTACGGCGCGTCGCACGGCTTCGCGCCCGGTGGGTCGGTGCGATTTCGGGCTATCCATGGACAGGACTGTAGACGAATGTCTACAGTCTGTGTCATACCCCCTCGCCACACCCTGCGCGAGTCCCGGAAAGGACACACCGTCTTGCAGATCACCATCGGTGAGCACCAGATAGAGTTCGGCCCCAAACGGCTGCGGCTGAGCGCCGACGACGCCGTCCCGGCTCCCTACCAGCACGTGGGGGTCCGGCCGGTCACCCCGTACATCGGGGCCGAGATCTCCGGTGTGGACCTGGCCGACCCCACATCGGCGCAGATCGATGAGCTCAAGCGCGCGCTGCTCGAGCGCAAGGTTCTGTTCTTCCGCGACCAGCAGCACGTGACCGCCCGCCAGCACCGCGACTTCGCCGCGAACTGGGGCGAGCTCGAGGTCCACCCACTGCTCGACCAGGGCGAGCTCCCCGAGGTCGTCCGGTTCGACCGCGGCCAGGACAACCCCGGCATGGAGAACATCTGGCACGTCGACGTCTCGTGGCAGCAGCGCCCGCCGCTCGGGTCGGTCCTGCGTGCCATCGACGTCCCCGAGGCCGGCGGCGACACCCTGTGGTCCGACATGGGCAACGCCTACGAGGCCCTGCCCTCCGACATCAAGGAGCGCATCGACGGTCTCACCGCCACCCACGACTTCACGCCGTCGTTCGGGCTCGGCATGACGCCCGAGAAGCTGGCCGCGATGCAGGAGACCTACCCGCCGCAGCACCATCCCGTGGTGCGCACCCATCCCGAGACCGGTCGCAAGCTGCTGTTCGTCAACAGCCTGTTCACGACGCGGATCGACGGCGTCGACCCCGAGGAGGGCGCGCACCTGCTGCGGCGCCTGATCGACCAGGTCAAGATGCCCGACTTCCAGGTACGACTGAGATGGAGGCCGGGGACGGTGGCGTTCTGGGACAACCGCGCCACCCAGCACTACGCGTGTAGTGACTACTTCCCGAACCGCCGCGTCATGGAGCGGGTCGCGATCGAGGGGGACGTGCCGGCATGAGCGATCTCGACCGGCATGTCCTCCCGGCCCGCCGCCTCGCCGGCCGGATCCCCGCCGAGATGGACCGGCGCCACCAGCAGGACGCGTTCCCCGGCGCGGAGCAGGTCCACGCCCCAGACGGCGCGCCCAACATCCTGTTGGTGATGCTCGATGACGTCGGCTTCGGCACCTCCTCGGCCTTCGGCGGCCCGTGTCGCACGTCCACGATCGAGCGGCTGGCCCGGGACGGCGCCGGCTACACGCGATTCCACACCACGGCCCTGTGCTCGCCGACCCGCGCGGCCACCCTCACCGGCCGGAACCACCACAGCGTGGGCATGGGCGTGATCTCCGAGATGGCCACCCGCGCCCCCGGCTACACCGGGGTCCGGCCCGACTCGGCCGCCACCGTCGCCCGGGTCCTGCGCGGCAACGGCTACGCCACCGGCGCGTTCGGCAAGATGCACCAGACCCCGCCGTGGGAGACCACGGCCGCCGGGCCGTTCGACCGCTGGCCCACCGAGGAGGGGTTCGACACCTTCTACGGATTCCTCGGCGCCGAGGCCGACCACTTCGTGCCCGTCCTCTACGACGGACGCCGACAGGTCGATCCGCCGCGCACCCCGGAGGAGGGTTACCACCTCACCGAGGACCTGGTGGACCGCGCGATCCAGTGGACCGACGAGCTGGGTTCCGTGGCCCCCGACCAGCCGTGGTTCTGCTACCTGCCGTTCGGCGCCGTCCACGCGCCGCTGCACGTGCCCGAGTCGTACCGGGACCGCTACTCCGGTGAGTTCGACGACGGCTGGGACGCGCTGCGCGAGCGCACACTGGCCCGGCAGAAGGAACTCGGCGTGGTGCCGGATGACACCGAGCTGGGCCCGTGGTCGCCCGGCCTGCCGCACTGGGACGAGCTGGACCACGACGAGCGCCGTGTGGCCGCCCGCCTCATGGAGCTGTACGCCGGGTTCCTCGAGCACACCGACGACCAGGTGGGGCGGATGATCGACCACCTCGAGGCCACCGGAGCGCTGGAGAACACCCTGGTCCTGTACATGGTGGGGGACAACGGCGCGTCCACCGAGGGCGGCCGTCTGGGCGCGTTCAACTATCTGGCCGGTCTCAACGGGATCGCCTCGACCACCGAGGAGCTCCTGGAGAACTGGGACTCGCTCGGCGGGCCGGAGTCGTACCCACACTTCCCCTCGTCGTGGGCGCTGGCGCTGAACACCCCGTACCAGTGGGCCAAGCAGGTCGCCTCGCACTACGGCGGGACCCGCAACGGGCTGGTCGCGCACTGGCCGGGACGGATCGCCGAGCCCGGGCGCCTGCGCCACCAGTGGCACCACTGCGTGGATATCACGCCCACCATCCTCGAGGCGGCCGGCCTGCCCATGCCGCACACCGTGGACGGGGTGGCGCAGAAGCCGCTGGAGGGCGTGGGCATGGCGTACACGTTCACCGCGCCCGACGCGCCTGACCGGCACACCACGCAGTACTTCGAGATCTTCGGCAACCGCGGGATCTACGACCACGGGTGGACCGCCGTCACCGCGCAGCGTGCGCCGTGGCTCATGGCCACCGGGGGCGTCGACCTGACCCCATTGTCCGAGAGCAGGTGGGAGCTGTACGACACGAGCGTCGACTGGTCGCAGTCCCGCGACCTGGCTGCCGAGCATCCGGAGCTCCTCGAGCGGCTCAAGACCAAGTTCATCGCCGAGGCGGCCCGGTATGACGTGCTGCCGCTCGATGATTCCACGGTCGGTCGCCAGGCCGGCGCCGAGAACCGGCCGCCGCACCCCATGGCGGGCCGCTCGTCCATCACGCTGTACCCGCACATGGACGGACTCAACGAGAAGGCCGCGCCGAAGCTGTTCAACCGGGGCTTCCTGCTGTCGGCGTCACTGGACGTGGCCCCCGAGACCGCTGAGGACGACCCGTGCGAGGGCGTGCTACTCAGTCTGGGCGGCCGCTTCGGCGGGATGGCGCTGTACCTGCTCGAGGGCGTGCCGGTGTTCGAGTACAACTTCTTCGGTCGCGCACGCGGCAAGGCCGAGGGCACCGCGCCGTTGGCGCCGGGCGCGCACACGGTGGAGCTGGAATTCGCCTACGACGGCGGGATCGCCGCGGGCGCCGACCTGGTGCTGTTCGTCGACGGCGAGCAGGTGGGTGCCGGGCGCATCGCGGTGACCGCACCGGCGATGTTCAGCATGAACGAGACACTGGACGTCGGTCGCAGTCGCGGCAGTGCCGTGAGCCACGCCTACGACGGTGCGTTCCCGGTGCGTGGAGCGGTGCTGCACCACGTGCGCGTGGACCTGCAGAGCGGCACCGAGTTGCCGCGGGCGCGCAGGGAGCGGATCGAGTTGGCCACGCACTGACAGATCCGAACAGAGGGCGGCCCCGCCACGCGTGACAGC
>NZ_JBSHML010000017.1:0-91373 GCF_053645335.1 Dietzia sp. NPDC055340 | reverse complement strand
CCTCATGTGTTGATTCTGCCCCATAAACCCCTACCGAAGCGGCTCCTGCGACAGAACCCGTCAAGACGACTTAGTGAGACGCGGGTAGGTGGCCGAAGGCCCAGGAAAACGACTCAAAACCGGCCACCGTCCTGGGCGGTGTCGAGTGTCTTAAAATACTGTAGGTAGATGGGACGATTGGTTTTAGCCGCGGCACTGGGGCCCAGGAGGGCGAACGTGTGCCCGCACGAGATCGCGATGGACGATCGCACAGGCGCTTGCTCGCCGTTTCTGCCCGCCCATCAAGCGACGCTGGCTGACCGTGGCGAGGACAGCGCGGCCGCGAATGCCAGGCCAAGAGCCGGCGCAGCGAGCACCGCGGCTACGAGAATGCCGAACACCTCGTGCACCAGATAGAGCAGCGGAGGAGCTGCAGCGAAAAGCGTGGCAAATGCTGCGGCGGGCTTGGCCAGGTTTCTTGTGGGCCATGCGCCGATGCCTGCGGAGAGGGAGGCGATGAGGTAGGCCATTCCGGCGCCGAGCACCCACGCCTTGTCCTCGGTGTCAGGTTGGGTACCGACTACGAGGAATGCCACTGCGGGGACGACGAACCACGCTGCTGCAACGCCGAGCATCGACCGGCCGAGACGAAGCCTTGCGGGCGGAAATCCTCGACCGGAGCCCCACCACACCGCCAGAGCAAAAATGACGACGGTAGACAGTGCCCACGAAGTGGCACCGGGCACCGCGCATCCCAGCCCATCTGGTGTGACGCCGTAGGCAGCGCGGTACTGCTCGTGGATCCGTTGACAGACGTCGGCTCCGGCTAGAGCTCCGGGGATTACCCCGAGGAACCACGCCAGGAGTCCGAGAACGGCGAGCTGGCCCCAATGCGCCGCAAGAGAGTCCTGCGGCAGCTCTTCAGCCATTGCTTCTCCTCGTTGTCCTTCTTATTGTCCCGACGCCCCCGGCCAGCGACGTCGGCGTGGCGACGATCGGGTCGGGCAGTCGTGTGTGACGGGGGCGTACGCCCTCGGGCCGACGCGCAGCCGTGCTCGCCAGCCGGTGCCGAGATCCGAGGGGAGATCGGTGTCAGATGTCGCCGCGGGCGAAGCCCGAGATCAGTGAGGGGGTGGCCGAGTCGAATCCGGCGATATCCAGCATTCCCGCGTCGGTGGGGTCGGCGATGGTGAACTCGGTGGCGGTCATGCCCACCACGATCAGCTGCGCCTGTGGATTGATCTCGCGTCGGTACTGCTGCAGCGCTTGATGTGGGTGGATTCGTCCGGCCCACGTCTCGTTGTCGGTATACACGGTGAAGACGTCGACCTCCACGCGGTTTTCCAGGGCCCACGTCATGGGTAGTGCGCAATCGGTCCTCCCGAAGGGCAGGTCACTGACTGCGCGAAGTGCATCGTCGAGGCGTTGGCGTGGACTGATGGGCAACTCACTGAGCCCGGTGTGTGCGCGGGCGAACCAGGTCTGCGGGCCGGTGAACCCCACGATGTGGTGGTCCGGTTCGGTTGCGGCCGTAACCAGGGCCAGTGCTGTGGAGGCTTCCCGGGCCGAGAGCGGCATTCCCGAGATGGGGGCCGTCATCGAACCGGAGACGTCCAATGCCAGCAGGTGACGTGTGTTTGAGGGTTCTACCGCCTCGAACGCTGCGTAGAAGGCGGCGTCGAGGGCGTCGACGATAGGCGCCGACGGCGACCATTCGCTCTCGCCGCGGGCGCTGCGGCCTGAGGCGTAGGTGCGTTGCGCGAGCAGAACAGAGATCGGGTGCACGCGAGCACGGGTGAGCCGGTCGACGTCGGTCAGTTGCGCGGCGACCGCAGCGGTACGAGAGCCCATCGGTGTGAGCAGGCCCAGTCGGGTCAACCGGGGGAGCTGGCGAAGCAGCGCCGTCTGCGGCACCCCGGCATCAAGTAGCGCCTCCCAGGTCTCGGGCCGACCCAGCGCCGAGTCAGGCAACATCTCCCAGGACAAGCCGTATTCACGGACAAGGGCGGGGATATCAGCGCCAGCGTGTTGAGCGCGTTCGAATCCTTCGACGATCGCCGGTACGGCATCGACGGTGCCGCGGACGATGTAGTCGAACAGTCCACGACGTTCGGCGTCCCCGGTGACAGGGTGGGCAAGGCGCAACAGATCACGGTGCGTCCATCCATGCCGCTGCCGGTACTTTATTGCCTGGTAGGCGACCTGGTCGACCGCAGGGGTGAGGTACCAGTTGCCCACCGCTCGGCGAAGACCACGCCCCCACCCGCGGAACTGCTCAACGTAGCCAGCGAACAGGAACAGATGCGTGCCGGTGCGCGCCACGTCCGGCAGTGCCTCAAGGGCTGCCGCGCGGCCGGTGTCATCGCCCAGGGAGGCCGCGGCCGCCAGAGCAAATAGTGCCGGGTTCTGCCTCGGAGCTCGCCCGGCCTGCGAGATCGCCACAATCTCCCGGACCAGATCAAGTGGCCGGTTGCGGGCAAAATCCACTACTAAATCGGCGTTGTCTTTGGTCAGGTCCCGAGCCGAGGCGTAGTAGGTGCCCCCCTCGGTGCCCAGAACCAGGAACCGCCGCAACCGAATCTCGGGAGTGACGGTGAACGCGAACCCGCCAGCACTGTTGCGGGCCTGCCGAGGATCGGCCTTGTCCTGCTGCGCGGTCCGTCTGAAGTTGAAGCCGGAAAGGATGTCCATCCGAGACCTCCATTGCCTGGCGTGGTGTTAAGGGATGCGGGCGTGTGATCTCCCACCGGACTTTTACAGAAGGTAACCGATGAAATCCGGCCCGCATCCCTAAGACCTGCAAAGGCAGGATGATCGCGCTGGTCTATCGATCAGGCCACCCCACCGTGTTGGCCCGGCGCCGAAATGCTGACCCCAGACCTTCCCCCTTATGTTAACGCCCCATGGTCCTCGGGTCGGGCTTTCCTGCCCGACCTGACTACCCATCGGGTCGGCCGCCTACGCCCGGGGCAGTAGGTGGGCCTGGTTGCGTCCCGCCGGGGCGAGCAGGGTGATCGGTGCGCTCGCCGGCGGCGGGCGCGGTCTTGGTCCTTCCGGGGCGCCGGTGGCTGGGTGGGGTCTCACCACTGGGTTCGACACCCAGAGACCGCAGAGAGCGAGAACGAGCCTGATTGATGGTGAAGCTGGATCTCGACGGTGTTGCCTTCGTCATCGGCGAAGACGTGCCGTCGGGTGCCCGATATAGTGCTCATCGACTCGCGGGTGTAACCGTGGGCGTTAGCGGCAGAGCGCGCGACGGCGACGGCGACATCCCAGTCCTGAGACAATACCGACGGGAGCCCCCGTTCTCCGATGTCGTATTGCTGGCCGGTGGACCCACCCTGGCCACGGCACGTGGTGAACCGGGCCTGCGTGCGCCGAGTCCAGCCCCCCACCGGCCTGCGTCACGAGTGCGTCCTCAACGTCGGCGCCGACCGCGTCAAGAGAGCTCGTCGTGCGCTCGGCCAGCGATGCCGGCGCCCACGGCAGTCCAGTTGTGCAGGAACTGGTCACCAGCAGGCATGACACCGCCCATGCGAGCGCTCCCACACCCCGGTACTTCATCGCGTTATCGTCGCATGGGCCCGCAAGATGTGGCTCGGGATCTATGCTGGACCGATGAGTGCCTGGTCTTATTGCGAGGGCGAGGGCTGGCTGGTCGCATGACACAACCGCGTCGCGGTCCGATCGTAAAGATTTTAGCGGTCATCGTCTTGGTCGCGGTTGGGTTAAGTGCTGGGAGTACTTGGGTCCGGGAACACGAATTGTGTGGCCACACTTGGGCGGGGCCGGGCGAGGATGGCAGGGACGGTGCGTTGAGGGTCGACCGTGCGAGCGGACAGCCCTGGTTGGAGGATGCACGCCCGCCGGCCCCACCCGTCGATACGGTTCGTTTCACGAGCGCTCCGCCGACCGCTCGGTTCGAAGTAATCGAACCGATTTCATGGACGCCCGTGCAGGGAGCCGAAGTCATCTTGGCTGCAAACGTCTCGAGCAGCCGAGGGGAATTCGTCACGACAGTTTACGAGGACCCGGATATGGTCCGGATCGACCTTCGCCGAATGTCTGACGGTTTGATCTGTGATGCAGCATCCTCTGCGCAGAACCAGAGGCTCGAGTTCCGGGTTAGCTTGTTGGGAGCCGTCGGGTACCGAGAAGTACTTCGAGCGGGTCCCGGCAGATAGCTGGCCGCGCCGGTGGACTAGTTTGCAAGGCCAACTTTGGTGGACGAGGGGTGGCCTTCCGCGATCGCAGCGTTGCCCCGGCATCCTTAGCTTTACAGAACGTCGAATTACCGGATGTCGCCCCCTGTGGGCGTCGCCGTTGTCGTGTCGGAGCCCTTCGGTGGTAGACGCGGCGCGGGACTCGGGGCCTGGGCCGGGTGCTCCACGACCGTGGTCGCCATTGTGGAATCAGCTGTTTCGTGGCTGCGCAGCCGTACCGTGAGTGATGTGACTGTCGATTACGCGCAGCGGTCTGGTCCTTGGCGGCGACGGCGGTTCCTCGCGGTCGATACCGCGTGGTGGTCCAGTCGGCGGGTGGCGATCGCGTTGTCGGTTGTCGTTGTGCTGGTGTTTCTTCCAGCGGTGATGCTTGTTGCTGACCATCCTTTTCTCCTCCGGCGGAACATCGAGCAGGGCGACGTGTTCATCTACTCCATTTTCGCGGTGCCGGTGTTGGGTGTGCTGGGTCTGTTCTGGTTGTCGCTTGTGGTGATGGCTCTGGCCCGCCGGGCACGCTGGACATGGTGGATCGTCGCCCCCGTCGTTTCTGTTCTGGCCTCGACCGCGGTAGTTCTGTTTTTCCCGACCCCCGGGTTCACTGAATCGCGTGACGAGATGGACGCGCTCGTGGCGCAAATCCGTGCTGATCCACCGGAGCGCGGTTTCCAGTCCTACGACCCGCCGCGGCAAGTTGGTGCAGTCGAGATCCGTTCAGTGGACGCTCGCACTCCGGGCGAGGTGAGAGTGTCCGACGCCGACACGTCCTTCTTCCAGGTCTCCGGATGGATCTACCGCGACGGCAACGGTGCCCCGGCCACACCTGGTGAAGGTCGCGAGTCCGACACGCTCGAGCACATCGACGACTCGTGGTGGAAGTACTCCTACACATGGTGACCTCCGGGGCGCTGCGGCGGCGGCGCAGCAGAAGGATTTGGCGCCTGCAGCTGTCACAGTCACAGGGGGATGCGCGTCCGCCCGTGCTCCAGTAGGCGCGGTCACCACCGGGTGCGGTATCGACCTGTCTTCGCATGGCCGGGCCACGCATCGGGAATCTCGAGCAGAGCGGTTCCAGGGCGCTGGTGGTGGCCGGTGTTCTAGCGTCTGGCCATGAGGGATCAGACAGTTCGAGGCGTGCTGGTTGGGGCAGGATGGGCGGTGCTGTCGGCTCCTGCGGCGGCTGGCCTGACGGCCCTTGTCTGGCAGTTTCCGTTGGTCCTGGCAGGCACCGAGGGCGGATTTGGGGCTGTACCCGGCGCGATAATCAGCATGGTCCTGTTCATGACGCTGTTCTCGTTCTTCGCTGGCATGGCCGCTATCGGCGCCGTGGGGGCCGGAGCCGGCTATTTCGTGCGGGAGCGCTCTGCCGTGGCAGCCGCGATCGCCGGCATCGCTGTGGGCGTGGTGGCAGCGCTGATCGTCGCAGTCGCCGACGTCTACCTCACGTAGGTGGTGCGCACCCGCTGCGCGTCCGACTATCTAGCGGGCCACGTCACCAGGGTGGGAGCCCAGGGGAACAGGCCGGAACTTGACATAAGACCTGGTTACCGGCCGTGGTGTACGTGCCATAGATGGGTAGGCATCCAGCCACCTGCATTCTGGCAGCGACTCACTTTCGCGGGCTGCAGCTGCGTGGTCCGCGTAGCGACTCCGGCCGGATTGCCTACTGGTGAAACGGCTACCGCTCCGGGTGGCCTCAGGCCAAGTCTAGGAAGCGGCGTAGGTCGACGAACGTCTCGTGCACGACTGAGTAGTGTGCCCACTTGCCGCGCTGGTCTCGGGTCAAGAGTCCTGCGTCGACGAGTTTCTTGAGGTGGTGGCTGATCGTGGGCTGGCTGATGTCGACCACGTCGAGTAAGTCGCACGCGCACACCGACTCGCAGCCTTGCGCGGCGATGTGGGACAGCAGTCGCAGGCGTGTCGGGTCCGCCAGTGCTTTGAGCGTGCGCGCCATCTGATCTGCGGTCTCGGCGGTGATCGGAGCTGATGACAGGGGGCAGCACTCGTTCTGCGTCCGAGTCGGAAGGACGTCGTTTGCTGAAGTCATTTCCTCGATCACCTCACCTTGAACAATACATTGACACATGCCGATATGTGAGCATAGCCTCCAGCATAGACGTTCATCGATATGAGGGAGTTTCGTGCCAATGAGCACCACCACAGCCCGGGCTGTTGCGCCGGTCGCCAAGAAGATGTCGTTTCTCGACCGCTACTTGGCCGCATGGATCCTCGTGGCCATGGCCGCCGGCCTGCTGCTCGGGCGCTTCGTCCCAGGCCTGGATGCCGCATTGGACTCGGTGAAGATCGGCGGCATCTCGGTGCCGATCGCGATCGGCCTGCTGGTGATGATGTATCCGGTCCTGGCGAAGGTGCGCTACGACGAGACCCACAGGGTGACCGGCGACCGCAAACTCCTCACGCTGTCGCTGATTTTGAACTGGATCCTCGGGCCGGCATTCATGTTCGCGTTGGCGTGGATTTTCTTGCCGGATCTTCCCGAGTTTCGTACCGGGTTGATCATCGTGGGACTCGCCCGGTGCATCGCGATGGTGTTCATCTGGAACGACCTGGCGTGCGGGGACCGGGAGGCCGCCGCGGTACTGGTGGCGATCAACTCGGTGTTCCAGGTCGTGGCGTTCGGCGCCCTGGGCTGGTTCTACCTGCAGCTGCTCCCCTCCTGGCTGGGGTTGGAGACCACCTCAGCGCAGTTCTCCGTGTGGTCCATCGTGATCTCCGTGCTGGTCTTCCTCGGCATCCCCCTGCTGGCCGGTTTCCTCACCCGCGTGTTGGGGGAGAGGGCGAAAGGACGGCACTGGTACGAGGAGACCTTCCTTCCCCGGATCGGCCCGTGGGCGCTGTACGGGTTGCTGTTCACCATCGTGTTGCTGTTCGCCATGCAGGGCGAGGCGATAACCTCGCAGCCGCTGGATGTGGCCCGGATGGCCGTGCCGCTACTGCTGTACTTCGTCCTGATGTTCTTCTTCAGCTGGTTCGTCTCCAAGGCGGTGGGGCTGAACTACGCCAAGTCGACCAGCGTCGCCTTCACCGCCTCGGGTAACAACTTCGAACTCGCGATCGCGGTGTCGATCGGCACCTTCGGTATCGCCTCGGGCCAGGCCCTGGCGGGTGTGGTCGGCCCGCTGATCGAGGTTCCTGTTCTGATCGGGCTCGTCTACGTCGCGCTCTGGGCTGGCCCCCGACTGTTCCCGGGAGATCCAACCCTTCCGCCACCTCGCACGGACCCGGCCCGCAACACCGAAGGAGCCCGGTCATGACCAGCACTCCCAGCGTGTTGTTCGTGTGCGTCAAGAACGGCGGCAAGTCCCAGATGGCGGCCGCGCTCATGCGCCTGCACGCCGGGGAGGCGATCGAGGTCCACTCCGCGGGCACCCGGCCCGGTTCCGCGGTCAACGCCCTAGCCGCGGAAGCGGTCGCCGAGCTCGGCGCCGACATGTCCGACCAGACACCCACGGCCATCGACTCCGAGCTGCTTCGGCGGGTGGATCGCGTGATCGTTCTGGGAGAGGAAGCCCAGGTCGAACCGGTCGACGGGATGGCGGGCACGATCGAGGTGTGGGATACCGATGAGCCCTCCGCCCGCGGAATCGAGGGGATGGAGCGGATGCGGTTGGTCCGCGACGACATCGACCACCGAGTACGCGATCTGCTCGCAGAGATCACCAATGGCAAGCCATGCGTGTTGTTCGTCTGTGTCCACAATGCCGGGCGTTCCCAGATGGCCGCCGGCTACCTCTCGCATCTGGCGGGGGACCGGATCGAGGTCCTCTCCGCCGGTTCGCAGCCAGCCGAGCAGCTCAATCCCGTCGCGGTGGAGGTGATGGCAGAAGAAGGCATCGACATCACCACCGCCACACCGAAGGTGCTGACCACCGACGCGGTCAAGGCCGCCGACGTGGTCATCACGATGGGCTGCGGAGACACCTGCCCGGTCTTCCCGGGAAAGCGGTACGAGGACTGGGAACTGGCCGATCCAGCCGGTCAGGGCAAGGACGCTGTCCGCCCGATCCGCGACGACATCAAGCGGCGCATCACCACCCTGATCGCCGAACTGGCACCGAAGGAGAACACCCAATGAGCACGAACTTCAACGAGCTTCCGGTAGTAGTCATCGGCGCCGGCCCCGTGGGGCTGGCCACGGCCGCGCACCTGCGAGAACGGGGTCTGACCCCGTTAGTGCTCGAGGCCGGCGCCACCATCGGCGCCGCTATCGAGCAGTGGGGGCACACCCGCCTGTTCTCGCCCTGGCAGTACGACATCGACAGCGCCGCCCGACGCCTACTCGAGCCCACCGGCTGGACCGAGCCCGACCCGGACGCTCTGCCCACGGGGCACGAGCTGATCAAGCACTACCTGGCCCCGCTCGCCAAGCTCCTGGGCGACGATGTCATCCGCACCGGCGCCCGCGTGGTGGCGGTTTCCAGAGA
The DNA here is from genome assembly GCF_053645335.1 of Dietzia sp. NPDC055340. Lineage (NCBI taxonomy): Bacteria > Bacillati > Actinomycetota > Actinomycetes > Mycobacteriales > Dietziaceae > Dietzia > Dietzia sp. NPDC055340. Next base: position 82,729 of record NZ_JBSHML010000017.1, on the reverse strand, counting down.
AGGAATCGACAAGACCCGCTCGGCGGGCCGCGAGCAGACCCCGTTCCTGGTCCGAGTCCAGGCCGCTGATGGCGCCGTGACCGATGTGCGGGCCCGCAGCGTCATCGACGCCTCCGGAACCTGGGGCCAGCCCAATCCGCTCGGCCGCTCCGGTCTACCCGCACCCGGTGAGAACGCGGCGATCGACAAGGGCCTGATCACCGCGCCGCTTCCGGCCGTGACCGGGTCAGAGCGCGACCGTTTCGCCGGACGTCACGTCCTGGTCGTGGGGGCCGGACACTCGGCCGCCAACACCCTGCTCGACCTGGTTGACCTCGCGAAGCAGGACCCTGCAACGCGGATCAGCTGGGCGGTGCGCACCCCTGAGGTGTCGAGCGTCTACGGAGGCGAGGACCGCGATGAACTGGCGGCCCGCGGAGCGCTCGGCACCCGCCTGCGCGAAGCCGTCGAGTCCGGAGTGATCGAGGTCCACACCTCCTTCACCATCAACGAATTCACCCCGAAGACCGACAATCTGACCGTGCACGCCAGCACCCCACAGGGTCCCACTCGACTCGAGGTGGACCTACTCGTCCCGGCCACCGGATTCCGCCCCGACCTGTCCATCCTGTCCGAGCTTCGGCTCGCTCTCGACCCGGCCGTGGACGCTCCGTATCAGCTCGGGCCGCTGATCGATCCGGAGTTCCACTCCTGCGGAAGCGTGGCACCGCACGGCGAGAGCCTGCTGGCGCATCCCGAGACCGGCTTCTACATCGTGGGAATGAAAAGCTACGGCCGGGCACCAACGTTCCTCATGGCCACCGGCTATGAGCAGGTCCGTTCCATCGCCGCCGCACTCGCCGGTGACCGGGCCGCCGCCGATGATGTGCACCTCGACCTGCCCGAGACCGGAGTCTGCTCCACCGACCTCGGTGGCTCGTGCGATGCACCGGCAACCCCACAACTGATCTCGCTCGGCGCCACCACCTCCACCTCTTCCTGCTGCTGAAAGGTCCCCGCCATGACTATCGACGCACCCGAATTGGACGTCCACGTCCTGCAGCGCACGGCCGATGACCTCGCTCGAACGTACGAGGGCATGTTCTCGGCCGAGACCATAGAGCGGTACGTCTTCGAGTCCTACACCGCGCTGGCTCGCACGGCGACGATCAAGCGGTATCTCGCGGCGCTGGCCCGAAACTTCGCCTCAGACAGGCTCCGTGCACTGGCGTTGTCACAGGGCAAGATCCAGTCGACCGTCCCACAAGTGCTGTTCGTGTGTGTCCACAATGCCGGCCGCTCCCAGGTTGCCGCGGCCCTGCTCAAGCACTACGCCGGTAGCGGCGTCGAGGTCCGGTCAGCCGGTTCCCTGCCGGCTGGCGAGGTCGACCCCCACGTGGTGGAGACGCTGGAGTCTCGCGGAATCGACATGGCGGGGGCGTTCCCGAAGCCGCTGACGGACGACGTGGTGCGGGCTGCCGACTACGTCATCACCATGGGGTGCGGCGATGCGTGCCCCGTCTATCCGGGCAAGAACTATCTGGACTGGGACCTCGCAGACCCCGCAGGTCAGGGCCCCGAGGTCGCTAACCAGATCGTCGACGACATCGACGAGCGAGTCCGCGCCTGGTGGGCAACGGTTCAGAAGTAACCCACCGCGACCCAGTGGCCACACACTACGTTCGATCCGGTGTCCCCAGCAGCTGCGAAACCGCATATGCCTGACCGGCCCCGCGGCGGGCTCGCGGCGCTGTGTATCGCGCAGACCACCAGTTGGGGCCTACTGTTCTACTCCCTGCCCGCCGCAGTCGCACCGATCTCCCAGGAGACCGGCTGGAGCGACACCGCCATCACTGGGGCACTGTCAGCCGGTCTGCTCGTCTCGGCGATCGCGGGCCTGAAAGTGGGCTCCGTTCTGGATTCCCACGGTCCACGCACGGTCATGACCCTCGGAGCGGTCATCGGGGTGGCCGCGCTGGCACTGGTGGCGTGGTCGCCCACCCTGCCCCTGTTCTATCTGGCCTGGCTGGCGGCAGGTTTAGCCCAATCGGCTGTGCTCTACCCGCCCGCGTTCGCTGTCATCACTCGCTGGTACGGCCCGCGACGAGTCGGCCCCCTGATGACGCTTACACTCGTCGCCGGACTGTCCTCCACTGTCTTTGCCCCGCTCACTGCCTACCTGATCGAGCAGTTTGGTTGGCGCACCAGCTACCTCATCATGGCCGGCATCCTCGCCGTCGTATCTGTGCCCCTGCACGCCTTCTTTCTCAACTCCACCTGGTCCGGCACCGGCAGCGAGCCGACCGTGCAGCAGTCCCGAACCGAGATCCGCCAAGTCACCAGAACCCGCCAATTCCTCACCCTGCAAGTAGTGATGACGGTAGCCACGTTCACGCTGTTCGCCGTCACGATCAACCTCATCCCGCTGTTGCTGGAACGAGGAATCGACTACTCGACCGCAGCACTGGCCTTCGGACTGGTGGGCGCAGGACAAGTCATCGGCCGGCTCGGCTACCCATCACTGACCCGAAGAACCACACCCCAACACCGCACCCTGGTGATCCTCGGCGCCGGCGCACTCGGCCTGTGGGGTCTGGCGACAATTCCCGGCCCGACCTTGGTACTGATCGCTCTGGCCGTCGGCACGGGCGCGGCCCGCGGCTGCCACACCCTTCTTCAGGCCACCGCCGTCTCCGACCGGTGGGGCACCCAAAACTTCGGCGCCATCAACGCCTTATTCAACGCACCGATGACCGCCGTCACTGCACTCGCGCCCGTGTCCGGACCCCTATTGGCCAGCCTCGTCGGGGGATACCCCGCAATGGCGATCGTCATGGCAGTCCTGCTCACCATGGCCGCAGCACTAAGTGCCCGAACGTGAACAGGAGCTGACCACCATTTGTGCCACATCCCGCCCCGCAGATCACTGCGAGGCAATCATCATCGGCGGCGGGCAAGCAGGCCTGGCCACCGCCTACTACCTGCTGCGGGCAGGCGTGGACATCCTCGTTCTAGATGATCAACCCAACCCCGGCGGGGCATGGTTGCACGTATGGCCGTCCCTGCGACTGTTCTCCACCGCCGAGTTCTCCAACCTGCCGGGCTGGCCGATGCCCCCTTATGACGGGTTTCCACCGGCCTCCCATGTCGTGGACTATCTCGCTGCCTACGAACAGCGCTACCGGATTCCGGTCCAGCGCCGCGTCGCGGTCGATGAGGTGACGTACGAGGACGGCATCTACCACGTTCGGGCGGGAACTAAGTCGTGGACAACCGAGAACGTGGTCGCGGCCACCGGGACGTGGTCCGCCCCCTTTGTTCCCTCCTACCCAGGAACCTTCGCCGGCACGCAGTGGCATTCCGCCAACTACCCCGGTGCCACTCCCTTTCGAAGTACCACGGTCGCGGTCGTGGGCGGCGCGAACTCCGGCGCCCAGATCGCCGCAGAACTCACAAGCGTCGCCAAGGTGACCTGGTACACCCGTCAGCCACCACGCTGGATGCCCGATGAGGTCGATGGACGAGTACTGTTTCGCCGCAACCGACTACGTGCCCTTGCCCTGCAGCGCGGGGAGCCCGACCCCGGGACAGACTCAGCCTTAGGAGACATCGTCGTCCTGCCCGAGGTGCGCCGCGCCCGCGACACCGGACGGCTGCAGGCCACACCGATGTTCACCTCACTGGATGAGATCGACGCCGAGCACCTGATCTGGTGCACGGGTTTTCGCCCCGCGATCGGGCCGATACGCCGACTGCTCGACCACGGTCGACCAAAGCATCCGGGACTCCATGTGGTCGGCTACGGCGACTGGACCGGCCCCGGAGCGGCAACGATCACCGGTGTGGGGCCCTATGCCAAACAGGCTGCCCGGAGAATCGCCGCATCAGTTGGCAGAACCGTGAAATAGGCGCAGCCACCAAGGGGCGGTCATGCCGGTACGCCTGATAATCCGTCGGTGTCGTCGAGGTAGCCGACATCGCGCAAGGCCGCCTCGAGAACCCGGATATACGGAAGATGCAGTTCGGTAGCCATGCCGTCGAGGGTCGTTCGGGCTGGCAGGCCGCGCAGTCCGCGGGTGCGCCATAGGTGCAGATTCTGGCGGGTGATCCCGATTCGGCGGGCTAGCTCGGACTCGCCGACGCCGTAGGCGCGTTTGTGGGCGTCGATGAGCTCGACCAGGCGAGGGGTCTCCATGCTCTGAGTGTCCGCGTGCGCCACGGGTACCGTCAAGGGGTAGTTAACCGTTCCGGCAAGGGTAACTTTACAGAATATAAGTTACCGGCGTGGGTGTCCCGGCTGGTGGGGAAGGGTTTCTTGGCCTCGTCGTCGGGCCAGATCGTGGCGTGGTTGGCCGATGGCGCACCAGGGTGCAATGCCCGTTTGGTAACCGACAGAAACCCCGGCCACCTGCCGGATGAGCCAGCAGATGACCGGGGTTCAGTGTGGAAACCGCGAGTGGAGTGAGGCTAGAGCTCCTCGAGCGTCGCCGTGGCGTGCACGGTGCCCAGCTTGCGGGGATTGCGCGCGGTGATCGTCCAGGCCGGATCGCCTGCGGCCACCGCACGCCGGGCGTAGACGCCCAGCTTGGCCGGCAGGACCACGGGCTTGCCGAACTCGACCGAGTAGCGGGCCCGCTCCGGGATCTCGCCCTCGACCGATCCGAGCAGCGTCGCCGCCGTCCACATGCCGTGGGCGATCACGTTCGGGAAGCCGAACGCCTTGGCGCCCAGACCGGAGACGTGGATCGGGTTGCGGTCACCCGAGACGGACGCGTACTCCGCGATCTGCGCCTCGGTGACGGACTTGACCACCGTGGGATCGCCGATCTCCTCGGCGGTCGGCGGCTCGGGCCGCGGCGGACGCGGCGCGTCCTTGGCCGGGGTCAGGGACGTCCGGCGCTTGGACAGCATGCTGGAACGCTGGAGCCACGCGGGCTCGTCGTCGTCGCCCGTCCGGATCTCCGTGACCACTTCCACCAGCAGCCCCGACGGGTGCTCGCGCAGGTTCTCGGCGTGCGACCGGATGGACAGCTCGTCACCGACGCGCAGGGCGCGGCGGGAGGAGATCTCGTTGAGCAGGTGCACCGACCCCATGGCCGGGAACGGGAAACCCGGGTCCAGCATGAGCTGCATCGTCAACGGGAACGACAGCGTGAACGGGTACGTCAGCGGTAGGGCGTCGCTCAGGCGCAGGCCGCAGACGCGGGTGTACGCGGCGAGGTTGGCCACGTCGACCTTCACACCCGACACCTCGACGCCCTTCGCAGGCAGCGACGTGGCGTCACGGCTGCCACCCACGACGGGCACCGAGCCGAGCGCGGCCCTGCCGTACTGCGACAGCAGGTTGGGGATCCCGGGGAGCTTCCTGTACTCCATGTCAGATCACGCGCCCAGCAGCGACTGGCCACACACGCGGATCACGTTGCCCGTGACCGCGGAGGAGGCGGGGCTGGCGAAGTAGGCGATCGTCTCGGCCACGTCGACCGGGAGGCCACCCTGCTGCATCGAGTTCATACGGCGGCCGGCCTCGCGCGTGGCGAAGGGGATCGCGGCGGTCATCTGGGTCTCGATGAAGCCCGGGGCCACGGCGTTGACCGTGACCTTCTTGGACGCCAGCTCGGTGGAGGCGCCGTCGACGAAGCCGATCACGCCGGCCTTGGACGCGGCGTAGTTGGTCTGGCCGCGGTTACCGGCGATGCCGGCCATCGAGGACACGCCCACCACGCGCGAGCCCTCGCCCAGCACGCCATTCTCGGCGAGCTCGGCGGTGATGCGCTCGGGGGCGATCAGGTTGACGGACATGACCGAGTCCCAGCGGGCGGCGTCCATGCCGGCCAGGGTCTTGTCGCGGGTGATACCGGCATTGTGGACCAGGATGTCGATCGTGCCGTCGTGACGGTCCTTGACGTGCTGGGCCAGGACCTCGGCGGCGTCGGCGGCCGTGACGTCCAGCGGCAAGGAGGTGCCGCCGACCTTGTTGGCGGTGGCCGCGAGCGACTCGCCGGCGGCCGGGATGTCGCAGCAGATCACGTGCGCGCCGTCGCGCGACAGGACCGCCGCGATCTCGGCACCGATACCCCGGGCCGCGCCGGTGACGACGGCGACCTTGCCCTCGAGCGGACGGTCCCACGAGGCGGGGGCGCTCGCTGCGCCGGCGCCCACGGTGAACACCTGGCCGTCGACGTAGGCCGACTTGCCGGACAGGATGAAGCGAAGGGTGGACTCCAGGCCCGAGGCGCCGGTGTCGGCATCCGCGGACACGTACACCAGCTGCACGGTGGCGCCGCGCTTCATCTCCTTGCCGAGCGACCGGGTGAAGCCCTCGAGCGCGCGCTGGGCGATGCGCTCGTCGACCGCGCCCGTCTCCTCGGGGGTGGTGCCCAGCACCACGATTCGGCCGCTCGGGGCGACGCGACGCACGACGGGGTTGAAGAAGTCGAACAGGGAGCTGAGTTCCTCGGGGGAGCGGATGCCCGTGGCGTCGAAGACCAGGCCGGCGAACTTGCCCTCGGCGTCCGCGCCGGCGATCTCGTAGTCGCCCTGCAGCATGTCGCGCACGGGCTCGACGAGGCGACCCTCACCGCCGACCAGTACCGGGCCGTGGAGCGCGGGCTGGCCCACCTCGTGGCGGCGGAGCTGCTCTGGCTGCGGGAGACCGACCTTGCCGGCGATGAATGACCCGGGGGCCGAGGTGACGAACTGGGAGTAGAGGTCGAGGTTGCCCTGTGCCATGGCGATCATCTCCTGGGGAGTTTCGGTAGTGCGGGGTCGACAAGTAACTTACTCCCGAGTAACAATACTCGTTGGGCCGCGCTTTGGGCCAACGGATACCGAGAAGAAAAACGGGAGTGACACACGTGACCACCAGCCCCCGCAAGGTCGCCATCGTCGGCGGCAACCGAGTCCCCTTCGCGCGCTCGAACGGCAAGTACGCGGACGCCTCCAACCAGGACATGCTCACTGCCACGATCGACGGCCTGGCCGCCCGCTACAACCTGCAGGGCAAGCGCCTCGGCGCCGTCGCCGCCGGCGCCGTGCTCAAGCACGCCCGTGACTTCAACCTCACTCGTGAGTCGGTCATCGGCTCCGTGCTCGACTCCTCCACCCCGGCCTACGACGTGCAGCAGGCCTGCGGCACCGGCCTGGCCACCGCCATTCAGATCGGCGACCAGATCGCCATGGGCCGTATCGACTCCGGTATCGCCGGCGGCTCCGACACCACCTCGGATGCCCCGCTCGCCGTCAATGACGACCTGCGCAAGATCCTCATCAAGGTCTCCGCCGCCAAGACCAACCTTGACCGGATCAAGCTTCTCGGTGACATCCGCCCGCAGGCGATCGTCCCCGAGCAGCCGCAGAACGCCGAGCCGCGCACCGGCCTGTCGATGGGCGAGCACGCCGCCATCACCGCCCGCGAGCTCGGCGTCTCCCGCGAGGACCAGGACGCCCTGGCCGCGGAGAGCCACAAGAACCTCGCCGCCTCCTACGACTCTGGCTTCCAGGACGACCTGGTCACCCCGTACCTGGGCGTGCAGCGCGACGACAACCTGCGCCCCGACTCCTCGGCCGAGAAGCTGGCCAAGCTCAAGCCCGTCTTCGGCAAGCGTGACGCCGAGGCCCACGGCACCGAGGCCACCATGACGGCCGGCAACTCCACCCCGCTCACCGACGGTGCCTCCGCGGTGCTGCTGGCCAGCGAGGAGTGGGCCAAGGAGAACAAGCTCCCGGTCCGTGCCTACCTGGTGGACTCCGAGACCGCCGCGGTCGACTTCATCCACGGTCACGACGGCCGCACCCCGGACGGCCTGCTCATGGCCCCGACCTACGCGGTGCCGCGCCTGCTCGAGCGCAACGGCCTGACCCTGCAGGACTTCGACTTCTACGAGATCCACGAGGCCTTCGCCTCGCAGGTCCTGGCCACGCTCGCGGCCTGGGAGTCCGAGGAGTACTGCACCGAGCGTCTCGGCCTGGACTCCGCACTGGGCTCGATCGACCGCAGCAAGCTCAACGTCAACGGCTCCTCGCTGGCGGCCGGCCACCCGTTCGCCGCGACCGGTGCGCGCATCCTGGCCGCCACCGCCAAGCTGCTCGAGGAGAAGGGGTCGGGCCGCGCGCTCATCTCCATCTGCGCCGCCGGTGGCCAGGGCGTCACCGCGATCGTCGAGCGCTGACGCCGCGGCGGATCCGACGCGGCCCGGCACGTCGGGCCCGTCCGCCGTCAGATAAACGTATCCTCGATCCAACAGGTCACGGGCTGATCCCGTGAGTGAGTGCAGCCCCCGCGTCCGGCGCGGGGGCTGCACTCATCGGTACCGGTCCGCCATAGTGGACCCAGTGGTTCGGGTGGGGCATCCCACAAGGACCGGTTTCGGCGGCCCGCCGGGCCGGTGCCGCCACCCGTGAGGAGCGTGAGAGCGCGTGGACGATTCCACCACCCACGACGGCGGCCCGGCCCGCCCCGTCGAGATCGAGGGTGCGGCCCCTCGTCCGGCTGCGTCCGATCGCCGCCGATACCGGGTGCGGTCACGCTGGATCTACACCGCCGTCGGGATCTTCATGGGACTGGCGGTGCTGTACGGGTTCGACCTGGTCAACAGCATCGGCCGCGTGCCGCGGGGGACCGAGGTCGCGGGGATCAACGTCGGTGGGATGCGCACCGTCGACGCCGAACAGCGCCTGATCACGGAGTTGGGGCCGCGGGTCGACGAGGAGGTGGACCTGCGCGCCGGCGTGGTGTCGACGACACTCGACCCCCGGGCGGTCGGCTTGTCCGTCGACTGGCAGGGCACCCTCGACCGCGCGGGCGAGCAACCGCTCAACCCGTTCACCCGCCTGATCAGCCTCGTCTGGACCCGCGACGTGGGGATCGCGAGCGTCATCCCGGACGAGCGCCTCACCAACTTCCTCGAGCGCCTGGCACTGCAGGCCGACTTCGAACCCCGCGAGGGCGCGATCTGGTTCGACCAGGCGAAGGTCCGCTCGGCGATCCCGCTGGACGGACAGCGCCTGGAGATCGAGAACTCGCGCGACGCGGTGCTGGAGAACTGGCTCAACGAGGACGGGGTGGACCTGCCGGTCGAGTTCACGCCGACCGAGACCGACGCCGACGAGGTGCGTGCGCTCATCCGCGAGGTGGCCGAGCCCGCCGCGTCCCGCGATGTGACGCTGTTGGCCTCGCGGCTGCGGCCCGACGGCGCCGAGCCGCCCACCGAGACCATCCCCACCCGGATGCCGGTACCGCCGCCCGCCCCGGGTCAGCCGCGCGCCAACCCGTCCGAGCGTGAGATCGAGATGGTGGTCCGCGACGACCCCGATGCCGTGCCGGTCGAGTTCCCGAGGGACCGGATCGGCGAGTACCTGTCCTTCGTCCGCGAGGGTGCCGTGCTCGAGCCACGCTTCGACGCCGATGCCGCCAAGGGGATCCTCGAGCCCCTGCTGGAGGAGACCGAGCAGGAGGGCCGAGACGCCACCTTCTCGTTCAGCGGCGACACGGCCACGGTCGTGCCCGCCGTCCAGGGGCGCACCATCGAGTGGGGTCCGCTCCTCGGGGCGCTGCCGGGTCAGCTCACCGATCTTGAGGGTCCGCGCGTCATGCCCGTCAGCTACGTCGGCCGCGACCCGGAGCTCAGCACAGCGGACGCCGAGAAGGCCGGGATCCGGGCACCCGTCGGCGAGTTCACCGTCGCGGTGGGCGCGAACGGCCAGGCGCAGTCGATGATCGCGGAACTGGCCGGGCACTTCATTCCCGCCGGCGAGAGCTTCTCCATGGAGGCGGTGGCCGGAACCGCGTCCGGGGACACCTCCGCGGACGCCGTGGCCACCGCCCTGTTCAATGCCGCACTGCAGGCCGGCGCCCAGGACATCCAGCGGACGCCCAGGGGCGTCGACAGTGACGCCTTCCCGGTCGGCCGCGACGCCACCGCCGCGGCGGACGTGGGATTCCGCAACGCGCAGGGCACCGCCCTGGTGATCGACGCCTCCGCGAGCGCGAGCTCGGTGACCGTCCGCCTCTGGGGCACGCCCGAGTACGACGTGCGCATCTCGACCTCCCCGCGCACCAACATCCAGCCGCCGCGGACCCGGGTCGTCACCACGGCCGGCTGTACCCCGTCCGCGGGTGAGGACGGCTTCACCGTCAGCATCACGCGGGTGGTGATGCGCGGAAACGACCGGGTCAGCTCGGACAGCTTCTCCTCGACGTACCCGCCCCGCGACCGGATCGAGTGCCGGGGAGACGACGCACCCCCCGCACCCGGCGAGGACGCCCCTCCGCCGGGACCGCCGGCTCTCGAGATCCCGGGGCTGCCGCGCATCGAACTCCCCGGCATCCCCGGGCTCCCCGGCAACTGACCGCGCCCGGCCTCGTACGCCCACCCCCTTACGCCCCGCGCCCCTTACGCCCCGCTCCCGTACGCCTCGCCCCGACCGAGCAACCCGCCGTTGCAGGACCCGAGCCCCGCGGTTGCAAGACAGGCGTCGCGAGTTGCCTGACAACAGGTGCGATCTTCGGCGTGGATTCCGCGCCATTCGTCGTGCAGCCGGGATGGGATGTCTTGCAACCACTGGGCGGGGCGGGGCGGGGCGGGGTTGGGGGTTGCCGGTGACGGGCCGCGCGCGGGGCGGGGGCTGGCGGCTCTGGGGCGCTGGCGGATGCGGACGGGGTGAGCTGAGTGGGCGAGCTGAGTGGCGGCCGGCCAGACGACAGTGGGCCCCGCGCCGTGGTGGCGCGGGGCCCAGAGTCGGCTCAGGCGCGGGGCCCGTCCGGGACGTGCCCGCTCAGAGTTCTCGTGCGACTTCTGCGTGGGCGCGGTCTAGATCAGAATGCGGCCTCGTCCAGCTCCATGAGGTCGTTGCCGAGGTCGGCGACGATCCCGCGGGTGGCGGTCAGCAGCGGGAGCTCGTTCTTGGCAAACCAGCGGGCCGCCGCGATCTTGCCGTTGTAGAAGGCCTTGTCGTCGTCGTTGGCGCCCTCGAGGGCTCCGAGCGCGACCTCCGCGCCTTCCAGCAGACGCCAGCCCATGACCAGGTCGCCGAAGGCCATCAGCACGCGCACCGACGCGAGGCCGATGGTGTACAGGCGCTTCGGCTCCTCCTGCGAGCCCATCAGGTGCTCGAAGCAGGTGCCGAGCATGGCCTCGACATCGCCCAGGGCGGTGGCGAGGCGCTCGCGCTCGGCGGCGAGCGCGCCGTTCGAGTTGTCGTTCTCCAGGAACTTCTTGACCTGCGCCGACACGTGGCCGACGGCGGTGCCGCGGTCGCGGGCGATCTTGCGGAAGAAGAAGTCCTGCGCCTGGATCGCCGTGGTGCCCTCGTAGAGGGAGTCGATCTTGGCGTCACGGATGTACTGCTCGATGGGGTAGTCCTGCAGGAAGCCGGATCCGCCGAAGGTCTGGAGCGACTCGGTGAGCAGCTCGTAGGCGCGCTCGGAGCCGACACCCTTGACGATCGGCAGCAGCAGGTCGTTGACGCGGTGGGCCATCTCGGCGTCGGCGCCGGAGACGCGCGCGGCGATGGTGTCGTCCTGGTGGGCGGCGGTGTACATGTACACGGCGCGCAGACCCTCGGCGAACGCCTTCTGGCGGATCAACGCGCGGCGGACGTCCGGGTGATGCATGATGGTGACGCGCGGGGCGTTCTTGTCGGCCATCTCGGTCATGTCGCCGCCCTGGACGCGCTCCTTGGCGTACTCGAGGGCGTTGAGGTAGCCGGTCGACAGCGTGGAGATGGCCTTGGTGCCGACCATCATGCGGGCGTGCTCGATGACGTCGAACATCTGACGGATGCCCTGGTTGAGCTCGTCGCCGCCGATCATCCAGCCCTTGGCCGGGACGCCGTGGCCGCCGAAGGTCAGCTCACACGTAGTGGAGACCTTGAGGCCCATCTTGTGCTCGACGTTTGTGACGAAGACGCCGTTGCGCTCGCCCATCTCGCCGGCCTCGAAGTCGAAGTGGAACTTCGGCACGAAGAACAGGGACAGGCCCTTGGTGCCGGGACCGGCGCCCTCGGGGCGGGCCAGGACCAGGTGGAAGATGTTCTCGAACATGTCGTCCGAGTCCGCCGAGGTGATGAAGCGCTTGACGCCCTCGATGTGCCACGAGCCGTCGTCCTGCTTGACGGCCTTGGTACGGCCCGCGCCCACGTCGGAGCCGGCATCAGGCTCGGTGAGGACCATGGTGGCGCCCCAGCCGCGCTCGACGCAGGTGGTGGCCCACTTCTTCTGCTCCTCGGTGCCGTTCTCGTACATCACGGCGGCGAAGGACGGGCCGGCCGAGTACATGTAGGCGGCCGGGTTCGCGCCGAGCATCATCTCGCCGGTGGCCCAGACCAGGCTGCGCGGGGACGGCATGCCGCCGAGGTCCTCCGGGAGGCCCATGAGCGTGTAGCCGGCGTCGTACCAGGCGGCGAAGGACTTCTTGAAGTCCTCCGGGATCGAGACCGAGTGGGTCTCCGGGTCGAAGACCGGCGGGTTGCGGTCGGCGGAGGCGAAGGACTCGGCGACGGGACCCTCGGTCAGCGTCTGAACCTCGCTGAGGATGCCCTTGGCGGTCTCCGTGTCCATGTCGCCGAACTCGCCGGCGTCCAGTGCCTCGTTGATTCGCAGGACCTCGAAGAGGTTGAACTCGAGATCCCGGACGTTGCTCTTGTAATGACCCATATCGGTCTTCTCCGTTCGGAGTGCGGTGTCATGGATTTGGTTATGCCGGTCGAAACGCTGCAGGTCGCGGCCGCATGCCGGAACCTACTCGCCGGTAACAAGATCGATGCTAATGGGTTGTCAGCAAACAGTCCAAGGTGAGGGATGGCTCTGTTTTTCCGTTGTCATTCTGCAGACCTCGGGCCGAGTCGTATGTGCTGGTCACGATGAGCGTGAGAGTGGGGCATCATCGGCATATGTCAGATATCCAGCCGAGGTTCCCCGGTCCGTCGTCGGTAGTCGGTGCCGCGACCCGCCTCGTCGCGTGGGAGATCCGCGTCGCGCGGTACATGTGGTCCATCCCCGCGCGCATCGCGCTCCTGCTGGAGGATGCCGAACTGATCGTGGCCAGGGTCAATTCGATCATCGCCAACATCGACCGTGCGGTGGCCGCGGTCGACCAGGTCATCCTCGCCGCGGCGAACTCGGTGGACGAGGTCGACGACACGGTGGCCCGCGTCGGCCGGACCGTCACCCGCGCCGAGCTCGCGGTCGGTGCGGCGGAGGGGATCGTCGCCCGCGTCGAGACCGCGGTGAGCAGGGTCGAGCCGGTGGTCGACAGGGTCGAACCGATCGTCGGCCGGGTGGAGACGGTTGCCGGCCACGTGGAGAGGTTGGTGCTGCGGGTGGATTCGGCGGTGACCGACGCCGAGGGGTTGGTGCTGCGGGTGGATTCGGCGGTGACCGACGCCGAGGGGTTGGTGCTGCGGGTGGATTCGGCGGTGACCGACGCCGAGCAACTCGTGGAGCGCGTGGCGGCTGCGGTCGGTGACGCCGAGGAGCTCGTCCTGCGGATCGATTCCGCGGTGGGCGCCGCCGAGCAGCTGGTGCTGCGTGTGGACTCGACAGTCGGCTCCGCCGAGGGACTGGTGCTGCGTGTGGACTCGACCGTGGGTGACGCCGCGCAGCTGGTGCGCCGGGTCGCGACCGCGGTCGGCGACGCCGAGGACCTCGTCCTGCGCGTCGACTCGACGGTGGATTCGGCGGACGGCCTCGTCGTGCGGGTCGACTCCACGGTGGGCGCCGCCGAGGGCGTCGTCCTCCGAGCTGACTCGACGGTGGGGGACGCCGAGCAACTCGTGGAGCGCGTGACACCCGTCCTCGAACTCGTGGAGACCACCGTCGCGGAGGTGCGCCCCGTCCTGGAGGAGCTGCTCCTCGAGGAGGGCGCCCTGTCGGATCAGGCCAAGCTCATCGCCACCCGGGTCACCGAACTGCTGGTGGTGGCCGACGACGTGGCCACCAAGCTCATGCCGGTCGTGGGGCGGGTCGCCGACACCGTGGACTCTGACGACTTCGAGGCCGTCCTCGACGTGATCGACAACCTGCCGGCGATCATCAAGGCGGTGGAGACGGACGTCCTGCCGGTGGTCAGGTCTCTCGACACCGTGGCGCCGGAGCTGTCCGAGATCCTCGTGGTGGCGAACAACTGCCTGGAGGCGCTGAACGGCATCCCGGGTTTCCAGCGCCTGCGCCGCCGCGGCGGGGAGGGCAACAACAGGCTGACCTAGTCGGTCGCGCGGTCGACCGGCCGAGCGTCCGTGTCGGAGTAATTCTCCACGGGCCCCTGCGGCGTGGTGATCAGCATGACGTCATTGTGCTGCGCCCGCCGTCACCGCGATCTCAGATGCTCCAGGGCGGAGCGGGCGGCGTTCCACCCCGCCATCCCGTGGGCGCCGGCGCCGGGCGGGGCCGCCGCAGAGCAGATGTACACGCCCGGGATCCCCGCCGAGTAGGGGTTGAGGGCCACCCGGGGGCGGAAGACCAGCTGGAACGGCGTGTTGGCGCCGGTGACGATGTCGCCGCCGACGAAGTTGGGGTCATAATCCTCGATCTGCTGGGTCGACAGTGACCGGGTGGAGCGGATCCGGTCCCGGAAGCCCGGTGCGAACCGCTCGATCTGGTCGATGATCGTCCGGGTGGCATCACCGGTCCACCCGGCGGGGACGTGGGCGTAGGCGTCGACGGGATGGACGCCGTCCTTCGCGCGGTGCGGGTCGGCGACGGACTGCTGCCCCACCAGGATGAACGGACGCTCCGGCATCTCCCCGCGCACGACCCGCCGTTCAGCGTCGGCGATCTCGGGAAGCGTTCCGCCCACGTGGACCGTGCCCGCATGTCGGGAGGGCTCGTGGGCCCAGGGGATCCCGCCCTCCACGGCGAACGCCACCTGGAACGCGGCGGGGCCGTGCCGGAACCGTCGATAGGCGCGGCCGACCCGCGGGGGCAGGTCGTCGCCGAGGATGTCGGCGGCCGCGGAGGGGGAGGTGTTGAGCAGGAGCAGGTCGGGGCGGCCCAGCTCGCGGTGGTCCCGAACGGAGACGCCGGTCTCGATCCGGCCTCCGAACTCGGCGAGGCGGGTGGCCATCGCGGTAGTGATGGTGGACGAGCCGCCGGCCGCCACCGGCCAGCCGTACCGGTGCGCGGCGGTGCCGAGGGCGACGCCGATCGCCGACGACATCACCGAGCCCAGGGGGCGGAACGAGTGCGCGGCCACGCCGGCGAACAGCGCCCGCGCCTCCTCGGACTCCCAGCGGCGGGCCAGGAGTGCGGCGGGCAGTGCCGCGTACAGCCCGAACCTCGCCAGCGGGACCGGGTGGCCGGGCACGTGGACCAGCGGCTGCAGGAACTCGTCGACGATCTGGGGAAACCGCCGGGTCAACGGTCCGAACATCCGGCGGTAGGACTCGTTGTCGTCGTCGCCCAGTTCCCCGGCGGTGCGGTCCACCGATCGCCACACCGACGCGCCACGTCCACCGTCCAACGGGTGGGAGTACTGGACCTCCGGCAGCGACCAGCGCAGGCCGTAGTCCTCGAGGCCGAACTGGCGGCTGAAGCCGGTGTCGACAGCCAGTGGGTGGAACCCCGAGCAGTGGTCGTGCAGCAGGCCCGGCAGCGTCAGCTCGCCGGACCTGGTGCCGCCGCCGATGGAGTCGGATGCTTCCAGGACGGTTACATCGACTCCACCGGCGGCCAGTGTCAACGCGGCTGCCAGACCGTTGGGCCCGCTTCCGACGATGATTGCTGAGGGCATGGGATCAGTTCTATCCCACCGTGGACTCGTCGCGACGGGTCACGGCGGACCTGTCGGCGAGCGGCCCCTCGCCGCGTCTGCGGGGATGGCTCCGCAAAATGAGGAATGTCCCGGACCAACGAGGATCCGGGACACTACTTGGAGCCGATGACGGGAATCGAACCCGCGCTGTCTGCTTGGGAAGCAGAAGTTCTACCATTGAACTACATCGGCACTGCCCGCTCGGGCTGGTTCAGGTTAGCACGCCCCCGCCGCGCATTACCGCCGCGGGTCGGTCGCGCTGCTCCTACTTCTCGTCGGTCGCGGGCTTCTCGGCGGACTTCCGCTTCGCGGCGGCGGCCTTGCGGCGCGCGCTCGACGTCATGGGCCGCCTGGGCTGGTCGAGCGAGGCGCGGGGCACGAAGCCGAACCCGATGCCCCCGATCACGGCCACCGCGATCGCCCCGATGATCCACGGGGTGAGCGACATGTAGCTGGTGATCCCCATCAGCACGATGAGTACGGCCAGTCCGACGCAGACCCACGACCACACGGTCCAGCGCCAGACGTACTTGGAGGGCTCTTCCCTGAACTCGTCCATGCGCCCCATTTCACCACGTCAGCCGGGGTCGGTGCACATCCGGTCGCTGCAGCCGGGGCCCCTGGGGTCCCCCGTGCGCCCGGTGGAGGACGTTGATGTGTCCAGTTTCACGCACCCGTTTGTTACTGGCGGGTAGCATTTCGGCCGACGAGAGCGCTTAATGAGGAGGGCGGTCCGTTTCAGGGGTCGGAGTATCGACCGGCGGATGCCACCCTGCCCTGGAGGTGCGCGATGAACGACGTGACGCAGCAGCCCATCGCCGAGCGTGTCCGCACGGTGCTCGCCCGCGGCGCGGTCGGAACGATCGAGGCCGGGATCCTGCGCCGTCCACTGCGCTCGGCACGTGTGCGTGACGACGGCGTCGTGGTCCTCGTCGTCGACGTCAACGGCATGTCCCGCGCCGTCGGGGACGAGGCCCGCGTGGCCGCCGTGGGCGCCTCCGCGACCGTCGAGATCGTGGACTCCGTCTGTACCGGGCGCTGCCGTGGTGCCGCCCCGCGACCGTCGTTCGCGCTGGACGGCCGGCAGGTGGCACGTCCCGAGGGGTGCGACGACGACTGCGCCGTCATCCGTGGGGTCGTCACGATGTCGGGGATCGTCACCGCGTCGTCCGATGCGCGTCGCCGCCGTCTTGTGGCTGCGGACGGTGGCTCGATGAGCCCGGCCGGGGGCCTGGGTTCTATGCGCCTGAGCGAGCTGCAGCCGCTGGAGATCACGTACCTCGGCAGTGACGGCGTGGACATCGTCTCCCGCGCCGAGCTCGCCGCGGCGCCCGTCGACCCGATCGGCGTGGACGAGCAGGCCTGGCTCCGCCGGATCGGGGCGGACGCCGGATGGGCTGCGCGTCTGGCGCTGCGTGCCGGACGGCAGATCGCCGGCACGAACCCGCGGATCGTCGGCGTCGACGGCCGCGGCCTGGACCTCGACGTGGCCTCGGTCGGCGGCGGATTCCGCGAGGTCGTGCGAGTGCCGTTCTCGCAGGTCTGCCTCGATTCCGAGATGCTGCGCGCCGAGCTCGAACTCCTCGATTCCTGACCCTGTCGGACCGGTCCGCGCGGATAATTTTCTGCTGAGTTTCCGCCAAGTCCTTGCGTTGTAGGTGAGCCTTACCTAAGTTGATCGGCGCGGGTAGTCACGTCCCCGCCCCCGAACCGTTCCGGCGCCAATCCCTGAGGCGCCGGAACGGGCCGGGTACCGATTCCACGAGAGGGGTTCGACTCCATGCGATCACTGGTGGGGCCCGTCCCCGAACCTGCCGAGCGCGTCGGTTCCGCACTCCGCCGCTGCGGCCGGGCAACGCTGACCATCGGGTCCGGCACCCCGGCCGTCACCGTGACGCTGGCGCATCACGCCCCCGGGACGGCAGACCTCTGGCTGGTCATCCCGATGGCCGACGCCGCCGCGATCACCGCCGGGGGGCTGTACGCCCGGCTCGAAGTCCTGGACGTGATCCTCGGAGGGGTCGCCGACGGGCGGTGTCGTCGTGTCGTCGTCGTCGAAGGCCGGGTCGAACTGCCCGGCGGCCACGCGCAGCGCCACGTGGCCACCCACATCGCCGTGGACCTCCCCGACCCCTCACTGCTGGGCGTCGGCGGCGACCTCGCGCTGGTGCGGCTCCGCGCCGACCGGATCGTCCTCACCGACCACGACGGCGTCACCGACATCGAGCCCGACGACCTCGCCACGTCCGGCCCCGACCCGTTCGCCGACCTCGAGGGGCACTGGCTCGACCACCTCAACGATCCGCGCTGCCGGATCGTCCCGCGGATCGCCATGCGCGTGTGTCGCTGCCTGCCCGCGCAGCGACCGCTGCTCGTCGGAATCGACCGCGCCGGCGTGGACCTCGAGTTCACCGACCGCGACGACAACACCCACCGGCAGCGGCTGCCGTTCGCCGAGGCGTGCACCGAGGTGGCCGAGTTGGGGACCCAGATCCGATTGCTCGCGGGCGGGCCGCGGTACCCTCTGGATCGTGCTGCTCTCCGACCGTGACCTTCGTGCCGAGCTCGCCGACGGGCGGGTCGCGCTCGACCCGTTCGACCCGTCGCTGATCCAGCCCTCGAGCATCGACGTCCGGCTCGACCACCGGTTCCGCGTGTTCAACAACTCGCGCTACACCCACATCGACCCGGCGCAGCAGCAGGACGAGTTGACCGAACTGGTCGAGGTGTCAGGCGGCGATCCCTTCGTCCTGCATCCCGGCGAGTTCGTCCTGGGTGCCACGCTCGAGCGGCTCGAACTGCCCGACGATCTGGCCGGACGTCTCGAGGGCAAGTCCTCGCTCGGGCGGCTCGGCCTGCTCACCCACTCCACGGCCGGGTTCATCGACCCCGGCTTCGGCGGGCACATCACGCTCGAACTGTCGAACGTGGCCAACCTGCCCATCACCCTGTGGCCCGGGATGAAGATCGGCCAGCTCTGCCTGTTCCGGCTGTCCAGCCCCGCCGAGAACCCGTACGGCAGTTCGGCGATGGGCTCCAAGTACCAGGGCCAGCGCGGGCCGACGGCGTCGAAGGCGTACCTCAACTTCCAGTGACAGCGCGCCGGGGCCGGTCCGGCGGTCCGCGCGCACGTTGGCAGGCCGGTGGGGGGCCGGTCGGGGCCGCCGAGAGTTCATCGGGCGTCGCCCGGCGCGTCATCCTGAGTCCTCCGACCGGTTGACCGGGGTCGATAGCATGACGACATGCGTATGACCGTCTTCGGAACCGGATACCTCGGCGCCACCCACGCCGCCTGCATGGCCGAACTCGGTCACGAGGTGCTCGGGGTGGACGTGGACGCGGTCAAGGTCGACCGGCTGTGTCGGGGCGAGGTCCCGTTCTTCGAGCCGGGCCTGCCCGAGATCCTGTCCAGGCACGTCGAGTCGGGTCGGCTGCGTTTCACCACCGACTACGCGGAGGCCGCGGAGTTCGCGGACCTGCACTTCATCGGTGTGGGCACGCCCCAGCGCAAGGGCGACTTCGCGGCCGACATCTCGCACGTGGAGGACGTGGTGGCGCGGCTGGCGCCGCTGGTGAGCCGGGACGCGGTGATCGCGGGGAAGTCGACGGTGCCGGTCGGGACGGCGGCGCGGCTGCAGGAGATCGCCGACCGCTCCGCGGCTGACGGCGTGCGGGTCGACGTGGCGTGGAATCCGGAGTTCCTGCGCGAGGGCTTCGCCGTCGAGGACACCCTGCGGCCGGGCCGGATCGTGGTGGGCCTGTCCGATCCGGAGTGCGCGGCCAGGGCGCTGATCGACGAGGCGTACGCGCCGATCATGGAATCCGATCCGTGCCCGGTGATCGTCACGGACCTGGCCACCTCCGAGATGGTCAAGGTGAGCGCCAACGCGTTCCTGGCCACCAAGATCAGCTTCATCAACGCCGTGTCGGAGGTCTGCGAGGCCGCCGGCGCCGACGTGACCGTGCTGGCGGATGCGATCGGGATGGACCCGCGGATCGGGCGCAAGTTCCTCGGCGCCGGCCTGGGCTTCGGCGGCGGCTGCCTGCCCAAGGACATCCGGGCGTTCATGGCCCGCGCCGGTGAACTGGGCGCGGCGCAGGCGCTGACGTTCCTGCGGGAGGTCGACACGATCAACATGCGGCGACGCGACAAGATGGTCGACCTCGCGGCCGAGGTGTGCGGCGGGACGGTGATCGGCAAGACCGTGGCGGTGCTGGGCGCGGCGTTCAAGCCGAACTCCGACGACGTGCGGGACTCGCCGGCGCTCAACGTGGCCGGCATGCTCTCGCTCAAGGGCGCGCGGGCCGTGGTGTACGACCCGCAGGCGCTGGACAACGCCCGGGCCCTGTTCCCCACGCTCGCCTACGCCGACTCGGCGCTGGAGGCGTGCGAGGGCGCGGACGTGGTGCTGGTCGCGACCGAGTGGGGCGAGTTCGTGGAGCTGGACCCGGCCGCGGTCGCGCGGGTCGCGCGCGGTCGGGTCCTGCTTGACGGCCGCAACTGCATGCCGGGCGAGCGGTGGCGGGAGGCGGGCTGGACCTACCGGGCCCTCGGGCGTGGTGTGTCCACACCTGCCGACGCCCGGGCGCTCGCCGGAGTGGTGGCGGCGGCTGTCGGAAGCGCGGCGATGGCCCGGGCCTGACCGGCTACTGCGTGCGCGGTCGCATTTGCCGGTCGCATCTGCCCGCTCGCGTGTGCGCGACGCCGTGCCCCCGAGCCGCGATGTCGCGGTTTGGTTGCACCACTGCGAAGTTTCGGACTGTTCCTCGCGGTGCTGCAATCAAGCCTCACCGTAGCGTCGACAAACGGCTGGGCCGGCGAACGGGGCAGGCCGGGCGGGTCCGACGCCCCGTCGAGAAGAGCATTCCGCACACATCGCCCGAGAGCGGGCGCGCGGAACGCTCTTCTCGATGACGGTTACTGGCGGTGTGAGGGTTACTGGCGGTGTGTGGGTTATGGGCGGTACGGGCGCTACTGGCGGTACGGAGGCTACTGCCGGTACGAGCTGAGGAAGTTGCCGATCCGCTCGATCGCCACGCCCAGGTCGCGGCCCGGCGGCAGGGTCACGATCCGGAAGTGATCCGGGTCCGGCCAGTTGAAGCCCGTGCCCTGCGTGATGAGGATGCGCTCGCGCTCCAGCAGGTCCAGGGCGAACTGGCGGTCGTCGTGGATCTCGTGGACGTTCGGGTCCAGCTTCGGGAACACGTACAGTGCGCCCATCGGCCGCACACAGCTCACGCCGGGGATGGAGTTGAGCTTCTCCCACGCGATGCCACGCTGCTCGTGCAGGCGCCCGCCCGGCTCGATGAGCTCGTCGATCGACTGGTACCCGCCCAGGGCCACCTGGATGGCGTGCTGCGCCGGCACGTTGGGGCACAGGCGGGTCGAGGCCAGCAACTCCAGCCCCTCGAGGAACCCGGCGGCGTGTGCCTTGGGGCCGGTGATCGCCATCCAACCCGCTCGGTAGCCGGCCACACGGTAGGTCTTGGACAGGCCGTTGAAGGTCAGCACCAGCAGGTCGTGGGCCAGCGTGGCGATGGACGTGTGCTGGGCCTCGTCGTAGACGATCCGGTCGTAGATCTCGTCCGCCAGGATCAGAAGGCTGTGTTCGCGGGCCAGGTCGACGATCCCCTGCAGGACCTCTCGCGAGTACACTGCGCCCGTCGGGTTGTTGGGGTTGATCACCACGATCGCCTTGGTGCGCGGGGTGATCTTGGCGGCGATGTCCTCCAGCGACGGGTTCCAGTCGTCGGACTCGTCGCAGAGGTAGTGGACCGGCTTGCCGCCGGACAGCGAGGTCATGGCCGTCCACAGCGGGTAGTCCGGGGCCGGGATGAGGACCTCGTCCCCGTCGTCGAGCAGCGCCTGCATGGTCATGGTGATCAACTCGGACACGCCGTTGCCGAGGAAGATGTCGTTCACGCTCAGGCGCGGGAAGTCGGGCACCAGCTCGTAGCGCGTGAAGATCGCGCGCCGGGCCGACAGGATGCCCTTGGACTCCGAGTACCCCTGCGCGTGGGGGAGCGCGGCGATCATGTCGCGCATGATCACGTCCGGCGCCTCGAACCCGAAGGGCGCGGGGTTGCCGATGTTGAGCTTGAGGATCCGGTGGCCCTCGGCCTCCAGCTGGTTCGCCCGCGCCAGCACCGGCCCGCGGATCTCGTAGAGGACGTCCTTGAGCTTGGAGGACTGGTCGAGCGGGCGCGGCTGGTGGTGCGTGCGTCCCGGGTTCTCAGGCGTCATACCTGCCGATTGTGCCACTTCGGCGCGGGTGCCCGGCATCACGTGCCCAGCCGGCGGCAGGGCCGGGCCTCCGGGCCGGATCGACGCGGTCAGATCCCGTATCGGAGGTCGACGATCGCCGGGATCTCCGAGTCCGGGAGAAGCTCGTCGGGATGCTCGACGCGCAGAAAGTCCACACACTCGCGCTCGAGCGGACACAGCGAGTACGGCTGGGACTCGATCGACAGCCCGGTGGCCCGGCGGAGACGACGCACCTCACCGCGCACCGTCGTGGTGGCGGCCGGATCCTCATAGAGAGCCTCCGACAGCGCCCGCGCCGACCACGCCTCACGGGAGGCCAGCAGCGCCACGAGTTCGGCCCGCCGGGGCGTGAGCGGGATCGAGGTCCCGTCCGCCCGGATCACGGCTGGTTTCCACCCGAGCAGTCGGATCGCGGTGACAGGGTTGGAATGGTCGGCCGGGACGTGGCCGGGTGCGTGGGCGGCGGCGTTGTCGTCGTCGTGCCCGGGGCCGGCGGCCGCGGCGGGGAATGACGGGAGCGCGGCGAGCAGGGACTCGGCGAGTCGAGCGCCGCAGCGCACCAGCGCGGCGGTCTCCACCGACGAGAACCGCAGCGGGTGGGACACGTCGAGGACCCCGATGACCCGCCCCCGCGGATCCCTGATCGGACTCGCAGTGCACGTCCAGCCGTGGTGGGCGCGGACGAAATGCTCGCCCGCGGTGGCGTGGGTGAGGGCCCCGGTTTCGAGAGCCAGCGAGATGCCGTTGGCGCCGATGCCCTTCTCGGACCAGTCCGCGCCCTCCGCGAACGCGATCGAGTCCGCGCGACGCAACGCCTGCGCGCTGCCCGCGCGCCACAGCACGCGCCCCCGGGTGTCGGAGACGACGACGAGGTGGCGTCCGGCGGCCGAGGTGTCCGCCACCGATGCCACGACCTCGGCCGCGACCCGGTGCAGCGGCGTCATCTCGCGTGCGGTCGCGAGCTCGTCCCGCGACAGGACGCTGCGCGGGACCTGCTGGTCAGGGGAGATTCCCGCGTCCCCACTGCGTTGCCAGGCGCGCAGCACACGGGAGTCCAGATCGGGCGTCTGACCGCCGGCCAGCGCTATCTCATGGGCCTCGATCGTGCGGGCCGCGAAGGCGCCGGGGTCGGAGAACCGCAGCGCCGATTGCAACGACATTGCCACCCCCTGGGGAAGACAGTGTGATCTACGTCATTGAAACGCTACAGCAGAGCGAAGGAGTGGGTATGACCCAGACGACCGAAGCGCCGGCACAGGCCGACAACGCCGACCGCGCCGTGGAGACGTGGCTGGCGGAGTTCGGCGAGGCGTTGAGTGCGGGTGACACGGGCCGGGCGGCCGGGATGTTCGAGACCGAGGGGTGCTGGCGCGACTTCGTGTCCTTCACCTGGAACCTCCGGACCCTCGAGGGGCGTGAGGAGATCGGGGAGATGCTCGACTGCCAGCTCGCCGCGGTAGCCCCCACCGGCTGGGAGCTCGCGGAGCCGGCCGCCGAGTCGGGCGGCGTGATCGAGGCGTGGATCAATTTCGAGACCGCGGCGGGTCGCGGCTGGGGCCACCTGCGACTGCGCGACGGACGGGCCTGGACCCTGCTCACCACGCTGCAGGAGCTCAAGGGGCACGAGGAGAAGAGGGGCCGCGACCGCGACAAGGGCGTCGAACACGTCATCCGCCGCGGACGCCGGACCTGGCTCGAGCAGCAGACCGAGCGGCGGGAATCGCTCGGCTACACCGAGCAGCCCTACGCGGTGATCATCGGCGGCGGTCAGGGCGGGATCGGCCTCGCGGCCCGGCTCAAGCGGCTCGGCGTGCCCACGATCGTGATCGAGAAGAACGAGCGCGCCGGCGACTCGTGGCGCAAGCGCTACAAGTCGCTGCACCTGCACGACCCGGTCTGGTACGACCACCTGCCCTACATCCCGTTTCCGGACGACTGGCCCGTGTTCCCCGCCAAGGACAAGGTGGGGGACTGGCTCGAGCACTACACCGCGATCATGGACCTCGACTACTGGTCCGGGACGCAGTGCCTGGGCGCAGAGTTCGACGAGACGACAGCGACGTGGCGTGTCCGGGTCGACCGGCGGGGCGAGGAGATCGAGCTCAGGCCGACCCAGCTGATCTTCGCGCTCGGGGTGTCCGGCTACCCCAACATCCCGCACTTCGACGGCGCCGAGGACTTCACCGGCGACCAGTGGCACTCGTCCGAGTTCACCGGCGAGGGCGACGTCGAGGGCAAGCGCGCCATCGTGATCGGTTCCAACAACTCGGCCCATGACATCTGCGCCGCCCTCTGGGATCACGGTGCGGACGTGACGATGATCCAGCGCTCGTCCACCCACATCTCCCGGAGCGAATCGCTGATGTCGCTCGCGCTCGGTCCCCTCTACTCGGAGGAGGCGCTCGACGCCGGCGTGACCACCGAGAAGGCGGACATGCTGTTCGCCTCCTGGCCGTACCGGCTGCTGCCGGACGCGCAGATCCCCGTCTACGACCAGATGGCGGAGAAGGACGCGGAGTTCTACGACAAGCTCCGGGACGTCGGGTTCGACCTGGACTTCGGAGAAGACGGGTCGGGCCTGTTCCTGAAGTACCTCCGGCGTGGCTCGGGGTACTACATCGACGTCGGTGCCAGTCAGCTCCTGATCGACGGCGAGGTGGCCCTCGAGCGCGGACAGGTGACCCGGATCCTGCCCGACGGCGTCGAGCTCGACGGCGAGCGCGTGCTTCCCGCCGACCTGATCGTCTACGCCACCGGGTACGGCTCGATGAACCAGTGGCTCGTGGACCTGGTGTCCCAGGAGGTCGCGGATCAGGTCGGAAAGGTGTGGGGCTACGGCTCCGACACCACGCGCGATCCGGGCCCGTGGGAGGGGGAGCTGCGCAACATGTGGAAGCCGACCAACGTGGAGCAGCTGTGGATCCACGGAGGGAACCTGCACCAGTCGCGCCACTACTCCAAGTACCTCGCGCTGCAGCTCAAGGCGCGGATGGAGGGGATTCCAACGCCGGTGTACCGGGTGCAGGAAGCGCACCACACCTGCTGACCGGTCCTCGCCGCCTGCAGGATCGCGACGGGATTTCACGTTTCGCGACCGGCTTGCCCCGGAAACGACCGCGGCCCGTGATCAGAACTTCTGATCACGGGCCGCGGTCGCGTTGTCTTGTCGGTCAGCCGAGCGAGAGGCCGTATCCGCCGGACTTCTTCGACCGGGGGATCGCTCCGCCCGCAGCGGGCTTGGCCGGGGTCTCCGAGGCAGGTGCCTCGTCGGCGGCGTCGGCCTTCGAGGGCTCGGAATCGGCGGCCTCGGCAGGGGCCTCGGGCTTCGTCGGCTCCTCGGTCGCCGGAGCGGCCGCCGCCTTCGGTGCGCCCGGGGCCTTGGGAGCACCGGGGGCCTTGGCTCCACCCTTCAGCCCCAGGCCGACGGTCGGCTTGGCGGGCTTGGCCGGCTCGGCGTCGGCGGCCGGGGCCTCCGTGGCCGACGCATCCGAAGCCGGGGCCGGGGCGTCGGACTCGGCGGGCGCCGCAGCAGCCGGAGCGGCAGCCTTCGGCGCGCCGGGAGCCTTGGCCCCACCCGGGGCCTTCGGTGCACCGGGAGCCTTGGCGCCACCGCCGAGCGAGAGACCGCCCGACTTCGGTGCGCCCTTGGCGGCACCGGTGGTGGCCGGAGCCTCGCCCTGGGCTGCCTCTCGGGTCTCCTCGGTGCGCTCGGCGTCCTTGACCTCGGACTGGGCCTCGGCGCCGACAGCGTTGGCACCACCGGGGGCCTTGGCACCACCGGGGGCCTTGGGTCCGCCGGGCGCCTTGCCGCCGCCACCGAGCTTGAGGCCGCCCGACTTGGGCGCGCCCTTCGAATCGGCGACGGACGCGCCCGCCGCTGCGGCGCTGACCGCACCGGCGGTACCGGCGGCGGCCAGCTCGGCGCCCTCGCCCTTGTCGGTCACCTCGTTGTCCGGGGCGGCCTCGGCGGGCGCCGCCGTGGCGGTGGTACCGGCCTTCTCGGCCTCGGCGGCCTCGCGCTCGGCCTGCTCGGCCTCCTTCTGCGCAGAGGTCTTCTCACGCTTGGGCTTCTCGATCCACGACGCCTCGCGCGGCTCGGGCAGGCCACCGTCGCGGGTGACGGACTCCAGCAGCAGCTGGGCCACGTCCACGACCTCGACCTGACCCTCCATCTCGGTGCCGTCGGTCTGGGCGGTGGTGCCGTCCGAGAGCATCACGCGGCAGAACGGGCAGCCCGTGGCGATCTTGGTGGGCGTGGTCGACAGCGCCTCGTCGACACGATCGACGTTGATGCGCTTACCGACCGTCTCCTCCATCCACATGCGCGCGCCACCGGCGCCACAGCACATGGAACGCTGCCCGTGACGCGGCATCTCCTTGAGGGTCACGCCCGAGCCGTCCATGAGCTCACGCGGCGCCTCGTAGACCTGGTTGTGGCGGCCGAGGTAGCACGGGTCGTGGTAGGTCACGGTGCCATCGATCGGGGCCACCGGCACCAGACGCTTGTCCCGCACGAGGCGGTTGAGCAGCTGGGTGTGGTGGACCACCTGGTAGTCGCCACCGAGCTCGCCGTACTCGTTCTTGAGTGCGTTGAGGCAGTGGGCACAGGTCACGACGACCTTGCGCTGCGCGGTGGGCACGCCGTCGAAGGCGTTGTTCATCGTCTCGATGTTCTGCTCGGCGAGCATCTGGAACAGGAACTCGTTGCCCGCGCGGCGGGCGGAGTCACCGGTACAGGTCTCGCCCTGGCCCAGCACCGCGAATTTCACTCCAGCGGTGTGCAGCAGCGTCGCCACGGCCTGCGTGGTCTTCTTGGCGCGATCCTCGAAGGCGCCGGCACAGCCGACCCAGAACAGGTATTCGGTGTCGGAGAAGTCCTCGATGTCCGAGCCGATGACCGGGATGTCGAAGTCGAGGGCGTTCATCCACTCGTCGCGGCCGGAGTTGTTCTGGCCCCACGGGTTGCCCTTGTTCTCGAGGTTCTTGAACAGGCCCGCCAGCTCGGTCGGGAACTCCGACTCGATGAGCACCTGGTAGCGACGCATGTCGATGAAGTGGTCGACGTGCTCGATGTCCACGGGGCACTGCTCGACACAGGCGCCACAGGTGGTGCAGGACCAGAGGGCCTCCGGGTCGATGATGCCGGCGAGGGTGGGGTCCTCGGAGACGTCGCCGGTGGTGCTGCCGACCAGCGGGCGCTGGGCCTCGATGCGGGCGGCCTCGGGGATCTTCGCCAGCTTGGCCTCGTCCGGGTTGCCCTCGGCGTCGACCAGTCCGGTCTCCTCGCCCATCGTGGTCTTGCCACCCGCGAGCAGGTACGGCGCCTTGGCCGCGCCGTGGTCGCGCAGCGCCATCATCATGAGTTTGGGGCTCAGCGGCTTACCGGTGTTCCAGGCGGGGCACTGCTCCTGGCAGCGGCCACACTCGGTACAGGTGGAGAAGTCCAGCCAGCCCTTCCACGAGAAGTCCTCGATCGCGCCGGCGCCCAGGAGGGGCTCGAAGTCCTCGTCCTCCTCGGTGCGCTGCTCGATCTTCTCCATGGTCAGAGCCTCGCCGTCCATGGTCATGGGCTTGAGCGCGCCGAGCGCGGTGCGGCCGTCGGCCTCGCGCTTGAAGTAGATGTTGAAGAACGCCGAGAAGCGGTGCCAGGCGACGCCCCAGGTGATGTTGCGGCCCACGACGTACAGCCAGATCATGCCGGTGAGCAGCTTGATCAGCGCGAAGATCGAGACCATGAGTTCGTTGGCGGGCAGGATCGTCGACAGCGGGCCGGTGACCCAGTCGGTGCTCCAGTGGAAGCCGTATCCGTCGGCGCGCAGCAGGGCGAGCTTGCCGGCCTTGACGAAGATCATGCCCAGGCCCTCGAGCAGCACGACGGCCTCGACGAAGTAGGCGGCCTTGCGGTCCGATCCGGTGAACCGGTTGAGGCCCTTACGCTGGTTGACCTGGCGGATGATGATAAGTACCAGAATGCCGATGACGGTGCCCAGGCCCAGGAACTCGTCGATGGCGTGGTACCAGACCTGGTCCGACAGCCACGGCCAGCCGCCGCGCGGGTTGAACGTCTGGATGTAGGCCTCGAACCAGACGATCGAGCCGAGCATGAAGCCCACCATGACGAACCAGTGGAAGAAGCCCACCGAGCGCTTACGCGCCATCCGCGTGTGGGCGGCGACCTCCACGATGACGTTCTTCAGTCGGGCGAAGACCGGCCCGAATCGATTGAAGCCGTCCTTCTGGCCGAGCATGATGCTCCGCACCATCCGCGAGACTCCTCCGATGAAGGAGGCCCAGCAGATCAAACTGAGTAGGACGCCTATCGTCCCGAGAGTGATGGTCACGCCTGACATGGTTCGCGGCCTTTCGTCGCACTTCTCGACGCACGGGCACCGTATTTCCGTATTAAAGGCACCCGACGACAGTGTTGAGGTCAAAGGTATGCCACAAGGGCCCCGTTCCACGAGTTGAGGTCTCCCTTACCTGAGAGTTCCCCACTCGCGGACGGGGCCCGCGTGACGATCAGCGTTTTAGTTGGTGCGCAGTGTCAGACCCTGGTGCGCGGCGAGCACGTCGGAGATCGGGACCGCCGACAGGCGCGGGGTGAACCCGGCGGCCTTGGACACCGCCTCGGCGTTGGCGCAGGTCCCGGTGTCGGCCACGTTGGAGGCGCTGGAGATGCCCAGTGCGCGGTCGCCCGAGAAGACCACGCCGCCGCTGTCGCCGGGGAGGGCGCACAGGTCGACCGTGAACGCGCCGGCGATGGTGCGCGAGCCGGCCACGTCGATGTCGGCGTCCACCTGCGAGACGGTGCCGCAGGAGAATCCGGTGCGGAAGCCGGTCTTGCAGGCCTTCTGGCCCACGACGGGCTCGGCGGTGCCGATGATCGACTGGGGCGCGTTGCCGTCGGCGCTGACGAGGTTGTTGCTGAACCGCTCGGCCGCGTCCTCGTCCACCGCGATGAGGGCGGTGTCGATCGCCTCACGCTTGGTGCCGGTCATGGTGCCGAACTCCTCGCCGTCGGCGAGGGCGGCGCGGGTGCCGTCTGCGCCGGCGCAGTGGGCGGCGGTGATGACGACGGGCTTGCCGTCCAGCTCACCGTTGAACCCGGTGGAGCACTCGAGCACCCCGTTCGGAACGCGGACCATGTAGCCGGTGCCGCCGACGACCGGGCCCCTGGGCGCCGCGTCCGCCTGGGCGCGCTGACGCGCCTGCGGCGTGGGCTGCGGGTCGGGGTTGGGCACGGTCTCGTTCATTCCGTCGATGATCGAGCCGGTCCCAGGGGTCAGACCGGACAGTAACTCGACGATGGTGCGCATCGGGCCCTCGGGGATGAACCCGGTCTCGTTGAGTAGTGCCAGGCTTCCGAGCGAGCCGCCGTCGCCGCCGGTCAGCGCGCCGAGTCCGGCGCCCGCGCCGGCGCCGCCCGCGCCCTCACCGGTGGCGGCGGGCGTGAGTCCGTCGGTGGTCGGCTCGCCGCCGGAGCCGGTCTCGCCGCCCTGGCTCCCGAACGGCGCGGTGTCCCACGCCGGGTCGGGGGCCTCGATCATGTCGACCTCGGCGAGGTCGTGGAGCCGGGAGTCGATGGTGCCGAGCTGGGCGGCGTCACCGCCACGGGTGGTGACGACGACGGCGTTGCGGGTCGGATCGACACGCACACCGGTGACGAGTTCCCTGAGGTCGGTGGGCATGCCCTCGACGATCGCGCCGACCTGTCGTTCACGCGCATCGAGCTCGTGTGTGGTCAACGCCACGTCCCGGACGGTGAATCCGGCGTCGGTCGCCTCGTCGCGGAGGGTGTCGCCGATCGCTCCCTCGACCACGCCGACGATGCCGGTGCCGTCGTCGTCGAGCCAGACGCCGCCGAACGCCTCGCGGAACTTCTGCTCCCACCCGGGACGCGCCTCGGCGAGGCGCTGGCCGATGCCGGCCTGGTCGAGGAACTGCTCGGGCGTCAGACCGAGATCGCGCTTGAGCGCCTCGACGAGCGACGTCAGCTGGGGTCCCAACGCCCCGTCGAGCGCGGGGAGGGCCGTCGCGGAGGGGGAGGGGGGTGCCGCGGGCGCGGGGGCGGGCTCGGCGCCGGCGGGCGTCGCGGTGACGACGAGTGCCGCGGCCGCGCCGAGTGCGGCGAGTTTCGAAGAGATACGCATGGTGGCCTTCCGTGATGCACGGTGAGCGACTGGAGAGGTCGACCGGTCGCGAGCAAGATTACGGAGCTGTGATTACTGAGTCCAGTGTGACACGTGTGATTAGTGGGATTAGTTGGGCGATTTTTCAGAAGAGGCTGAGTCGAAGAATTTCGCCACTGGGCGCTAGGCTGCCTCTTCGGCAACGACGTACGCGTCATCCCCAGATACATATCGACCGGAGGTCCCATGTCCGACGCAGACGCCGCACTCCACGAGGCTCTCGACACAGTGGTGCGACGCAATCCCGGACAGGTTCTCTTCCGGCAGGCCGTGCACGAAGTCCTCGAGTCGCTCGCGCCCGTCGTGCACCAGCACCCCGAGTACGTCGAGGGGGGCATCCTCAAGCGCATCATCGAGCCCGAGCGCGTGGTCTCCTTCCGTGTGCCCTGGGTGGACGACAACGGCGTGGTGCAGGTCCAGCGCGGCTTCCGCGTGCAGTTCAGCTCGGACCTCGGCCCGTACAAGGGCGGCCTGCGCTTCCACAAGTCCGTCGATGAGGACACCCTGAAGTTCCTCGGCTTCGAGCAGGTGTTCAAGAACGCCCTCACCGGCCTCGGCCTGGGCGGCGGCAAGGGCGGTTCCGACTTCGACCCACACGGCAAGAGCAACGGCGAGGTCATGCGCTTCTGCCAGTCGTTCATGGCCGAGCTGGCCCACCACATCGGTGCCGACCTGGACGTGCCCGCCGGCGACATCGGCGTGGGCGGTCGCGAGATCGGCTACCTGTACGGGCAGTACCGCAAGGTGACCGGCCGCAACGAGGCCGGCGTGATCACCGGCAAGGGCGTCGGTTACGGCGGTTCCTGGGCGCGCACCGAGGCCACCGGCTACGGGCTGGTCTACTTCGTCCGCGAGATGCTGCGCGACTGCCCGGGGCTCACCCTCGAGGGCTCGCGCGTCGTGGTCTCGGGTTCGGGCAACGTCGCGCTGTACGCGGCCAAGAAGGCCTCGCAGCTCGGCGCCACCGTCGTGGCCTGCTCGGACAGCCAGGGTTACGTGCTGGACGAGGACGGCCTCGACCTGGACCTGCTGTCGGAGATCAAGGACGTGCGCCGCGAGCGCCTCTCGGCCTATGCCGACGAGCGCGGCAACTGCACCTACTTCGAGGGCCGGTCGGTGTGGGAGGTCGAGTGCGACATCGCGCTGCCGTGTGCCACCCAGAACGAGCTCGACGGTGACGCCGCGCGCACGCTCGCCGAGAACGGCTGCCGCCTCATCGCCGAGGGTGCCAACATGCCCTGCACCGAGGAGGCCATCGAGGTCATCCACGCCAAGGGCATCCTGTTCGGCCCCGCCAAGGCCGCCAACGCCGGCGGCGTGGCCACCAGTGGCCTGGAGATGCGGCAGAACGCCGGCCGTCTGCTGTGGGACTTCGAGCGCGTCGACTCCGAGCTCGACCGCATCATGACCAACATCCACGCGACCGCCGCCGCGACCGCCGAGGAGTACGGCCAGCCCGGCGACCTGATCGCCGGCGCCAACATCGCCGCGTTCCGCCGGGTCGCCGACGCGATGCTCGCCCAGGGCGTCATCTGACCCGAGTCCGTCGGCCCACCGGGCCACGGGCGATACGACGACGACAACGACCACCACGTCGTTGTCGTCGTCGTCCTCATTTCAGGGGCGGGTGACCCGGCAGCCCCCGGGGCACTGTCGCCGTGCGCGCCCGGCCTCGTCCGCGTCGCCCGGCCGACTTTGAGCCGGCGCGGCGCAGGTCTGTGTGTGAGTTGGCTCACTCCGGGAATGGAACCCTGCGCGTCTTAGTTATACGGAGCGTCAAACCTCAGCGGCCCAGGCTCAACTCGGGTTGACTCGCCACCGAACGGCGGGCAGTGTGGACACCACACTGTGGAGGGACGGGCCCCGGACTTGAGTCGGGGTCGCTGAACAGCAGTCATCATTCGCGGGAACAGTAAGGAGTTCACCATGGGACGTGCAGTCGGTATCGACCTCGGCACCACCAACTCGGCGGTCGCGGTCCTGGAGGGCGGCGAGGCCCAGGTCATCGCCAACGCCGAGGGGTCGCGCACGACCCCGTCGGTGGTCGCCTTCGCCAAGAACGGCGAGGTCCTCGTCGGCCAGCCGGCCAAGAACCAGGCGGTCACCAACGTCGACCGCACCATCCGCTCGGTCAAGCGGCACATCGGCACCGACTGGAAGTCGGATCCGATCGACGACAAGACCTACACCCCGCAGGAGATCAGCGCCCGTACGCTGCAGAAGCTCAAGAGGGACGCCGAGTCCTACCTGGGTGAGGACGTCACGGATGCCGTGATCACCGTTCCGGCCTACTTCAACGACGCCCAGCGTCAGGCCACCAAGGACGCCGGCCAGATCGCCGGGCTCAACGTCCTGCGCATCGTCAACGAGCCCACCGCCGCGGCCCTGGCCTACGGGCTGGACAAGGGCGAGCAGGAGCAGACCATCCTGGTCTTCGACCTCGGTGGCGGCACGTTCGACGTCTCGCTGCTCGACATCGGCGACGGCGTCGTGGAGGTCCGCGCGACCTCGGGCGACAACCACCTCGGTGGCGACGACTGGGACCAGCGGATCGTGGACTGGCTCGTCGAGAAGTTCAAGGCGCAGAACGGCATCGACCTGACCAAGGACAAGATGGCCCTGCAGCGTCTGCGGGAGGCCGCGGAGAAGGCCAAGATCGAGCTGTCCTCCGGGCAGTCCACCTCGATCAACCTGCCGTACATCACGGTCGACGCGGACAAGAACCCGCTCTTCCTGGACGAGACGCTCACCCGCGCCGAGTTCCAG
Organism: Dietzia sp. NPDC055340; assembly: GCF_053645335.1. NCBI lineage: Bacteria > Bacillati > Actinomycetota > Actinomycetes > Mycobacteriales > Dietziaceae > Dietzia > Dietzia sp. NPDC055340. The sequence goes on along the minus strand of NZ_JBSHML010000017.1, from coordinate 49,781 downwards.
AAGATCACCCAGGACCTGCTCGACCGCTGCCGTCAGCCGTTCCAGGCCGTGATCAAGGACGCCGGCATCTCGGTGTCCTCGATCGACCACGTGGTCCTGGTCGGTGGCTCGACCCGTATGCCCGCCGTGACCGACCTGGTCAAGGAGCTCACCGGGGGCAAGGAGCCCAATAAGGGCGTCAACCCGGACGAGGTCGTCGCCGTGGGTGCCGCGCTGCAGGCCGGCGTGCTCCGTGGCGAGGTCAAGGACGTCCTGCTGCTCGATGTGACCCCGCTGTCGCTGGGTATCGAGACCAAGGGCGGCGTCATGACCAAGCTCATCGAGCGCAACACCACCATCCCGACCAAGCGCTCGGAGACCTTCACCACGGCGGACGACAACCAGCCGTCGGTGCAGATCCAGGTGTTCCAGGGCGAGCGTGAGATGGCCGCGCAGAACAAGCTGCTCGGCTCCTTCGAGCTCGCCGGCATCGCCCCGGCTCCGCGTGGCGTGCCCCAGGTCGAGGTGACCTTCGACATCGACGCCAACGGCATCGTCCACGTCACCGCCAAGGACAAGGGCACCGGCAAGGAGAACACGATCGTCATCCAGGACGGCTCCGGTCTGTCCAAGGAGGAGATCGACCAGATGATCAAGGATGCGGAGGATCACGCCGCCGAGGACGCCAAGCGTCGCGAGGAGGCGGACGCCCGCAACCAGGCCGAGTCCACGATCTACCAGACGGAGAAGTTCGTCTCGGAGAACGAGGACAAGATCCCGGCCGACAAGAAGTCCACGCTCGAGTCGGCGATCGCCGAGGCCAAGACCGCTCTCGAGGGCTCGGACGTCGACGCGATCAAGGCCGCGGTCGAGAAGGTCAACACCGAGGCGCAGGCCGTCGGCCAGGCGATCTACGAGGCCTCCGCGGCCGAGGGCGCCGAGGCCGGGGAGGGCGCATCCGCGGGGTCCGATGACGACGACGTGGTGGACGCCGAGGTCGTCGACGAGGACGAGACCGGGAGCGATTCCAAGTGACCTCGCCCCACGCTGACGGACCGGAGACCGACAAGGCCGCATGGGCCGGTGCCGACGCCGAGACCGTCGACGCGGCCGAGGTGGCCGACGAGGCCGCGGCGGCTGAGGCCGCCGCGGCCGGCGGGGACGGTGCGCTCGAGGGCGAGATCGTCGACGAGGCGTCGACAGGGCTGCAGGCGCAGCTCGACGAGCGCACCGCCGACCTACAGCGGGTGTCGGCGGAGTTCGCCAACTACCGCCGCCGCATGGACCGCGAGCGCACGGCCGGCATCGAGGCCGCCCGCGCGGGGCTGCTCTCCGAGCTGCTCCCCGTGGTGGACGATCTCGACCGCGCCCGCGATCACGGCGACCTGGCCGACGGGCCGCTCAAGGCCTTCGCCGACAAGATGGTCGCGCTCCTGGCGGGCCAGGGCGTCGAGCAGTTCGGCGAGGAGGGCGACCCCTTCGACCCGAACCTGCACGAGGCCGTGCAGGACGAGTCCGACGGCGGCGAGCCCGTGCTCGGCACCGTCCTGCGCAAGGGCTACCGCATGGGCGAGCGCACCCTGCGCGCGGCGATGGTCATCGTCCGCTGACAGAGGCGACCGGCACGTGCAGGTGCGGCCCGCATCAGGCGGACCGCACCTGCACACCCCGGCAGACCTGAGAAACTAACTACAAAGCAGGACAGAAAGGAGGCGTCTGGTGAGCCAGCGCGAATGGGTCGAGAAGGACTACTACGCCGAGCTGGGCGTCTCCAAGACCGCCACGCAGGACGAGATCCGTAAGGCGTACCGCAAGCTCGCCCGCGAGAACCACCCGGACTCCAACCCGGGCAACACCGCGGCCGAGGAGAAGTTCAAGCGGATCAGCGAGGCGAACGACGTCATCGGTGATCCGGCCAAGCGCAAGGAGTACGACGAGTTCCGCGCCCAGGTCTCCTCGGGCGGGTTCGGCGGCTTCGGCGCGCCCGGAGGCGGCGGCGGTTACACCACCACCAGCGATTTCGATCTCGGCGACCTGTTCGGCGGCGGCGGACCGGCCGGCGGGGCCGGAGGCTTCTCCGACCTGTTCGGCGGGTTGTTCAACCAGGGACGCGCCGGCGGCGGCGGAACCGGTCGGTCCCGGGCGCAGCGCCCGCGCGGAGGTCAGGACGTGGAGACCGCGCTGACGCTCTCGTTCCGCGAGGCCGCGCTCGGTGAGACCGTCCAGATCAAGCTCTCCTCGGCGTCGCCCTGCCTGACCTGTCACGGCAGCGGCGCCAAGCCCGGCACCAGCCCCAAGGTGTGCGGCACCTGCCACGGCGCCGGCGTCACCCAGCGCAACCAGGGTGCGTTCGGCTTCGCCGAGCCCTGCACCGACTGCGGCGGTACCGGGTCCAAGATCGACGACCCGTGCACCGACTGCGGAGGCAGTGGCGTCACCGACCGCACCCGCACGATCAACGTCAAGGTGCCGGCGGGGGTCTCCGACGGCCAGCGCATCCGGCTCTCCGGACAGGGCGAGGCCGGCTTCCGGGGCGCGCCCTCCGGCGACCTGTACGTCACGGTGACGGTACAGAAGGACGCGGTTTTCCAGCGCGACGGCGCGGACCTGCTGGTCGACCTGCCCGTGTCCTATCCCGAGCTCGTGCAGGGTGCACAGGTGTCCGTCCCGACCCTGACCGGCCGGGTGACCGTCAAGGTCCCCGCCGGATCGCGGGACGGCCAGATCCTGCGGGTGCGGGGCCGGGGCATCGCACGCAAGTCCGGAACCGGCGACCTCAAGGTCACGCTCCGGGTGGCCACGCCCCCCGCCGGGATGGCCGAAGCCGAACTCGCCGCATACGACGAGGCGCTCCGCGCGGCAGGCTTCGATCCGCGGTCGGGCTGGGCCGGGTCGGCATGAGCCCCCGGCTGGACGTCGAGGACCTCGGTCCCGACGACAGCGTGCTCGTGATCTCCATGGCCGCGGAGCTGTCGGGGCTGCACGCCCAGACGCTGCGCACCTACGACAGGCTCGGGATCGTCACCCCCGAACGCACCCGGGGCGGCGGCCGCCGCTACTCGCTGCGCGACGTGGCCATGCTGCGCGAGGTGCAGCGGCTCAGCCAGGAGGAGGGCGTGAACCTCGCCGGCATCAAGCGGATCATCGAGTTGACCAATCAGGTCGACGCGCTGCGCAGCCGTGTGGCCGACCTGATCGACGAGCTCGCCGACCTGCAGCGGAGGCAGGGACGACCCGGCCGCTCCGGCGAGTTGGTGCACGTGCCGCGTTCCACCTCCGTGGTGGTCTGGCGGCCCCGCCACCAGCGTGACGACGAGGACTGAGGCCGGGGCGCGCGTGGTCAGGCGCACAGTCGGCCGACGGGTCCGGGCCCTCGCGGACGGGTAACGTCGAGCGCAGTCCGATCCCGGTCAGGCGCCCGCCCGGCCCCGGGGTCGACCGCAGTTCGACCGCAGCCGACGAGGAGGCCCGCAGTGCGCATCGCCGCCGCCCAGATCCTGTCCGGACGCGACCCGCAGGACAATCTGCGCAAGGTCCGCGAGCGGGTGGCCGAGGCCGCCGGCCGGGGGGCACGCCTCGTGGTGTTCCCCGAGGCCACCATGCGCGCATTCGGCGCCGGCCGGCTGGACGAGATCGCCGAACCCGTCGACGGCCCGTGGGCGACCGCGGTGGCCGAGGTCGCGCGGGAGTACGGCGTCGTCGTCGTCGTCGGCATGTTCACCCCCGGCGAGGGCGGCAGGGTACGTAACACCCTCCTGGTCACCGGGCCGGCCGGGGACGGCGCGGGCGGCGCCGGCGAGGACCTCCACCTCGGCTACGACAAGATCCACCTGTTCGACGCGTTCGGGTTCGCCGAATCCGACACGGTCGAGCCCGGTGACACCACGCGCGTGGTGACCATCGACGGCGTGGGGATCGGGCTGAGCGTCTGCTACGACATCCGCTTCCCCGGCCAGTACCGGCGCCTCGCTGCCGACGGCGCGCGCCTGACGCTGTGCAGCGCGTCGTGGGGGTCGGGGCCCGGCAAGGTCGACCAGTGGCGGTTGCTGGCCGGCGCCCGCGCGCTGGACGCCACCACGTTCCTGCTCGCCGTGGACCAGGCGGATCCCGAGGTGGAGGGCGTCGAGGTGAAGAACGGCGCGCCGACCGGCATCGGTCACTCGCTGCTCGTGGGGCCGGACGGGACTGTGCGTGAGGAGATCGCGGCGCAGGGCTCGGGGCTGCTGGTGGTGGAGATCGACGACGACGAGGTCAGCCGCATCCGGAAGGCGGTCCCCGTGCTCGCGAACGGGCGGGTCACCGAAGAGCCGGCCGCGGAGGTGGGGCGGTGACCGGACCGCGTGATCCGCGCGACGGCGATGATTCACGCAACGGCGACGGCCCCGCAGATCCGCCCACCGAGCAGTTCCCGCCCGCCGCGAACGAGGGCGGTGACCCGCCCACGCAGCAGTTCCCACCGGCCGACCCGCCGACCAACGCGCTGCCGCCGGTCGAGTCGGGCCCAGGGTCGGTGGCGTGGTCGCAGTACGACGACGAATCTGACGGGCCGGCTCCCACGGCCGGCATCGCGGCCGGCGGACCGGCTCACACGGGCGAGATCCCGGCCGGCGACGTCCCGCCGCCCGGTGACGTCCCGCCTGGGGGGCCCGGCTCGGGCGGTGATGGCCGGGACGACGACGGTGGCCGGAACCCGACGCCGTGGATGATCGTCGCGGCGCTGCTCGCGGTGGTGCTGGTCGCCGGCACCGTGATGTGGCTGGCCTCGCGCAGCAACAGCGACGACCAGACCGCCACGCCCACCACGACGCCCACCAGGTCGACGGTCACCTCCACCACGCGCAGCTCCCCGACCACGACCACGCCCACCACGACAGGGCCGCCGACCGCCGCACAGCGGTGCACGGCGGGTTTCGTGGCGGACGAGCTCGGCGAGGGAACCAGGGTGCGCGAGTGCGATCCGCAATTCCTGCTGGTCACGCGCGACGGCGGCGAGAGCGAGCTGTACACCTGGCGCGAGGACCACTGGGAATTCCTGGCGGCCCCGGCCTCCGATGTATGCCGTGAGCAGCTCGAACAGCTGGGTGTGCCGGACCAGTTCCGTCGCGTGTTCCAGCCCTGCGGCGTGACGACCAGTCGCACGACGAGCTCCTCCACGACCAGCCCCACGACGAGTTCCTCCACCAAGAGCTCGTCCACGAGCTCGACGACGCGCACCACCACGTCGGGCACCTCGAAGTCCACCACGAGCCGGTCGCAGAACGGCGTGGCCGCCGATCCGGACGAGGGCGAGGGCGAGGACAGCGGCGACGATGCGGTCGCGAACCGCGGAGCTGACGGCAACGCCGGCGTCTGAGACCTCCGACGTCTGAGGCAGGGGCCGTCGAGGCGGCGCCTCAGGGGCGGTCGAAGTCGATGTTCTCGCGCGGGGTGCCGGCGGCCACCATGCCGCGGACGGTCGCTCGCAGCATGTCGGGCGAGCCGGCGATGATCACCTGGCGGTCCGCCCACGAGCCCCAGCGGGTGACCGCGTCGACGAGCGTCCCGGTCTGGCGCCGGTGCAGTGTCCGGGGGAGTTCCTCGGCGGGGCCGGCCCACCACGGGTCCTCGTCCTCCTCCGACACCGGCTGGATGGTCAGCCACGGGGACGTGGCCGCGAGGTCGACCAGGGTGGGCAGGTCGTACAGGTCGCCGGGGAACCGGGCGCCGTAGAACAGGTGCACGCGTGGGTTCTGGCCGTGGCGCAGCATGTCCAGCACGAGGCAGCGCAGCGGCGCGATCCCGGTGCCGCCGGCGATCATCAACACGTCGCGGAACGGCTCGGTGCGGTCCACCTCGAGCATGCCGAGCGGCCGGGCCAGCACCCATCGGTCGCCGACGCCCACGCCACGCACCAGCGAGCCGCTGAGTTCGCCGCCCGGCACATCGCGGACGTGGAACTCGATCTGCCCGGCCGGGTTCGACGGGATGGACGGGCTCAGCCGCCGCCACACGCCCGGCGAGTACGGCGTGAGCACACTCAGGTACTGGCCTGGGTGGTAGTCGATCATGGTGTCGCTGATCAGCCGTACCACCGCGACGTCCCGGGTGGGACGCATCACCTCCACGACGGTCGCGCCGACGCGTGCGGGCCCGTCCTCCTGCCCGGCTCCCTGCTGAAGTGCAGACGACAGCACCCGGTACGCGGTGCCCAGCGTCGTCTGCAGTCTGTCGTCCCAGTCCTTCCCGGCGAGATGCCGCAGCGTGTTGGTGAGCGCCTCTCCGAAACGCTGATGGTGCCGGGGAGCGAGTTCGAGCTTGCGGTGGTCGGCGCCCAGGTGCCGGGCGAAATCGACGACCTCCTCGACCTTCGTGCGGTCGCCCCGCGCCTCTTCGGTGGTGACCAGCGCCCACGACATCGCCCGAACGAACTCGCGCAGCACCGGCCCGGCGTCGCGCGGGAACAACTCACGGAAGTCGGGGTCGGCGTGCCGTAGCGCGCGGTGGAAGATCTCGGGGAAGCGCTCGTCGTTCAGCAGGTCGCGCAGCACCAGCAGCGGGGGCGCGGAGACATCGACTGCGGCGGGCTCGTCGAGCGGCCCGGCCAGCGGGTCGTGGCGCCGATCGAGGTAGGGCTCCAGGTCGATGTCGTCGACGACCTCCTCGACGTCGGGGAGGCGGTAATCGTCGTCCACACGGCCCGCGCCGTCCGTGGACCACACGTCGCTCGCGTCCTCCGGTCCGCGCTTCTCACTGCCCACCTGATGCGCCTCCCGTCACGTCGTCGTCTGGTACTCCCGTTGGCCGTGGCTGTCGTCGTCGGGCGTGGTCTTCAGCTTAGCCGCGGCGGCGGACTCACCGGCCCAACGAGATGTCGACACCCGCGCGCAGTTCGTCCTCGGTGTAGACCAGCTGGCCGCGGCCGGGGAGTTCGATCAGGTACAGCGTGCCGTCCGGCGTGACGTCGGGGAACTGGAAGGTGAACATGCAGGAGGACAGGTCGCCGCCGTCGTAGGCCAGGCGGGCATCGATCTCGCGGCCGGTGTGGTCCTCGACGAGGGTGAGGGGCGTGCCCTCGCCGATGTCGGAGAGGGAGTCGGGCATGTCGCAGCCGGCGCGGTCGCCGGAGACGGGGTCGGCGGGCGTGGACACGACGGTGAACGTGCCGTCGACGGTGAACTCGCCCGGGCCGGGGATCGGCGCCTGCGCGGGGCCGGAGCCCGGGAACGGACCACGGATGGTGTCGGTGGGGCCGCTGCGGTCGGCGCCGGGGCCGAACAGTGCCATGCCGACGACGGCGACGACGACGAGCGCGAGCCCGCCCACGATCGCGACAGCGGCGACGGTTCCGCGCGGGCGGGATGATCCGGCGGGCGCCACGGGCGGTGATGCGTCGCCGGGGAGGCCGGGAGCGGTCGGCGGCGGCGAGTTCGGCGACAGGGGGTCGGGGCCGGGCTCGGGGGAGGGCAGCGGACGGGGCTCGTCGCCGTAGCGATAGGTGCCGTCGGCGAGCGGGGGATAGTGCATCGGCATCGCGCACGCTCCTTTCCCGCCGGCCCGCGCGCGAGGAGGGCGCGGATCTGCAGATCGATTCTAGTCGCCTCGGCGATGACGGGTTGGTCACACTTCCTGCGGCGAAGCGGGTGGTGGTTAGCCGCCCGGGTGGTTCTTCGGGGAAGGTGGAGGGATGTCTGTCGAGCCTTCCCGTCCCGACTCCGAGCCCGTCGAGGCCACGCCCGCCGGCACGGTGCCCGCCGAGTCGGTGCACCACGACCCCGTTGCGGACTCCGATCTCGATCCCGCCAGCCCCGTCCCCGGTCGGCCCGGCCCGGTCGAGGCGGTCGGCAATGTGCTGAGAGGCGCACTGATCGGTATGGCCGAGCTGGTCCCGGGTATCTCGGGTGGCACGGTCGCGCTGGTCGTGGGCGTGTACCCGCGTCTGCTCGACACCGGCGCGCACATCGTCGACGGCATGCGCTCGGCGATCCTCGGCAAGGGCCGGGCTGCCCGGACCAGGGCCGCGTTCCGGCACGCCGACTGGTGGCTGCTCGGGCTTCTCGCGCTGGGCATGCTCGCCATGGTCTTCACCATGGCCGGCGTGCTGGGAGACTTCGTCGAGAACCAGCCGGAGATCTCCAGCGGCCTGTTCTTCGGCATGGTGGCCGCGAGTATCTTCGTGCCGTTGAGCATGGCCCGCCAGACCCCGGGTGGGCGTACGTGGGTGCTCGCACTCCTGCTCGTGGTGGGCGCCGTGCTGGCCTTCTCGCTGACAAGCCTGCCCCGCGGCGATATCAGCGATCCGTCCCACCTGCTGGTGTTCGTCGCGGCAGCGGTGGCGATCTGTGCGCTCGTGCTTCCGGGGATGTCCGGCTCGTTCCTGCTGATGGCGCTGGGTCTGTACGTGCCCACGATGAACGCCGTCAGCGACCGGAACATCCCGTACATCGCGGTGTTCATCGCCGGCGCGTTCGTGGGGATCGCGCTGTTCGTCAAGGTCCTCGATCGACTGATGGAGGACTTCCGCAAACCCACGCTGATCGTCATGGTGGGTCTGATGATCGGCTCGCTGCGCGCCCTGTGGCCGTGGCGTGACGACGAGGTGGGCGCCGTGTTCGGCCCCGGCGACGACTGGCTCGTCGTGGTGGCGGCCGCGATCGGCGGCGCGATCCTCGTGGCTCTGGTGATCGTCGCCGAGCACGTGCTGTCCCGCCGGGCGGCCGGGGCGCACGACGCCCCGGGCGCGCAGGCCTGACCGTTCAGCCCTCGCGAATCATGCGTAGGTAGTCCTCGACGGAGACGCCCAGGGCTGCGGCCCGGGCGGCGTCCGCAGACTTCTGCGTTCCCACCTCGGGTGGGACGAACTCGCCGCGCTCACGGTTCGTGGACGGGTCGGTCGTCACCGTGTACCAGACCGGTCGGTCATGATCGGGCATGGCGTCGATCCGGTACAGCAGTGTGCCCTCGGCGCCCATGTCGACGAGTTCGGGTTCGAGACCGTCGAGGAGCGCGGCCGGCGGCATGGACGAGTACGCGGCGATTCTCACGTCCGGCCATTCCATGTCGCGGACGTACCGCATCGTGAGCGCGCCGTCGACGATCGCCCGGTGCGTCCAGCCCGGGAAGAGGACGCCCGTGAGGAAGTGCAGCCCGGCGCCGCCGGCGAACTCGATGGCGGGCCCGGATTCGTGGTGAAACCGCGGCCGCCCGTCTACCCCCGGTGCCCCGAGTAGACGCAGGACCGGTCGTCGAGCGATCGCGATCTCGCCGTCCACCAAAGCGAGATAGCCGAGCCCCGCACAGAACGCGTCGGTGAGGAGCCGGCCGATCTCCAGGTCCGTCCCGAACTCCTCGATCACCCCGTCCCGGGGATGCCAGTCGTGGTCCCATCCGGCCGCGCCCTGGTCGATCATGAACCCGACATAGGCCTCCACGAGGTCGGTGACCGGCGACAGGAGGATCCCCTCGAACACCCCGTCGGTCTCCACCCAGCGCCCGGCCTCGGCATAGGCGCGCACGACGTGACCGAGGCCGTCGCTTCCGCCCGAGACCGGGTCCGCGGTGCGGCTGTGCGTCGCCGACCACTCGCGCAGCCGGCGCACGAGCCGCCGGTCGGCCAGGATCCCGAGGTGGCGCACCCACCCCATGCGCAGGGGGTTCTCCGAGCGCTCGTCGCGGCACAATTCGGCGAACGCCTCCGGGTCCACGGGGAACTCGGCCGGGTCCTCGATCAGGCGGATCCGTGTGTACTCGAGGTGCGCCAGCGCGGCGACCTCGCGGACAGCGTCGAACACGACGTCCCGATCCCATGCGACCTCCGACAGCACGAGGGCGTCGGTGCGCTCGAGGACCCGACCGGGTCCGTCCGGCCAGTGCGCGGCGACCCGCGCGGGCCCCGCGGCGGAATCGGCACCGTCGGCGCGGGGCGGTTCGTCGTGGGGCGATTCGGCGCGGGGGGACCCCATTCCGGCCATGCGCAGCGCGTCGAGGGCGGCGGCGAGCGGTACCGGCTCTCCCCCGTGGGTGGTCATGGAGCCTCCTGGCGAGCCTGGTGAGACCGGCGGGTCCCGGATGTGCGTCGAGCATGGTGGATCACGATCGATCGGGTGTCGACACAGTAGCGCCGCAGTCCGACAGGCCGCAGCCCCCGGCCATCCACAGCCTTGTCCGTCTCCACAGGGACGGGCCCCCGTGCCGAGCGGCGGGCCGCGTTGTCGTCGTCGTCCTCTAGCCTGGCGGCGTGCTCCAGTCCGACGTGTGGGTCCCCGAGTCCGAGATCGAGTCCTTCGTGGGCTCGGCCGCGCTGGGGCGCGCTCGCGGTTACGCGAACGCGGGCAGGCTCCGGCGCGTCACCTACCACTCGGACGACCGTCGGTTCACCGCCGAGGTCCGGGGCAGCGGCTCCCGGTGGTACTCCACGGCCGTCCACCTCACGGCGCCGGACCCGGACGGTTCGGCCCGGCCCACCCGCTCGATCTGCTCGTGTCCGGTCGCGCTGAACTGCAAGCACGCCGCGGCGCTCTTGCTGTTCGTGGGCGAGCAGAGGCGCCACCACGCGGCCATCCCGGAGTGGCGCAGGCTGGCGGAGGAGTCCGTGAAGTCGCTCGAGATGCACCGCGCGCACGTTGTCGAGGCTCCGGTGATCGGACTCCAGTTGTCGCTGGTGGCGGACGATTCCGAGCTCGAGCACGGCTCGGGTGGCATCCAGCCAGGGCTGGGCAACCGGCTCAAGGCGCGGATCGTGGTGCCGGGTAAGGGCGGCCGCTGGAAGTCGGCGGGTGTGGAGTGGGATCGGCTGCGCTACGGCTGGGACGGCGGGATGTCGCACGCGCAGTCCGGGTGGTTCCGGGCCGTCGACGCCCTCGCGCGCAGTCATCGTCAGGCGCGTGTGTGGCTCGATCTGTGCGACGCCGAGGTGCCCGCGCTCTGGCCCCTGTTCGCCACGGCGGCGGAGGCGGACGTGGAGATCGTGCCCGGTGACGGGTTGCTCGACGTCCGGCCCGGCCCGCCGCGCCGCGTGGGATTGACCACCTGGAGTCCGGACGGGTCGGAGCTGGTCGTGGTCGCCGCGGCAGAGGTACCGCGGGACGGTGCCGGCGGCCCGGATGGAGGTGACGACGACCACGACGACGACCACGGCGACCTCGATGACCGTGACGACGACGAGTTCGGACGCCCCCTGCCCGGCGCTCTCGTGGGTGAGCGCGGGGACATGGTCGCGGTGATCAGCGGCCGGGTGTTGGAGCTCTGCCCGGTGGGGCGGCTGGAGCCCGGGGTGGCCGAGCGGCTGCGCAGGTGGCGCTCACTGAGCATCCCCGACGAGGCGGTCGCCGAGTTCTGTGCGGAGTTCCTGCCCGAGCTGGTCGAGCGCTTCCCGGTGATCGACCGCGTGGGGCGGCTTGAGCTGCCCGAGTTCGACCATGTGGAGTTGGAGCTGACCATCCGCCCCTCCACAGTCCGCGATTCCGGGCCGGGTCGGCGGCGGATCGACTCCGGTCTGGACCTGGTGGCGCAGTGGTACCACGTCATGGTGCTGCGAGTGTCCGACGGGACGCACACGCGGCGGAGCAGTCCGTTGACCGAGGCGGACCTGGGGCTCACCGGGCCGCACGAGGCGGACCCGCGCGCGATCGAGTTGATGAACGCGGTCGCGGAGGCCGGGTGGGAATGGCTGGTCGACGTCGGTGGGTTCCGGGTTGGCGGAGCGGACGCCGGCGCGTTGCTCGTTGAGGGCGTGGGCGAGCTCAACGCGCTGGAGGACATCAGCGTGACCGTCTCGGACGAGGTGCCCGAGATCCGACGGGCCGCCGAAGGGCTGCGGGTCTCGGTGGAGACCGAGGAGGACACCTCGGGGATCGACTGGCTGGGCCTGTCGGTGGCGGTGAGTGTGGAGGGGCGGCCGGTGCCGTTCGCCGCGGTCTTCGAGGCGGTGGTCCGGGGGCAAGAGGAATTCGTCACGGCCGACGGCGTGCTGGTGACGGTGGATCTGGAGCGGTTCGGGGAGCTGCGGGTACTGCTGGAGGAGGCGATCGCGGCCTCTGCCGACAAGGCCGGACGGACCCCCGACGGCACCGGGATGCGGATCGGCCTGGGACAGGCGGGACTGCTTGCGGACCTGGCCGAACTGGCCGACGACCTGGCCCCGCCCACGGGCCGTGCCAAGGCACTGCTCGAGCTGGCCTCCGACACGCCCGATCCCGTCCCGGTGCCCGTGATGCTGGAGGCCGAGCTGAGGCCGTATCAGCAGCAGGGGCTCGATTGGCTGGCCATGCTGTGGCGGCACCGGATCGGCGGGATCCTCGCCGATGACATGGGCCTGGGAAAGACCATCCAGTCGTTGGCGCTCATCGCCCACGCCCACGAGTCCTATGCACATTCGGAGGGCGTGGGCTCGACCACGGAGGCGTCCCCGGGGCCGTTCCTCGTGGTGGCACCGTCCTCGGTCGTCCCGAACTGGGAGGCGGAGGCGCGCAAGTTCGTCCCCTCCTTACGGGTCGCCCGCCGGTCGGCGACGGAGGCCAAGTCCGCCACCACGGTCGCCGATGACGCGGCCACGGCAGACATCGTGGTGACCTCCGCGACCGTCCTGCGCCTGGACGCCGAGTCGTACGCGGACGTGCCGTGGGCGGGAGTGTTCCTCGACGAGGCGCAGCAGGCCAAGAACCCGTCGTCAAAGCTTTTCGCCGCGCTCGCCGGGCTGCGGGCGGACTTCCTGCTGGCGGTCACCGGAACGCCCATGGAGAACAACCTCGCCGAGCTCTGGGCGGTGGCAGCACTGTCCTGCCGGGGCGTGCTGCCCGATGCCAAGGAGTTCCGGGCGCTCTACCGCACCCCCATCGAGAAGAACGGCGACGCCGAGGCGCTGCAGCGCCTGCGCCGCAGACTGCGGCCGTTCCTGCTCCGCCGTCGGAAGGAGTTGGTGGCCGGGGAGCTGCCACCGCGCTCCGATGCGGTGATGGAGGTCGACCTCTCGGCCGCGCACCGCCGGATCTACGACCGCGAGCTCGCCCGGCAGCGGGCCTCACTGTTGGCGTTGCTGGACGACTTCGACGCCAACCGCATCTCGATACTCGCCGGCCTCACCGTGCTGAGGCGGCTCTGCCTGGACGCGTCGCTGATCGATCCGGACCACGCGCACATCCCGTCCGCCAAGACGGACGAGCTGGTGGCCTCGCTGCGTGAGGTGGTGGCCGAGGGGCATCGTGCGCTGGTGTTCAGTCAGTTCACCACCTACCTCGACACCGTCGTGGACCGGCTGCGGGCCGAGGGGATCACGGTGGCGCACCTCGATGGCAAGACCACCGACCGCGCCGGGGCCGTGGGGCAGTTCACCGAAGGCGGGGCGCAGGTGTTCTGCCTGAGCCTCAAGGCCGGCGGAGTGGGTTTGAACCTCGTGGGCGCCGACTACGTGTTCCTGCTGGACCCGTGGTGGAACCCGGCGACCGAGGCGCAGGCCGTGGACCGGGCTCACCGCATCGGCCAGACCCGCCCGGTGCTGGTCTACCGGATGGTCGCCCGCGACACCATCGAGGAGCGCGTGGTGGAACTCCAGCAGCGCAAGGCCGAACTCTTCGCCTCCGTACTGGACAGTGGCGAGCACTTCTCCGCCGCCCTGACCGCCGACGACCTGCGGGGGCTGCTCGAATAGCGACGCTGCGGGCCGGCGGTGACCGCTCGCGCCGGTCCTAGCGCATCTCCGGCAATGCGAGCCCCGCCGCCACCGCCGCCCCGAACAGGGCGGTGTCGCGGGAGGGCGAGTACACGACCCGGGGCGTCGGCACGGAGATCGGCAGGGTGTTGAGCTGCTCGGCGACGGGGCCGTGCAGCGCCTCGCCCAGGCCCACCACGATCCCGCCGGTGAGCAGCACCGTCTGTGGCCGGAACATCTGCACGGTGTCCACGAGGAACGAGGCAAGTCGGTACGCGTAGAGCTCCGCCGCGTCGTCGCCGTGCTCGCGCTCGAGGTCGTAGAGGCCGTGGCCGCCGAGTGCCCACCACGCCTCGGTGTTGGTGTGGTCGTCCACGATCCGCCAGTGCCCCATGTCCCACCCGGTGACACCGCAGGGATGGATGAGCGCGCCGTGGCTGTTGAGGGCGCCGAATGCCAGGGATGCGCCGAGGGAGATCGCGATGCCGCCGTGGCGGACTTTCGGCAGGCGGGTCATGGCCAGGGCGTGGGCGTCCCCATCTCCGATCACCGAGACCGGGGCCTCGATCCGGGCGACGAGTTCCGTGCGTAGGTCGCCCTCGGCCCAGGCCGCTGCCCGCGAGGCCAGGACCCGGCCCCGGTCCGCGTCGACACTGCCGCTGAGGGAGACGCCCACGCCGGCGGGGGCGGGGTCCACGGCGAGGACGGCCGCCGCGAGATCCTCCGCGGTGGCGACATGGGCACTGTGCACCCGTACGACGTGGCCGTCCACGACCGCACCGATCCGCGTTCCGCTGCCGCCCATGTCCACGACGACGCCGTCTCTCATCTGCACACCTCCGTTTGCTGCGCACCATTGTCCTCTCAATTCGGCGCGGGCGTGGGAGTAGATGGATCGGGGGCGTCCATAGTCCCGGACGCGCCCGGACGCGCCCGGACGCGAATGCGGATACGGGGCGAAGGGTCGCGAGGAGTGCGATGATCGAGGTTCCAGGGGTGCGGGCCTGTCGGATCCAGGGCGCCGTGCTCGAGTACTCGTCGAGGAGGCGTGCATGGGTTACAGGCGCGGTGAACCGATTTCGGCCGCTATGGCCGGTGGCCGTGACGAACCTCGCGGACGTGGGCCGTCGAAGGGACCGATGCTCCTGCTCGTCGGCGTATTGGCGGGCGCCCTGATCGCGCTCGTGGTGTTCCTGGTGGTCGATCGTGACTCCGAGGACGGCACTCCGGTCGCAGCGGAACAGCCGGCGGCCGCCGAGACCACCGCGCCGACCGATGACGAGCGTGACGGGGCGGAACAGGACGGCGCCGCCACTGCCGGCGACCCCGTCGCGACCCGCGCGCCGGGTGAGCCGACCGCGCCGCGCGAACCGGCCGCGCCCGGTGAGCCGGCCGCACCAGGTGAGTCTGCCGAACCCGGCCAGCCGACCACATCGCCGCAGCCAGGGGAGAACATGATCGCCCCGGCGGCCGGCAACTACGGTGGCCAACTGGTCCAGCGCGGGCCGGGCCAGTCTGACTACGCGGTCGACGTGCGGATGAGCTTCTCCTCCGCCGGGTCCGGCGTGAGCTACCCGAACTCGGGATGTCGGGGCGCTCTTATCCCGATGGGAGACCAGGGCGGGGCCCGCGTCTACCGGGAAGAGATCTACTCCGGCGCCTGTGACCCCACCGGCACCTGGCTCATCACCCGGGGATCCGATACGGGGATCAGTGCCGAGTACCAGCCGCCCACCGGCGAGTACATGGTCGAGGGGCGGCTGACCAGGTAGGCGCCCTGCCCGCTACCGCCACCGCTGCTACTAGTTGGCGGGCAGGACCGGTGACGGGGTGGCGGCCAGCGGCGCGGGAAGCGGGGCCGCCATTCCCGGGCCGGGCGCCGGAGGTGCGCAGTAGAACTCGACGGGACAGTTGGGCCGTGCCTCGAACAGGTCGTCAAGGGTGACGAAGGTGTACCCGCGGCCGTGCAACGAATCGATGATCCCCGGGACAGCGTCGACCGAGGACCGGTGGATGTCGTGCAGCAGGATCACGTCACCGGGGGCGACCTGACCTTCCACGTGCTGCACGACGGTCGCCGAGTTACGGTACAACCAATCCTGCGGATCGACTTCCCACAGCACTGGACGCATCCCGTGGGTCGGGGTGTAGCCGGGCGTCCACGCACCGTACGGGGGCCGCATGTAGCGGGGTGTGTACCCGAGCACCCGGGACAACTCCTGGTTGGTCCGGGCCAGTTGGTCGGTCACGCCGGCGGGGGAGAGCATGGTCAGGTTGGGATGATCCCAGGTGTGGTTCTCCACGCCCATCCCCAGCCGCTGCATGCGGAGGACGATGTCCTCGTTACCCGCGATGAGCGTGCCCAACACGAAGAAGTTGGCCGGGATCCCGCGGGACTCGAGGATGTCCAGCAGCGCGGGGGTCGTGTGGCGGTCCGGGCCGTCGTCGAACGTCAGGACCGCGCACTTGAGGACGGTGCAGTCCGGCCGGGGCTCCTCGACGATCGCGGCGATCTCCGGCGGCAGTGGGATGTCGGAGCTGGCCGCCGACGCGATGGTGAACGTGCTGGGCGCGATACCGGACACCATCACCGAGCCGACCGTGCACAGCGTCAGCAGACTCGCGGCCAGGGCGACGCGCGTGGCCGGACGACGACGCCCGGTACGCGACTGCCCGGCGACGCCGACGCGCTCGGCGGACGCCTTGTGGGGTCCGGGCGGGGAGGGGTGCCCCGATCCGGCCGGGCCGGGGGTGTCTGTACTACCGGAGACGGGCAGCTCGTCGTCGTCGCGATGCTCGTTGACCCCGGCCGCGGCCGGGGTCTCGGCTCGGACGCTGGCGGCCGACGGGAATGATGAGAGCTGGCTGGTCGTGGCGGTCCGGCGCCGGCCCACCAGGGCCGCGATGAGGCCGACGACGACAACCGCGACGACGGCAGCGGGGCCCAGTAGGCGGCTCCATAGGGGACGACTCATCGGGCGCCGGAGGGAGGGGGAATGAGGATAATTCTGCTGCTCAGCCCGGTTGAAGCCCGCCTCAGACATCTCATCCCATCCGTTGTACACGCGGCGCCGTTCTCTTGTGTATCGCCGTCGCGATGACCATAGTCGACGGCTCTGACATTCCCGCCGCCACGGCGAGCGATTCCTTATTTCGGGGGGCGGCGACGGTGGCGGTGGCGATCAGCGGCAGCCGACCATGTGGAGGGCGAACTGGTCACCGGGCCCGAGGGCTGTTCTGAAGTCGTCGAGTCGTCTGGTGGTCATGATCTCGTGACGATGGTCGCCTGCGTGACCCACGCCCAGGGCGTGCATGAGTTCGTGCAGGGTCAGCCTGCGGCTCCACGGGTCGCCGGGGTACGGGGTGACCTGACCGGGCCGAAGCGTGACCGCGCCCTGCAGTACCAATCCGTGCGGCCAGGCCGCAACCCCTCCGACGCCCGCGATCTCGGGGTCGCTGAACATCGGATGGTCCCCGTGGAAGACGGAGATGGCGCCCTCGGCGTCCCGCTCGCCGTCCGTTCCCGGGCCCGCGTACCACAGGGGCAGGCCGCTGGCGAAGGCCAGTGTCTCGATCGCCCAGATCAAGTCCCCTTCGCTGCCCGGAGGTGCGTCGAACGAGCGGACGGGGATCTCGTGCTCGCACGGCCAGTGCGTGATGTGGCCGTCCTCGGTGATCTCGACCGAGTAGTCGATTCCGGAGGCCAGGCCGGCCGGGGACGAATAGTCCCCGGGGCGCCGTGGAGACCAGTCCCCGTGGCGGGGCAGGGGCAGGCCCTGGACGGTGGAGTTCGAGGCGCCTGCGTCGTCGAACCCGAAGATCCCCCCGTCCGAACCGGACAGGCGGGCGGCGCCGTCGCCGAACGCGGCGACGGTCCCGCGGTGCTCCTCGGGCACCTTCTCCAGCAGCGTCGGGGACGAGCCGATCACCGCCAGGACGATGGCGATTGGAACGGTGATCGCGAGGAGGTAGACGACGGCGGTGATCGCCGGATGCGGGCGCCAGTAGGTCATCGGCGGACCGGAGTCGCGGCGCGGCAGGGGCGGGTGCCGGGGAGGGGAGGGGAGGCGCCTGAAATGAAAACTTACCCAGTCGTGGCGGAGTTCACGCATCATCGGCCCACCTTGAGCGGAATAGACTCAAGGCGAAGTGGGTTGTACAGACTGTCCGGAGCGGCAACGCGCCGGGATTGATTCCAGTACGCTCAACCATACGTCGAAGAAAGGACCGGTCGCATGAGCCAGTTCAACCCCACGACCAAGACCCAGGCGGCTCTGTCGGCCGCAGTCCAATCCGCCTCCGCGGCGGGGAACCCGGACGTTCGTCCGGGCCACCTGCTCGTGGCGCTCCTCGAACAGCAGGACGGCATCGCCGGCCCCCTGCTCCAGGCCTGCGGCATCGACCCGCAGCTGGCACTGAGCCAGGCCAAAGAGCTCGTGGCCGGCTACCCCAAGGCCTCCGGCTCGGGGATGGCCGCACCCAACTTCAACCGCGACGCGCTCGCCGTCATCAGTACCTCGCAGGAGCTCGCGGCAGAGATGGGGGATGCCTACGTCTCCACCGAGCATGTCCTCGTCGGCATCGCCGCCGGGCACACGGGTGGCGACGCGGCCAGGATCCTGAGTGAGCTCGGCGCCACCGCTGACGCGCTCAAGGCCGCGTTCACCTCGGTCCGGGGCAACACCCGCGTGACCACCGAGAACCCCGAGGACCAGTACCAGGCACTCGAGAAGTACTCGACCGATCTCACCGCCCGTGCGCGCGAGGGCAAGATCGACCCGGTCATCGGGCGTGACTCGGAGATCCGCCGGGTCGTGCAGGTGCTCTCGCGGCGGACCAAGAACAACCCCGTGCTCATCGGTGAGCCCGGTGTCGGAAAGACCGCGATCGTGGAGGGGCTGGCCCGGCGAATCGTGGCCGGGGACGTCCCCGAGTCGCTCAAGGGCAAGACGCTGCTCTCGCTCGACCTGGGATCGATGGTCGCCGGCGCCAAGTACCGCGGCGAGTTCGAGGAGCGGCTCAAGGCCGTCCTCGACGAGATCACGGCTTCCGAGGGCCAGATCATCACCTTCATCGACGAGATCCACACCATCGTCGGCGCCGGCGCGACCGGCGAGGGCTCGATGGACGCGGGAAACATGATCAAGCCGATGCTGGCCCGTGGCGAGCTGCGGCTGGTCGGCGCCACCACGCTCGACGAGTACCGCAAGTACATCGAGAAGGACGCGGCCCTCGAGCGCCGGTTCCAGCAGGTCTTCGTCGGGGAGCCGAGTGTCGAGGACACCGTCGGCATCCTGCGCGGGCTCAAGGAGCGGTACGAGGTGCACCACGGTGTGCGCATCACCGACTCCGCGCTGGTGTCCGCGGCGACGCTCTCGGACCGGTACATCACGTCCCGGTTTCTGCCGGACAAGGCGATCGACCTCGTCGACGAGGCAGCCAGCCGTCTGAAGATGGAGATCGACTCCCGCCCGGAGGAGATCGATGCCGTCGAGCGGATCGTGCGGCGACTCGAGATCGAGGAGATGGCGCTGCAGAAGGAGACCGACGCAGCCTCCAAGGACCGGCTCGTCGCGCTGCAGGGCGAGTTGGCCGACTCCAAGGAGAAGCTCGCCGAGCTCACCGCGCGGTGGCAGAACGAGAAGAACGCCATCGAGGGCGTGCAGAAGGTCAAGGAGGAGCTCGACGCGCTGCGTACCGAGTCCGAGAAGGCCGAGCGTGACGGCGACTTCGCCCGGGTGGCCGAGATCCGCTACGGGCGGCTGCCGGAGCTGGAGAAGCAGCTCGCCGACGCGGAGGAGTCCGAAGCCGCATCGGGCGCGATGCTCAAGGAGGAGGTCGGCCCCGAGGACGTGGCGGAGGTCGTCTCCACGTGGACCGGCATCCCCGTGGGCAAGATGCTCGAGGGCGAGACCGAGAAGCTCCTGCGCATGGAGGACGAGCTCGGCAAGCGGGTCGTGGGCCAGGGCGAGGCCGTCCAGGCCGTCTCCGACGCCGTCCGACGGGCGCGCGCCGGGGTCGCCGACCCCAATCGGCCGACCGGCTCGTTCCTCTTCCTGGGCCCGACGGGCGTGGGTAAGACGGAGCTCGCCAAGGCGCTCGCGCAGTTCCTGTTCGACGACGAGCGAGCCATGGTCCGGATCGACATGAGCGAGTACTCCGAGAAGCACTCGGTCTCGAGGCTGGTCGGGGCCCCTCCGGGCTACGTCGGCTACGAGGCCGGCGGGCAGCTCACCGAGGCGGTGCGGCGCAGGCCGTACACGATCGTCCTGCTCGACGAGGTCGAGAAGGCACACCCGGACGTCTTCGACATCCTGCTGCAGGTGCTCGACGACGGCCGCCTCACTGACGGGCAGGGCCGCACGGTCGACTTCCGCAACACGATCCTCGTGCTCACCTCCAACCTGGGCGCGGGTGGCACGCGGGAGCAGATGATGGACGCGGTCAAGCGCGCCTTCAAGCCGGAGTTCATCAACCGGCTCGACGACGTGGTGATCTTCGACCCGCTCAGTGAGGAGCAGCTCGAGTCGATCGTCGACATCCAGATCGACGAGCTCGCGGCACGCCTCAAGGCGCGGCGGCTGACCCTCGAGGTCGGCGACGCGGCCAAGGGCTGGCTCGCCCGGCGCGGTTACGACCCCGCCTACGGCGCCCGTCCCTTGCGCAGGCTGGTCCAGCAGGCCATCGGCGACAAGCTCGCCCGGGCGCTGCTGGGCGGCGAGATCCGCGACGGCGACACCGTCACCGTCTCGCTAGCCGAGGACGGGGATTCGCTCAGCCTCGCCTGACGCGAAGCAGCCTCGCCTGAGGCGCAGCGGCCGTGGGCTGACCGCACGTGGGAATCGAGGGGCCCGGCCACCGGGGATGGTGGTCGGGCCCCTCGTGCGTTCACGGCGCCGAACGGCACACCTCGTCGTCGTCGCGACTATCCTTGGCCCCGTGACCACAGATCCCGCTTCCGCCACCATCAACCAGGTCAGTCCCCTCCTCGTCACGGCCCGCGAGCTCATCGAGGACGTCGCTACGCTGCCGACTCCGGTGATCATCGACGTGCGGTGGCAGCTGGGCGATCCGCACGGACGCGAGCATTATTTCTCCGGCCATATCCCGGGCGCCCAGTACCTGGACCTGTCGTCCGCCCTCGCGGGCCCGCGAACCACGCGCGAGGGTCGCCACCCGCTGCCGCCTCGCGACGAGTTCCAGGAGGCGATGCGCCGTATCGGGATCAACGACGACAGCCGCGTGGTGATCTACGATGACAGTGGCAACATGTCCGCCGCCCGCGCCTGGTGGCTGCTGCGCTGGGCGGGCAAGGAGGACGTCTCCCTGCTCGATGGTGGCCTGAAGGCCTGGATCGCGGAGGGCGAGGACCTCGCTGTGGGTCCGGGTAACCCGATCGAGTACGGCGATTTCACCTTCAGGTTCGATCACATGCGGACGGTCAACGCCGACACGGCCGCCGAATGGCCTGACCGGGGTGTGCTGATCGACGTGCGCCATCGCGACCGTTACGCGGGCCGCACGGAGCCGATGGATTCGCGCGCGGGCCACATCCCGGGCGCGATCAACATGCCCACGGACGGATTCCTCGACGAGCGCGGGCGGTTCCTGCCGGCGGAGGAGATCCGCCGGATGTTCGCGGACGCGGGTGTGACGGAGGGCAAGGACGCGGTCATCTACTGCGGGTCGGGCATCCGCGCCTGCCACGCGCTGGCGGCTATGGAGGTCGCGGGCCTGGACGTGGGCGGGTTGTACCCGGGCTCGTGGTCGCAGTGGTCGGCGGATCGTTCGCGCCCGATCGCGCTGGGGGAAAACCCGCGCTAAGCCCCGCAGCGCCGCGGCGGGTGTGGGGGCGGGCCGCCGCGGCTGACTACCCTTTGGTGCATGGTCCTGTTCTGGTTCCTTCTGGCCCTCGTGCTGCTCGTGGCGGCGCTCATCATCCTGCGTCTGGACGCGAAGCAGCGTCGTGGCCGTGCCGACGCTCAGCGGCCGGAGGTGGAGCAGGATCGAGCGAGGTCGTCCGGCGAGGAGGACGAAGGCGCCGGCGGTGACGCCGTGGAGAACGACCGGGACGACGACGCCGCCGAGCACTCCACACCGCCCACCGGGGAGGGGGACGCGGACGACGGGCAGGCAGGGGATCCGGGCGAACCGAGGCTCGCTCCGTTCCAGCGTGCAGCCGACGCGGATCCTGTCGCGGGAGCCGCTGCCGACCCTGTCGCCGACGCCGACCCTGTCGCCGACGCCGACGCCGACGCTTACGCGGCCGCCGACGCTACCGCTGACGACGAGGCCCTCGCCGCCGCGTCCGTCGCCGTTCCCGCTCCGCTGGACCCGACCGAGCCGACGGTGGAGTCGTCGCCGCGACTTCTCGACCGCGTCCGGGCACTGCTGCCGACACGCAGGGCGACCAGGCGGAGCCCCGAGCAGTTCGAGCCCGAGCCCGTGGATCCGCTCGCCGGCTCGCCGGTGGTGCGCTGGCTGGAGGACCGCGAGTTCGCCCCCACCCCGACGCCGGCCCCCGAGTTCCGGCACGGTGACTTCGCGGGCGGGCTCAGCGCGCTGGGCACCGTCTCCCACGGGGTGTTCCGCGGCCGTCGGGCGATCATGGGCGTGACCGGTGGTCGTACCGTCCTGGCGCTGCGCCGCGACACCGCCTCCGATGTCGTCCTCGACCTCAGCCGCCCGGATGTCGACTCCGAGCCGGGCTTCCACGATGCCGGGGACGTCGGCGGGTTCGAGGCCCGAACGACCGATTACGGGCGCCTGGACCTCGTCGACCGGGACCGCCTGATCGAATCCGTGCGGGATGTGCCGCCGAGCGTGCGCCGGGTCTGGGCGGAGGGCGAGTGGGTGGCGGCCACGATCGACGGAGTCGACGACCCCGCTGGCTGGGACGACGTGGTGATGGCCCTGCACGCGGCCGCCGACGTTCTGGCACCGTTCCCGCCGATCGGCGGCAGGGCCCGCGCGCTGCCGGCGGAGCTGGACCCCGGTGCTCCGGCCTCCGCCGAGGGACCGGATGCCGACCCGACGGTGGGCATGGACGGGGAGGTGGGAACCGGAACCCACGGGATCGCTCCGCTGCCGGACCCGGAGGACCACGTCGTCGTCGACGATCCGGCGGATTCCACTGCCGGCCCTGTCCCGGCAGGCACCACTCCGAGCGACGCGCCGACCTCGACGATCCCCGTCGCCGCGGCGGCCGGGCCCCGGCGGGCCGGCCACCTGCGGCTGGTGCCCGACCGGCCCGCCGCGCGCGACCTGTCGGACGTGCCCGTGGTGGCCGACCGCGGCGATGCGGCCGAGGACACCGGCGCGGCCGGACCAGCCGAGCCGGTGGGTGAGGCAGACGCTGCCGCGGACGTGGAGCCCGCGGTCGAGGAGTCGGACCCGTTCGACGAGATCATGAAGCCGTCGGCGCCGGTGGAGGCACGCGGCGACGTCGCGGCCGACCATCTCGAGCCGAGGCCCCCGCTGTCACGCCCGACGCGCGGCATCGGGCAGGCCTACCCGGAGGACGCAACGGTTCCCCCGCTGGCCGCGGGCGCAGCCAGCGGCGGGGCGGGCATCAAGCCGCTCGGTTCCGAGGACGACGAGGACGAGATCCGCGACGAGGTCGAGCGCTTTGACGCCGCTCGGATCGACGGGCGTTCGGACCTCGACGAGCCCTCGACCGGCCGCCACGGCGGGGCCGACCAGGAGTCGGGTGGGCGTCACGGGGCGGACGATGTGGATCCGTCCGAGGTCACGCAGCGGCTGTCGGTGGCGGAGCTCGCGGCCCGGATGGGGATCGACCCGTCCGAGATGAAGACGTCGGGGCGGCGGCGTCGTCGGGCGGAGGCCGGGGACTCCGCGAGCAAGGGGGGCGACGGCGGGGCGACCGACTCAGACGCGGACACCGATTCCGGCACCGATTCCGACGCTGGGGCCAGCCCCGCGGATTCGGACGAGCCCGCTCGGGGCAGGGAGCGGCCCGGAATCGAGCCGGACGTCGAGCAGACCGCTCGCCTGCAGCTCCCGCCAGACATCAAGGACTGACAGACAAGCCCGGGGGCCCACCCGCGCTGGATGCGCGGGCGGGCCCTTCGCGTTGCGGGAGCCGGGTGGCGGACCCGTCGGTGTCTGTCTGAGGGGCCGTCTAGAGTCATCAGCGTCAGCTGCACCGACCTCAAGGAGCCCGATGACCGCCGCCCCCGATGTCGATCCCGACGCGCGCCGCAGGCTCGCCGAGCTGGTGGCCGAGCTCGCCGTCGTCCATGGTCGCGTCACGCTCTCGTCCGGCCGCGAGGCGGACTACTACGTCGATCTTCGTCGCGCGACCCTCCACCACGAGGCGTCGCCGCTGATCGGGCGGCTCCTGCGTGAGTTGACCGCGGACTGGGAGTTCGACGCGGTGGGCGGGTTGACCCTCGGCGCGGACCCGGTCGCCACCGCGATCATGCACGCGCCCGGCCGGCCGATCGACTCGTGTGTGGTGCGCAAGGAGGCCAAGAAGCACGGTATGCAGCGCCGCGTGGAGGGACCGGACATCGTGGGCAAGCGGGTGTTGGTCGTGGAGGACACCACCACCACGGGAAACTCGCCGCTGACCGCTGTGCAGGCCCTGCGTGAGGCGGGCGCCGAGGTCGTGGGGGTGGCCACCGTGGTGGACCGCGCGACGGGAGCCGACGACGTGATCCGCGCCGAGGGCGTGGAGTACCGGGCCTTGCTGGGCCTGGCCGACCTGGGACTGGAGTGACGATGACAACGACGACGAGTGCGTTCGCAGCCACCCTGGGGCAGGCGCTGAAGAAGCGCGTCGATTCCCTGATCGACACCTCGCGTCCGGAGGGGCCCGCGTTCCTCGCGGCCACCGGCGGCACCGAGATCGCCAAGGCCACGCAGTTCGGCGCGTTGGAGAAGCTGTGCAAGCCGCTCATCGTCCCGGCGGCGCTGGCGATCGCGATGCGCGAGGGGCGGCTTTCCGCGGCCGACACGGCGCTGCTGTCAGCCACCGCCGCGGGCTACACCACGGGCGACGTGATCCTCATGCTCGGCGGCGGGCACGCCAGTCGGTCGAAGGGCCGTCTGATCGCGGGCGCCGCGGCGTTCGGCGTCGGGCACCTGGCGATCGGCTCGCTGATGCTGCGCTCGGGGCTGCGCTTCAAGCCGCTGCAGGCTGCCGTGCACGGGGTCGTCGCGGGCGGAGCGGGCGCGGTGCTGCTGGCCGAGGGCAAGGAGAACGCTCCGCTCGCCGCATATGGCGGGCTCCTGGCCGCCCTGTCGGCGCTGGCCACCTCGGTCGACCGGTCGCACGGGCCGGCGGCATCGGTGCTGGCGGTGGCCGGGCCGGCCTTCCTGCTGAGCGACGGCCTGATCCTGGCCCGCCGCAAGGCCGAGGGCGGTTCACTGTCGGCCCGCGCGCTGGACGTCGGCGTGATCGACACCTACGCGACAGCCGCGCTGCTCATGCTCACCGGAACCGCCGCGGCGGCCAGGTTCACCGGAAGCGGGCGGTGAACTCGGCCGACGCTGCCGACCCGGCGGGGCAGGACGTTGCCGGGCCGACCGAGTGGGGCGACGGGCAGGTCGGCGTCGGCCCGTGGGAGATCGAGCACCCGGGGCGGCCCCGCCCGACCGGTGATCAGTGGGATCCCGAGCTGCTGGATGCCGGCGACCGCCGCAACGTCGTCGACCGGTACCGGTACTGGCGCCGCGAGGCGATCGTCGCCGACCTCGACACCCACCGGCACCAGTTCCACGTGGCCATCGAGAACTTCGGCCATGACGCCAACATCGGCACGGTCGTCCGCACCGCCAACGCCTTCCTGGCCGCCGAGGTGCACATCATCGGGCGCCGCAGGTGGAACCGCCGAGGAGCCATGGTCACCGACCGCTATCAGCATCTTCGGCATCACGCCGACGTCGCCGAACTCATGACGTGGGCGGAGTCGGAGGGGCTGCCCGTCGTCGCCGTCGACAATCTCCCCGGCGCCGAACCGCTCGAGACCGCGCGGCTGCCACGCGGGTGCGTCCTGCTCTTCGGCCAGGAGGGGCCCGGGGTCAGCGACGACGCGCGCCTGCGGGCCGCCAAGACCGTCTCCATCGCCCAGTTCGGCTCGACCCGCTCGATCAACGCGGGCGTCGCCGCCGGCATCGCGATGCACGCCTGGATCCGTGAACACGCCGGAGCGCCCGGGAACTGACGGCGCTACGGTGGGGCCGTGGCCTCCACCGACCTGCCGGACACGCTCCGGCTCTCACTGCTGGATCGGTCCCGCACCCGCCACGCCGAGCCGCATGCCTCCGCCCTCGAGGCGACGCTACGCCGGGCCGAACACGCTGACTCTCTGGGCTTTCACCGCTTCTGGATGGCCGAGCACCACTCGGTCCCCGGCATCGCCAGCGGCAGCCCGCAGCTCCTGATCGCGGCCGCCGCGGCGCGCACCGGGCGCATCCGCCTGGGCTCCGGCGGCGTGATGCTGCCCCACCACCGCCCGATGATCGTCGCCGAGCAGTTCGCCATGCTCGAGGCCCTGTACCCGGGCCGGATCGACCTGGGCGTCGGGCGGTCCCTGGGATTCACCGCGCCGGTGCGCGCGGCGCTCGGTGTCGAGGAGTACGACGACGACGCCTTCACCCACGACATCAGCTCGGTTCTGGACTTCCTGCACGGGCGCGGCCCCGTCACCGCGCTGCCCGTCATCGAGGATCCGCCGCCGGTCTTCGTACTCGCGACGGGCCGTGGCCTGGAGATCGCGGCACGGGCGGGGCTGCCCGTCGTGGTGGGCGGGCCCCGGTTGCTCGCCGACCCGACGCCGCTGGAGTGCTACCGCGCGGATTTCCGGCAAGGCGGTGCCACATCGGAGCCGTACGTGGTGGTGAGCCTGGAGGTCGCGGTCGCCGAGTCGACCACCTCCGCGCGCGAGTTGCTGGCCTCGGAGGCCTGGGCGATGGCCGAGTCCCGCGAAACCGGGGCGTTCGGGCCGTTGCGCTCGCCGGCCGAGGTGATGGGCCGGAAGTTCCGGCCGCAGCAGCTGCGCCGGATGGACGAGTGGATCGCCGGAACCCTCTACGGCGACGCCGAGCAGGTCGGCGCCCAGCTAGCCGCGCTGGTCGAGCGTACGGGCGCTGACGAGGTCATGGCCTCCACGTCGATGTACGACCGTGAGGCACTCGCCCGATCGGACGCGGCTCTGGCGGGCCTACTCGCCGGGTAGGTCAGAGGCCGGGGCCGCGGGCCCGTTGCGGATCCGATTGATTAGCTTGGGGCCGGCCGTGATGATCATCGGCAGCACGGACACCAGCACGATCCCGATGAGGATCAGGTCGATGTGGTCCTTGATGAACGTGAACTGCCCCAGCCACGCACCCAGTGCGGTGACGCCCGCCGCCCAGAGCACCGCGCCCACGACGTTGTAGGTGACGAACACCCGGTAGCGCATCCCGGCCATACCCGCGACCAGCGGAGCGTACGTACGGACGATCGGCACGAAGCGGCACAGGATGATCGTCGCGGGGCCCCACTTCTCGAAGAACTCGTGGGCCTCGGTGATGTACGCCTGCTTGAAGATCCGCCCGTCCGGCCGGTTCTGGAGGTGGTGCCCCCACCGGTTGCCGATGAAGTAGCCGACCTGGTCGCCGAGGAACGCGGCGATCGGTGCCGTCACCAGAACGACCCACAGCGGGGCGAAGGGACTGTCCTGCTGGGTGAGCAGGCCCGCGGTGAAGAGCAGCGAGTCTCCGGGCAGGAACGGGAACAGGAGGCCGGACTCGATGAACACCACGGCGAGCAGGGCCGGCAGGATCGCATTGCCGAACGGGCCGTCGCCGGAAAGCCAGAATTCCGGGTCCATGAAACCGGGGCCCAGGGCCACCACGTGCTGTGCCTGTTCGGCCAGGATGTGCGTATTCACCCTACGAGGCTATGCCAGTACGCCTGCGAATCCGCTGAAGGCGCGGGCGCGCGGCCAGCCCCGGGCCCGCTACCACCCGAAACCTCGTAGGATGGGGCCAATCACAGCGCCGACATCTGGAGGATCGTCAATGCCTATCGCCACCCCGGAGCAGTACAAGGACATGCTCGACCGGGCCCGCACGGAGGGGTTCGCCTACCCGGCGATCAACTGCACCTCCTCGGAGACCATCAACGCAGCCATCAAGGGCTTCGCCGATGCCGGCTCGGATGGCATCATCCAGTTCTCCACCGGTGGTTCCGAGTTCGGCTCCGGCCTGAACGTCAAGGACATGGTGACCGGTGCCGTCGCGCTCGCTGAGTTCGCGCACGTCATCGCGGAGAAGTACGACATCCTGGTCGCGCTGCACACCGACCACTGCCCCGAGGACAAGCTGGACACCTTCGTCCGCCCCCTCATCGAGATCTCCCAGGAGCGTGTCGACCGCGGCGAGAACCCGCTGTTCCAGTCGCACATGTGGGACGGCTCGGCCACCCCGCTCGACCGGAACCTCGAGATCGCCAAGGAACTCCTCGAGAAGACGGCCAACGCCAAGCAGATCCTCGAGATCGAGATCGGCGTCGTCGGCGGCGAGGAGGACGGTGTCGAGAACGAGATCAACGAGAAGCTCTACACCACTCGCGAGGACTTCCAGGCGACCCTCGACGCGCTCGGCGCCGGCAACACCGGTCAGCGCTACCTGCTCGCGGCGACATTCGGCAACGTCCACGGCGTGTACAAGCCGGGCAACGTCAAGCTCAAGCCCGAGGTCCTCAAGATGGGCCAGGACGTGGCCGTCGAGAAGCTCGGCCTCAACGCCGGCGACCTGCCGTTCGACTTCGTCTTCCATGGCGGCTCGGGCTCGGCCAAGAGCGAGATCGAGGAGGCGCTGAGCTACGGCGTCATCAAGATGAACGTGGACACCGACACCCAGTACGCGTTCACCCGCCCGATCGCCGCGCACATGTTCGGCAACTACGACGGTGTGCTGAAGGTCGACGGCGAGGTGGGTAACAAGAAGGTCTACGACCCCCGCTCGTACCTCAAGAAGGCTGAGCAGGCCATGTCCGAGCGCGTCGTCGAGGCGTGCAACGACCTCAAGTCGGCCGGCAAGTCCAAGGGCGTCAAGGCCTGATCTGACCTCCCTGACGGCGAGAGCCCCGCGACCTCATCGAGGTTTCGGGGCTCTTCGCTTGCCGGCTGGCCATGCGCCGGGGCCGGGTGGCCGCAATATCGGCCATGTGGTCGCACGCCGCCTATCTGATGTCGCGCTGCCTGTCAGATCTGGCAGGTGGCGCGACATCGGATAGGCGGCGCGGCGTCTACGCGAGATCTCATGGGCGGCGAGCGGTCGCACGGGTGAGTCAGGGAGCGATCAGCCGGGCTGGCCCTCCTGCGGGACGGCGCCCATGCCGACGCCGGGCTCGCAGAGTTTCCACGCCCCGTCTTCGTTACGCATCTGGATCTGCTCGTTCGTCGTCTCGCCGTCCTCGCCGCCGGACTCGACAGTCGCGCTGGCCTCGGTCCCGTTGCCGTCGACCTCGACGCCGGTGACCTGGAGGTCGGCCGGGAACGATCCCGCGATGGACTCCCGCAGCATCGAGTCCAGGTCCGTGCCGGTCTGTTCGCCCGAGGCGGTGATCTGATCCACCAGTTCCTGCGGGACGCGGTTCTCCGCACACATGTGGCTGTTGAACTCGGCGAACGACTCGGCCGCGCTCATGTCGTCGAGCGTCTGCGCGACCTCGCGCTCGACCCTGCCCGCCGAAGACATGGGGCCCATCGTGAACAGCCAGCCCAGCACGGCGACCAGGACGACCACCGCGAGGAAAACGCCCGCCCAGACCAGCGAGCCCCGACGGGCGGGCCGCGCCGCTTCTCCGCAATCGCCCGCTCCGCGGCCGCCTGCACCGGGACCTCGGGACGGGTCCCCGGCGGGTGGTTGCTGGCTCGTCGTCGTCATCCACTACTCCCGGTACGGCTCGCGCGCCCCGGTCGGAGCGCATCGACCCGCCACGGTAGCGGAACCACCTGTGAGCCCGGCAGCAGCGTCCGTCTCCGATGCGGACAAGCGACCGGGGCGTGGCGGCACAGAGAGCGGACTGCCAGGTCTGTCTCAGGAAACAGCAAGTTACCCTTCCGGTATGCCTTCAACGCGACTCGATCCACGCCGTGTCATGACCAGCTTTCTGCTCGCCTCGGCGGTCGTCCTCGCCGGCATCGGATCAGCCCACGCGGACCCCGCCGACTGGACCCAATACCGGCACACCTCCACGAACAACCCCCGCGTGGTCTCCGGCGTGAATGAAATATTCAGCGGGACGATCCCCACCGCGAACGAGGTGCGGGCGACCCCCGTGGTCGCCGACGGCAAGGTCTTCGTGGGTAATCACGACAGCGGCGAGTTGCAGGCGTTCGACCTGACGACCGGTCAGCTGCTCTGGCAGGCGCAGGCCCCGAACTGGGTGCATTCGGAGATGATCCACGCCGACGGACGGGTGTTCGTCGGATTCGGGAACCGCTTCTTCCAGGACGGCTCGGAGGGGTACCGCGGTACCGGCGAGAGCGGAGTCCTGGGACTTGACCCCCACACGGGCGAGATCCTGTGGCGCCACTACACACCCGGCGAGGTGATGCCGACGCCGGTGGCCGTGGGCGGCGCGGTCTGGGCCGTGACCGGGGACCGGCGACTGTACAAGCTGGATCCGGGCACGGGAGAGGCGCTCGACGTGGTCGAGACCGGCCATATCGCCAGCATGTCCTCTCCGTCCGAGCGGGACGGCGTCCTGTTCTTCGGCGGTGGGGCCCCGGCTCCGTACACTTTTTTCGCCTACGACACGGGGGTCGACGACTTCGCGTGGCAACGGGAGTTCCCCGAGTTCAACCGCGGGCTCGACGACGTGCCGCCGGCGGTCGACGCGGGCGTCGTGGTGACCACCGCCAATCGTGCCCTCATCCCGGGGCCGGCGGGCTTTCGTGAGGAGCACTCCATCGTGGCGATGGACACGCGGTCAGGCGAGATCATGTGGCGCGACGTGCTCGGTGTGGGACCGGCGCCGACCAACAACCGGTCGGGTGCGCCGATGATCCACGACGGGGTCGTGTACGTGGGCAGCCCGACCACGGGTGCTGCCTACGCCTACGACCTGCACACCGGCGTGAGGATCTGGCGCAATCCGATCGGGACGATCAAGGCGGCCCCGGTGGCAGTGGGCGACGACGTCTACTTCTCGACGACCGCCGGCGATGTCTATCGTCTGGACACGGCGACGGGAGCGACCACCGGGATCCTGGAACTCGACGGCGCACTGGCACCCGCCGGGCCGATCGTCGTGGACGAGACACTGGTCGTGCCCAGCCAGAGCCGCAACGTCTACTTCGTGCCGCTGGCCGAGTTCCCGGACGGCCCGGCGGCGGCGGGGGGTTCGCTGGCGAGCCTCGGCGACCCTGCGGCGCCGCTCGGCTCGGCCGGTGAGGCCCTGGGTGCGGCCGCGGGGTCGCTCGGCGCCGACGCGGGGTCGCTCGATCCGGCGTACTGACGCGCGACCGGAGATCCGCCGCTCGGAGATCGATCTGTCGCCGGAGGTCCGCAAGCAAATCGAGATCCGAGCGGCAGATCGGGCGGGAGCCGTGAATCCGAGGAGCGGATCGGGCAGGGGCAGCGAATCCGACCGGCAGATCGGGCAGGGGCAGCGAATCCCAGCGGCGGATCGTGGCCGGTGACGAAGCCGGCCACGGATCCGCCTGACCTCAGGGCAGCGGGCCTGCGGGCGCCACTTGGTTGGTGCCGTGCGCGGTCCGCCAGCTGTGCATGGGGTAGGCCCCGCTGTCGGCGCGCGTGTGATCGTGCAGCGCCCAGTAGTCGGCGTGCGCGTAATCCTGCGTGAACTCGACCACCGTGTAACCGTGTCGGTCCAGGTCGACCCAGCGGATGTGGTGGTTCGCGCCCATCAGCGCACCCTGCGCGGCCGCGGACAGGCCGTTGCCCTCGGGCAGCCCCAGGATGTCGTCGACGTTGTTGCTGGTGATCGACGGGGTCACGAACTCCACCGCGTCGGTGCCGGCGCCCGGGTATTCCGCGGCGTCGGTGGGCACCTCGTTGACCCACGAGCTGTGGATGTCGCCGGTGAGGAACACGAAGTTGCGGTTACCGGTCGCGCGGATCACCTCGAACAGGCGGCGGCGCTCACCGGCGTACCCGTCCCACTGGTCGGAGTTGTAGGTGATGCCCTCGCGCGGCATGCTCAGCAACTCGGTCATGGCGCTCATGGTGCGGTTGTCGAGCGGCGGGATCAGCACCGGCGCGACCATCACGGAATTGCCGATCACGTTCCAGCGGGCGGTCGACGAGCCCAGGCCGCGGGCCAGCCAGTCGAACTGCTCGGCGCCGGTCATGGTGCCGGTCTGGTCGACCGCGCGGCCGTCGAACCGGCCGGGCGACTCGGTGCGGTACGAGCGCAGGTCGAGCATGTTCAGTTCGGCGAGCGCGCCCCAGCGTAGGCGGCGGTAGAGGAAGCCGCCGTCGCGCAGCGAGTCGGGCCGGATCGGCATCCACTCGAAGTAGGCCTGCGAGCCGGCGGCCTTGCGGTCGGCCCACGAGCCCTCGTGCGGCTGGTGGTTCTCGGCGCCGTGCTCCCAGGCGTCGTTGGCGAGCTCGTGATCGTCCCAGGTGCAGATCCACGGCACGTGCGCGTGCAGCGACTGCAGGTCCGGGTCGGTGTGGTACTGCGCCATGCGGATGCGGTAGTCGGCGAGGGTGACGATCTCGTGCGGCGGGTCGTGGGGGCGGACGGCGCCGAACTTGGCCGTGTACCCGCCGCGCTCGTACTCGTAGATGTAGTCGCCGAGCTCGATCACCACGTCGAGGTCGCCACGCTGCACGAGGTGGCGGTACCCGGCGAAGTAGCCGGCCTCCCAGTTGGAGCAGGAGACCACGCCGGTGCGCCAGCGGCCGGAGGCGGGCATGGCGCCGTCGGCGGGGGCGGTGCGGGTGCGGCCGACGGGCGAAGTCTGGCCCAGGGCGCGGAAGCGGTAGTGGTACCAGCTGTCGGGGGCCAGGCCGGTGGCGTCGAACTTGACCGTGTGGTCGCGCCCGGCGTCGGTGGTGACGCTGCCCGAGGCGGTGATGGTGACGAACGAGGGGTCGGGGGAGACCTCCCATTCGACGACGACGGCGTCGCCGATCCCCGACCCGGGGGCGGCCTCGGCGGACGGCGTCACGCGCGTCCACAGGATGACGCGGTCCGCCATGGGGTCGCCCGACGCGACGCCGTGCTGGAAGGCCGCCACCGCGCCGCCCGCGGGGGCCCCGGCGCCGACCGGAACGGCCGCGCCGGCGGTGGCGGCCTGACCGGCGAACGCCCCGGTGCCGACAGCGGCGCCGGCCAGCGCCCCGGCCCGGAGAACGGTCCGCCGGTTGAGCCCGGTGGCGGCCCGGCCGGACGGGGTGGACGACGACGCGGGGGAGGACGGCACAGTCATGCGTCCAGTTTGCCGCTCGCTCAGGTATTCCGGGGCGAACTCCGCCTAGTCGTCACCGAACGTTCACGCGGGCGTGGCCGTCGACGCCGTTGACGGAGATCTCCTCGCTGATCACCACGGTCTCGGAAGGCTGGTCAGAGTCGGTGGGCGCGGCCGACTCCGCCGGCGTGGACAGGTAGCGCTCGAGGGAGTCGTCGAGCTCCTCCAGCCACGGGGTGTGGTGCGTGGTGGCCATGGTGCCGGTCATGACCGAGCGGTGGTTCTTGTCGCGGTAGGTGAGGATGTTCTTCACCTTGTCCTCCTTCCAGTCCAGGAAGATCTGCACGACCTCGTCGATGTCGAACATCGGGTAGTCCGTGGCCTCGATGAGGTCCCGGATGTAGTCACCCTGGAAGCGCACGTCGTCGGCATCGCCGTCCAGCTCCTGGAAGCGCTTACGCCACGAGCGCATATGGGCGGCACGCTGCTCGGCGGCGGGCAGCGTGGCCCGGCCGAGGATGAGGTCGCGGACGTACCAGGCCTGCGCGTCGAACATGTTGAACGTGAACCACTGGTCCTGGGCGCCCAGGTAGTACAGCTTCGGGTTCTTCTGCCAGACCACGCCGCGGTAGAGGCCGGCGGGGTAGATGTTGTTCGGTGACTGCAGCGCCAGCTCGGCCGGCAGGAACGGGTACTTGTGCAGGTACCCGGTGCACAGGATCACGGCGTCGAACTCGCGGGTCTCGCCGTTCGAGAAGTGGACGGTCTGACCCTCGAACCGGTCGAGGAGCGGGAGCTCCTCGATACCGTCTGGCCAGTCGTAGCCCATGGGGCTGGTGCGGTAGGACATCGTCACGGAGGCGGCGCCCATCTTGTGTGCCTGCACGCCGATGTCCTCGGCCGAGTACGAGGCGCCGATCAGCAGAACGCGCTTGCCGTCGAGGGCCTCCGCGCCACGGAAGTCGTGGGCGTGCCGCACCGAGCCGGGGAAGGTCTCGATCCCCTCGAAGTCGGGGACGTTCGGGAAGCTGAAGTGGCCGCTGGCCACGATCACCCGGTCGAACTCGGAGCTGGTGGTCTTGCCCGAGCGCAGGTTCTCCACCGTCACGGTGAAGGTGTCCTGGTCGCGGTCGTAGTCCACCCAACGGACCGCGGTCGAGAACTGCACCTTGTTCTTGACCTTGGACCTGCGGACGCGGCCGTCGATGTAGTCCCACAGCACCTCGCGCGGCGGGTACGAGGAAATGGGCCGGCCGAAGTGTTGGTCGAAGGTGTACTCGGCGAACTCCAGGGCCTCCTTGGGGCCGTTTGACCACAGGTTGCGGTACATCGAGGAGTGCACCGGCTCGCCGTAGCGGTCCGTGCCGGAACGCCAGTCGTAGTTCCACTGCCCGCCCCAGTCGTCCTGCTTCTCGTAGGCGACGATCTCGGGGATCTTCGCCCCGGCGCGCTGGGCGGACTCGAATGCCCGCAGTGCGGCGATCCCGCTCGGTCCGGCTCCGATAATCGCAATACGCTGTCTTGACACAGATTTCCTTCCGGCCCACGTGCGGCCTGTCCGTTTCTCCGACTGGCCCCGGCGGAGGCAATACCCGGCGCGATCGACTCATATGATCCGCGCTCCGAGGCCTCGACACCGACACCACGATCCCGCTCAGGAGCGGCGACCCGGGAGGGGCGCCAGCAACGAGCGCGCGGCGCCCTTTCGGAACGCCGCATGTCCTTCATGATAGCAAAACTGCACTTCACAAGCGTTCGCTTCACCCTTCTCCTGCGTATGTGACGTCTCAACCAGCAGCGATGTGGTCTGGGGCGGGTGGTCCCTGCACGCACGCGGCCAGTCGCTCGGCGGAATCATGGACAATGGAACGCATGACCCAGTTCGGAGACCTTCTCGGCCCCCCGCCCACCCGTCTGACCGGCGACCCGGAGGCGGAGGACGCCCTCGCCGCGGGCGAGGAACCCCGCACGGTGGCGGCCTCGCACCCGTCGGCGTCGGTCGCATGGGCGGAGCTGGCCGAGCGCGCGCTGGACGCCGATGACGCGGTGTCGGCGTACGCGTTCGCCCGCACCGGCTACCATCGCGGCCTCGACCAGCTGCGCCGCCACGGCTGGAAGGGCTTCGGCCCGGTGCCGTATGACCATGAGCCCAACCGCGGCTTTCTGCGCGCCGTCGCCGCACTGGCCCGTGCCGCGCAGACCATCGGCGAGGAGGACGAGTACATCCGTTGTCTGGACCTGATCAATGAGTCAGACCCGCACGCCGCCGCGCCTCTCGGCCTGGCGTGACCGACTCGACGCCCGCGCGCTGGGCGTCTACGCCGCGCTGCCGGTTCCGCTGAGGACGCGGAGCCGGCGTCTGGCGTACGCATTCCTGCCGATCCTGCAGTGCGGTATCGCCGCTGGCCTGGCCTGGTTCATCGCCAACGACCTCCTGCACCACCCGCGACCGTTCTTCGCGCCCATCGCCGCGGCCATCGCGCTGGGCATCGGCATGGGCCGGCGGGTGCGCCGCGGCATCGAACTCGTGATCGGAGTAGTGGTGGGCGTCGGTCTGGGCGACCTGCTCATCGCGCACATCGGCTCGGGGCCGTGGCAGATCACGGCCGTGGTGGTGCTGGCGATGTCGGCGGCGGTGTTCCTCGACCGGGGCGCCCTGGTGGGGACCCAGGCGGCGTCGTCGGCGATCCTCGTGGCCACGCTTCTGCCGCCGGGCAGTACCGGCGGTTACGATCGGATGGTCGATGCGTCCGTCGGCGGCGCCGTGGCGCTGCTCCTCATGGCGTTGATGCCGGTCCACCCCCTCAAGCGGGTCCGCCGCGAGGCCGCATCGCTGCTGGGCGTGGCGTCCTCGGTACTCGGGGAGGTGGCGGACGGGTTGGAGACCCGCGATTCGGACCGGATCCGACGCGCGCTGCAGGACGCGCGCGACACCCAGCCGGCGATCGACGCGATCGAGGAGCAGCTCGCCGGGGCGCGCGAGCTCGTGAAGATCTCGCCGTTCTACCGGCGGCGCAGGCCCGAGGAGGTCACGCTCGCGGCGGTCCTCAACCCGCTGGACAACGGCATCCGCAACATCCGTGTGCTCGCGCGACGGGCGATCGTCGCCGTGGACGACCAGGTGGACGTGCCGCCCGCGCTGGTCGCTCTGCTCAGGTCGCTCTCCGACGCGGTGGAGCTGCTGGCGCGGCGGGTGGCGAACGACCCTGACGCGCCCAAGGACGCGCAGGTTCACCGCGAGTTGCGGGCCGTGGCCTCGCGCGCCAAGCGTGAGCTGCTGTTCGATCCGGGCCTGACCGAGACCGTGATGCTGGCACAGGTCCGCTCGGTCCTGGTGGACATGATGCAGGTGGCGGGGCTGAGCAAGATCTCGGCCGTGGCCACCCTGCCGCCGACCGTGCGGACCCCGTCGGTGGAGCCGGAGTTGCTCGAGGAGTGGCCCGATTCGCCTGACCGGCCGACGTCCGTGCTGCCCCCGTTCAAGGCAACACGAGCCTCAATGGCTCGATATGACGGTAAAAAGTCGTCCTCTTGACCGGCCGCCGCGCGGTGATGCCGTCGCGGGTGATCAGCGCGCCGGGCGTGCCCACCTGGACGGCGCGCGCCTGGAACCACTGCCGACGCCGGAACCTGCGGGGCCGGTCCGCGGTGGCGCGAACTCCCGGCAGGTCGCGGGAGACGCGCACCGTGAGGGCGTCGACCTTGCCGGTGAAGACCCTGTCGTCGTCGGCGTAGGCCTCGCCCACCAGCACGTCGTCGCCGGCCCCGGTCACGGTGGCCTCGCCCACCAGCACCGCCCCGGTCTCGTCGCGCACCAACGGCACCTCGTGCGCCCGGCCCTGCACGCCCAGCTTCGCGGCCGCCGAACCCGTCGGCAGTCCGTAGGCGCGCGTGGCCGGGGTGGCGTCCTCGGCGATGTAGGCGATCTCCACATCGAGATTCTCAGTGCGCATCAGGCGCGTGAGCAGCGCGGACAGGCCGGCGTCGGTGCCACACACCAGTAAGCGGCGCCGGGCCCCGACCTCTGCCAGCGCCCGGTTGATCTCGTCCTTGTTGGGCACTTCGCTCACCTCGATGCGCGAGTGCTCACCCAGGACCGTCGGGACCGGCGTCGAGCCGCAGCGGATGACGATCATGACTTCCATCATGACCGTCCCGGGCCGCGGGGGCGAACCAGGGGCTGTCGCCGGCGGGGCGGGGCCCGCGAGGGGGTCGAACCACGGCCGGAGCGCCGGACCGGAGTCGACATGTGGGGCAGGATGGAGGGATGCGCAGGATCGACCTCAACTGCGACCTCGGTGAGGCCCGCCGGGGGACGCCGCGCTGGGCCGCGTCTCTCGCGCCCGGGGCCGGCCCCGACCCGGACGATGCCGCGCTGCTCGACGTGGTGACCTCGGCCAACGTCGCCTGCGGGTTCCACGCCGGGAACCGGCCCACCATGAATTCCACCGCCGTGGCCGCCGCGCAGCGGGGCGTCGCGCTGGGCGCGCACCCCTCGTACCGGGACGGGGCCAACTTCGGGCGGGTGGCGCAGGACCTGTCGCGTGAGGAGGTCGCCCGCCTGGTGCAGTTCCAGCTGGAGGAGCTCGACATGGCCGCCCGCCGCCACGGCACGCGGGTGCGCTACCTCAAGCCCCACGGCGCGCTCTACAACCGTATCGTCCACGACGCGGAACAGGCGGCCGGCGTAATGGACGCCGTGCTGCGCTACGCCGAGCTGGCCCGCGAGGAGCCGCTGCCGGTGCTCGGCCTGCCGGGGTCGGTGGTGCTCGACCACGCGTCGGCAGCCGGGGTGCGGGCGGTGGCGGAGGCGTTCGCCGACCGCGGGTACCGGCCCGACGGCACGTTGGTGCCCCGCGGCGAGCCGGGCGCGGTCCTGAGCGACCCGGACCAGGTCGCCGCGCGCGTGGTGGCCATGGCGACCGGTCAGGAGATCACCGCGGCGGGCGGGGCGCACGTGGTGATCGACGCGGCGTCGGTGTGCGTGCACGGCGACACCCCCGGTGCGCTCGACCTGGCCCGCCGGGTGCGGGGCGACCTGGAGGCCGCCGGCGTGGAGGTGGCGCCGTTCGTGGAGCCGGCCGGGTCCGGGTAGGACCGGCCCGCCATGACGACGACGAGGATCCGCCCCTGCGGAGAGGCCGCGCTGTTGCTGGAGTGCGCGGATCTCGCGGCTGCGGTCGGGTGGGCCGAGGAGATCGGGGCCGCGCCTCTCGGGGCGGTGGATGTGGTGGCGGCCGCCCGGACCGTGCTGGTGACCGCCCGCGGTGCCGCCGATCTGCCGCGGCTGCGGCGGGCGCTGGAGGCCCTGCTCGCCGCCGGCCCCACGGCCCGCCCCGAGCCCGCGGGGGTAGAGGTCGAAGCTGGGGCTGGTGCTGCAGCGGGCACGGTGACGCTGGATGTCCGCTACGACGGCCCCGACCTGGCCGACGTCGCCGAGTTGGCCGGCGTCTCCGTCGAGGCGTTCGTCCGGATGCACACCTCGATCACGTGGAAGGCCGCGTTCGGTGGGTTCGCTCCGGGCTTCTTCTACCTCGTCGACGCGCGAGAACTCGGAGCCGGCGAACTCGATACCGGCGCTGACCCGGGCCCCGGGCCGATGCCGACGATCCCGCGGCTGGATTCGCCGCGGCCGAAGGTGCCGGCGGGATCGGTGGCCGTGGCCGACCGGTTCTGCGCCGTCTACCCCGGCGCTTCACCCGGCGGGTGGCGACTGCTCGGCACCACCGACGCGCCACTGTGGGACATCGATCGTCCGCAGCCCGCGCTGCTCGCACCCGGCACGCTCGTGCGGTTCCGTGACATCGGTGCAGACGGCGCCGGCAGCGCCGGCAGCGCCGGCAGCGCCGACATCGGCAGCGCCGGAGGGGCCAGATGAGTCTGCTGGTGCTCCGGGCCGGGCCATCGGTGCTCGTGCAGGACCTGGGCCGGCCCGGGCACGCCGACATCGGGGTGACCGCCTCGGGGGCCGCCGATCGCGCCGCCGCGGCCACTGCGCTGCGGGCCGTCGGCACCGACCCCGCGGCCGCCGTCCTCGAGGTGCTGCTCGGCGGGCTGACCATACTGACCGATGTCCCGGCGGTGGTGGCGGTGACGGGGGCGGTGGGCGTTGTCGTCGTCGTCTCTCCGGGCGGCTCCCGCCGCACCGCCGCCACGGGCGAGGTCCTCCGGCTCGAGGCCGGGGCGACCCTGGAGATCGGGCGGCCCGACGCAGGACTGCGCGCCTACCTGGCCGTGCGCGGCGGCATCGACGTGACGCCCGTGCTGGGCAGCCGCTCGCGCGACACCCTC
This sequence comes from Dietzia sp. NPDC055340, assembly GCF_053645335.1. Lineage (NCBI taxonomy): Bacteria > Bacillati > Actinomycetota > Actinomycetes > Mycobacteriales > Dietziaceae > Dietzia > Dietzia sp. NPDC055340. The sequence goes on along the minus strand of NZ_JBSHML010000017.1, from coordinate 10,493 downwards.
GCCGCGCTGGGGCCGCCACCCGTCGTCACGGGGGGCCGGCTCGGCGTGGGCGACCTCGTGGCGGGGCCGTGGGCCGAGGGCTGGCACCCCGCGGTGGGCGGCGGCGTCGGTCCCACCAGCGGTGACGTGGGCGTCGAGCTGGACGTGATCCCCGGGCCGCGCGACGACCTGTTCCCCGACGAGGCGTGGGACGTGCTCGCTCGCACCGGGCACGTCAGTGGGCACGCCGACCGGGTGGGCGTGCGCATCGACCCCGCCCGCCCCGTCCCGCGGCTCTCCCGCGCGGAGATCCCCAGCGAGGGCATGGTGCGCGGCGCGGTACAGATACCGGCCGACGGTGCGCCCGTGGTGTTCGGTCCCGACCACCCGGTGACCGGCGGGTACCCCGTCATCGGTGTGCTCACCGCGCGGTCCGCGGACGCGATCTCGCAGCTTCTACCGGGAACGCCGGTGCGATTCCGCAGGCTGCGGGGCGTCGCCGACTAGGGTGTTCACGGCGGTACGGACTATTCTGGGGCGTTGGTGTGCGCGGATTCGCTGTCAGGTGTCTGACGCCGGTGCACCGTGACGACGACTCATTCGAGGTGAATGCGAACCATGCCAGCGATCGTTCTGATCGGCGCCCAGTGGGGCGACGAGGGCAAGGGTAAGGCCACCGACATCCTGGGCGGCCACGTGGACTACGTGGTCAAGCCCAACGGCGGGAACAACGCCGGCCACACCGTCGTGGTGGGCGGTGAGAAGTACGAGCTCAAGCTCCTGCCCGCCGGCATCCTCTCGCCCACCGCCGTGCCGGTGATCGGCAACGGCGTGGTGGTGAACCTGGAGGCGCTCTTCGAGGAGATCGAGGGACTGCAGGCGCGCGGCGCCGACACCTCCCGCCTGCGGATCTCCGCCGACGCGCACCTCGTGGCGCCGTACCACCAGCAGCTCGACAAGGTCACCGAGCGGTTCCTCGGCAAGAAGGCCATCGGCACCACCGGGCGCGGCATCGGCCCCACCTACGCCGACAAGGTCTCGCGTGTGGGGATCCGCGTCCAGGACGTGTTCGACGAGTCGATCCTGCGGCAGAAGATCGAGGGTGCGCTGCACCTCAAGAACCAGATCCTGGTCAAGATCTACAACCGCCGCGCGGTCGAGGTCGAGGAGATGGTCGAGTACTTCCTCGGTTACGCCGACCGGCTGCGGCCGATGGTCGCCGACACCACGCTCATGCTCAACCAGGCGCTCGAGCGCGGCGAGTCCGTGCTCATGGAGGGCGGCCAGGCCACCATGCTCGACGTGGACCACGGCACCTACCCGTTCGTGACGTCGTCCAACCCGACCGCCGGTGGCGCCTGCGTAGGTTCGGGCATCGGGCCCACCAAGATCACCCACTCGCTGGGCATCGTCAAGGCGTACACCACCCGCGTGGGCGCCGGGCCGTTCCCCACCGAGCTGTTCGACAAGTGGGGCGAGTACCTGCAGGTCACCGGCGGTGAGGTGGGTGTCAACACCGGCCGCACCCGCCGCTGTGGTTGGTACGACGCCGTGATCGCCCGGTACGCCGCGCGCGTCAACGGCTTCACCGACTACTTCCTGACCAAGCTGGACGTGCTCACCGGCATCGGCGAGATCCCGATCTGCGTGGCCTACGACGTGGACGGCGTGCGGCACGACGAGATGCCCATGTCGCAGACCGACTTCCACCACGCCGAGCCGATCTACGAGACCATGCCGGGCTGGGAAGAGGACATCACCGGAGCCCGCGTCTTCGAGGATCTGCCGCCCGAGGCGCGTGATTACGTGCTGCGGCTCGAGGAGTTGGCCGGGTGCCACATGTCGTACATCGGCGTGGGGCCCGGCCGCGACCAGAACGTGGTGCGGCGCGACATCCTGGCGTGAGGCTGTTCGCCGCGCGAGCTGACGAGCGCCCCGCGCCCTTCTCCTGAAGGGTGCGGGGCGCTTTTCTCGCTGCGTGGGCGCTTAGACCGGGAGCCCGGGGAACGGCGGGAGTTCGATCGCGCCGCCACCGATGCCCGCGCCGACCGCCAACGCGATCGAGACGCCGATGCCGGCGATGAGGACTAGCCCCACCTGCACGGCCTCGTTCTCCAGGGACCCGCTCGCGGAGGACTCGGCGCCGGTCGTGTCGTACTGCACTGTTGCCGAATCCACGGTGGCGGCGGGGGCGGCATGGGCGGGGGCGACGGCCACGGTGGCGGCGGTCAGCGCCAGAGCGGCGGCGAAGGAACCGGTGCGGGACTTGTTCATGTGTGTCCTATCGGGCGCGTTGCCGGGGGCATTACCGAGAGTGCCGCGTTTCACGGCGTCGCCGCTCCTTGCCGGGAGGGGCAACTGGACCGGGGCTGGCCGGGCCTTGCTACCTACCGCGAGGGATCCGCATCCCATTTCTGATCGGTCGCGTTCTGGCAGGCATCGGCCGAGTAGACCCCTGCAAGATCGCGACCGGATCTCACGATATGCGACCGGATTTCACGAATCGCGACCGACCGGGCAAGGGCAGAGATGTCGGCGGGGGCGGCGCCCTGAGGCCGCAACTGAGCCCGCTGCCGAGATTCCTGCCAAATGAGGCCGCCTGGCGCAGAAACTCGGTGTCTTCGCACGTCAAACCCTGTGGATCGTCGACGGGTTATCCACATTCCGCCCTGTTCGTCGCCGATCGCCCAGTGGCCACCGACGACGATGGAATCGTGGCGCTAGATAACCCAGCAGATTTCGCGACGAGCCGGCCATCGGCAGCACGGTTTGTGGATGCGGTCTATCGCGGAGAACCCTTTCTCGGCCGGGCCGCGCTGCAGTACGGAGTGCTGACCCGCCATGATCTGCAGACCCGATTCCGAAAGGTGCACCCACGGGTCTTCGTGGCGAGGTCAGCCGAGCTGACGACGTATCAGACCATTCGGGCGGCCTGGCTCTGGGCCGGCCCCGGTTCAGTGCTGTGTGCTGGTACAGCGGCATTCCTTTCTGGGGAGGAGTACTTCGGGACTGAGATGGTCGACGACGCCGTGCAGCTCTGGAGACCGGACTTCCGAACCCCGCCGCCCGGCATAGTCGTTCGGAGATGGCGCGCTGCCCCTGAGTCCGTACAGGTCGGCGGCATGTCTGTCACCACACCAGCTCGCACGGCGATCGACCTGGCTCGGCAACTCGACTCGGATGTCAGAGCGGTCGCCGCGCTCGATTCGATGTGCAGGACCGGGCGCGCAACTCCGGACGCAATCGCCGAGACCGCGTTCACAATGGCTGGCCACACTGGCGTTCGACGGGTTCTCGGTCTCTTGCCGTCGGTCGATCCCAAGGCCGAGTCCCCTAAGGAGACCGAGTTGCGGTTGCTGATGGCAGCAACGGACCTTCCGCAACTGGAATCACAGGTCGAGGTATTTGATGAGCTGGGGCGACTCGTTTCTCGGCTGGATCTGGGGAACCGGGAGTGGAAGGTGGGACTGCAGTACGACGGGGAGGAACATCTCAAACGGGAGCGCCGCGACCGTGATTCCATGTCGAATGCCCGGCTAGGAGTTCTGGGCTGGGACGTGCCCCGCGTGACACATGGGATGTTGAGGTCGCCGAAAGACCTGATCGGCTTTGCGCGCGCCGCATTCGAGCGTCAAGGCTGGCGGCCGTGACAGCGTCACCGCGGTGTTCGGTGACTGGAAGTCGATACGCGATGGTGGTAGGTCGCGATTCGTGGAATCTCGTCGCATTTCGTCAAACGATGTCGCGATCCTGCAGGCGGCTACTCGGCCGATGCCTGCAGAATCGCGACCGATCGAAGGGCGCGAGACTGGTCAGTCAACGTGGCTATATGCCACGCGGACCGCGGTGATCGCCTCGTTCAACGTGAAACCAGAGCCGACGGCCCGTTCGGCGAACTCCTCGGCGGCGCGGGTCAGAACCGCGCTCGTCCGATCGGGAGCCGTGACGAACGTTCCTGAGCGGCCGCGGCCCTCGAGCATTCCCGCCTCCTCGAGTTCGCTGTAGACCTTGGCTGCCGTCCTTGCCGCGATCCCGACCTCCGTCGCCATGGTGCGGATCGCCGGCATGCGGGTCCCGGGGGTCAGCGTTCCACGGCGGATGGCCTCGACAATCTGCCCCTTGAGTTGGCGAAACGGGGGCTCGGTCGAGTGTGGGTCCAATGCCAGAACTATCCCGTCAACCTGCGAGCCGGCCCCCGCCTCGCTCATGGTCAGACCCAGACCTGGTCGATGTCGGTCACCTCACGCGGCGGCGGGGCCGGGACCGGGGCGGCAGGGGTGCGCGAGAATCGCGGCGCGGGCGCCGGGCCCATGTCGCCGTTGACGTCGACGAAGGTCTCGCGCGCCACGTTGTGGGGGTGGTCCAGCGACTCCGTGTACGTCAGAACCGGAGTGGTGCAGGCGTCGGTGCCGTAGAACTGCTCGGCCCACTCGTCGCGGGTCTTCTCCGCGAACTTGCCGGCGATGACCTCTCGCAACTCGTCCCAGCGGTCCACGTCGAACTGGCCGGGGACCTCGTCGCCGTCGATGCCGAGAATGCGGGCGAACTCGGCGTAAAACTGGGGCTCAAGCGCGCCGACGGCCATGAACTTGCCGTCCGAGCAGGTGTAGACGTCGTAGAACGGGTATCCCGTGTCGAGCATGTTCGTGCCGGCGACGTCCGACCATTGATCGCGGCCGCGCATGGCCCACTGGAACTGACCGAGGACGGAAGCGCCGTCGGTCATGGCTGCGTCGATGACCTGACCGATTCCGGAGGTCGAGCGCTCGATGATTGCCGCGAGGATGCCCTGGATGAGGAACATCGACCCGCCGCCGAAGTCGCCCACGAGGTTCAGCGGGGGCACGGGGCGCTCGCCCTTGCGGGCGGTCGCATTGAGGTGGCCGGTGAGCGAGATGTAGTTGAGGTCGTGGCCAGCGGTGTGGGCGAGCGGCCCGAACTGCCCCCAGCCGGTCATCCGCGCGTACACCAGCCTCGGGTTGAGTTCGAGGCACTCGTCCGGGCCCAGGCCCATTCGTTCCGTGACCCCGGGGCGGAAGCCTTCGACCAGCACATCCGCCTTGGCGATCAGGCCGCGCACCTGTGCCAGGCCCTCATCGCTCTTGAGGTTTGCCTCCACGACGGTTCGGCCGCGACGGGTGATGTGTGCCCAGCCGTCGACCTGGGTGGCCAGTTCACCCGGACGCATGACGGTCACGACGTCGGCGCCCAGGTCGGCCATCATCATGCAGGCGTGCGGGCCGGGGCCGATGCCGTTGAGTTCGACGACGCGGATGCCGGCGAGCGGGCCGGTAGATGCAGTGGTCACAGGTGTGCCCTTTCGTGTGGCTTTCCCCACACGTTATCGCCTTCACCGCCTGACGAGCGCGGCACCTCCAATGTGGCACGAGTGACACAAGTGGCACAGGTGGGCGCCGGGAGTGAGAATCAGCTCATCTTGTGGATCGGTCGTCCAAATAGCCACGCAGTTCCTGTGACTTCCACCACCGTGGGCCACGGCATTCACTGAGACGTCAACGCGTCCATCAGGTTTGCGCGGAGTTTTCCCCACGCAAGGAGTTTCAATGTCTTGTCTCAAAGGATTCGCTGCCGGCGCTTCTGCGCTGGCGTTGGCCGCCGGAACCACTCTCGCCGGGGCCGGCGTCGCTGCCGCGCAAGACGACGATCAGGGTGCGACCGGCTCACTCGGTAGCAGCTCACTTGGCCTCGGAGACGTCGCCGGTGACCTCGAGACCGCCGCTGAAGCGCTCAACGGCCCGGTTGCCGTGACGCCGAACGCCGAGGGCGGCCCTGCCATCACGTACGTCAATGAGACCGATGGCGCGCAGGAGTGCCTCGGTTTCACCGCGCCGTACTCGACGGTGCTGGAAAACGACATCGACACCGACTACGACCCCGACGACGCCGTAGCGGCCCTCGCTCTGATGGACGCTCTCGAAGAGGGCGGCGACGTCTCGCTCTTCGGTGGGAACGCCGAGGGCGAGCCGATAGTGAGGGCGGATCCCAATCCGGCCGAGGGCGGCGACGTGGCGGGATTCGTGGCCGGGTTCGCACTGGGCTTGGGCGGCGAGAGCATCACCGTCGATTCAGGCGACCAAGTCTCCTGGACGCCCCCCTCGCCGGAGACGTCCGCGCTCGCCGTGGTGGTGTGTCTGCCTGAGGGGAGCGGCGACCGAGAGACCTACAACGGCATCGACAAGCAGGTCGTCGCGGACCAGATCAACGAAATTGTTCCGGGCGGATCGATCCAGGCTGGCTCCGTCTCGGGCGGCAGTGTCGAGACCGGCGTCACGGCCCTCGGCTCGCTGGCCTCAGCCAGTGCCGGCGACGACGCCGACACCGAGGAGCCCCCGGCCGAGGAGCCCGCCGAGTAATCGGCCAGCCCTCAGCACCATCGCAAACCAGACGGCCCCGGGAGGCCCTCGCCACAGGCGGGTGGACCTGCCGGGGCCGTCTGCTGCCATCTACTAGCCTGTGTGCCATGACCAGCGCGCATGATCCCCTGGCTCCGCCCGTTACGGACCGCTTCGGCACCCCCGGCGCCCCGGAGGCAACACGCGTTATGCTGCTCGGCTCCGGCGAGTTGGGCAAGGAGGTGGCGATCGCACTCCAGCGCTTGGGTGTGGAGGTGATCGCCGTGGACCGCTACGACGGTGCGCCCGCCCACCAGGTCGCGCACCGTTCACACACCATCGACATGACGAACGCCGACGAGGTTCGCCGGGTGGTGGAGCTGGAGCAGCCTCAGGTGATCCTGCCCGAGATCGAAGCCATAGCCACTACCGCGCTCGAGGAGATCGAGCGCGAAGGTCTGGCGCGAGTCGTGCCCACCGCGCGGGCGGTCAGGCTGACCATGGACCGCGAGGGCATCCGCCGCCTCGCCGCCGAGGAGCTGGGCCTTCCCACCAGCAGGTACGCCTTCGCCTCGTCGCTCGAGGAGCTACGCGAGGCCTGCGACACGACCGGGTATCCGTGCCTTGTGAAGCCGACGATGTCGTCGTCGGGCAAGGGACAGTCCTCCCTCGACGGTCCCGACGACGTCGAGGCGGCATGGAACTACGCGCAGTCCGGCGCCCGCGTCGCGGGGGCGCGCGTGATCGTGGAGTCGTTCGTCGACTTCGAGTACGAGATCACCCTGCTCACCGTACGCAGCGTGGACCCGGAGACCGGTCGGATCCGCACCGACTTCTGCGAGCCGATCGGCCACACCCAGGAGCGTGGGGACTACGTGGAGTCGTGGCAGCCGCAGGCCATGACCCAGGACGCCTACGACTCGGCGCGCTCGGTCGCGGCGCGGATCACGGGCGCGCTCGGCGGGGTCGGCGTGTTCGGTGTCGAGCTCTTCGTCAAGGGCGTCGACGTGTACTTCTCCGAGGTCAGCCCCCGACCTCACGACACCGGTCTGGTCACGCTACGCAGCCAGGTGCTCAGCGAGTTCGAGATGCACGCCCGCGCAGTGCTGGGCCTGCCGGTCGTCACGACGATGTCCAGCCCGGGCGCGTCCGCGGTGATATACGGCGGGATGGGCGCCGAGGGTGTGGGCTTCACGGGCGTGGCCGCGGCGATGGCTGTGCCGGAAGCCGACCTCCGCCTGTTCGGCAAGCCCTCGACCAGCGAGTTCCGCCGCATGGGAGTGGCTGTGGCCACCGCCGAGAACATCGAGACCGCCCTCGAGCGCGCCCGCAAGGCCGCGTCGCACGTGCGGGTGGTGAAGTAGGTGCCGCGTGCGGTACTGATCGTGGCGAAGACTGTGCCCGAGGGGTCCGACATATGACGACGACGAGTTCGCCGATCGACGACGCCCGCGACCTGCCGCGTGAGCCCACTGCACCGTGGATCCGTGTGCTGGCGATCGTCGCGGTGGCGGTCTGGCTGGCGGTGGTGATCTGGCAGTTCATGGTCCTGCCCGACCGGGTCCCCACCCACTTCGACGGCTCCGGCCGGGCAGACGGCTGGTCCAGCAAGAACGGCGCGCTCGCGTTCTCGGTGTTGATCCCCTTGCTGTGCGTGATCCCGCTGCCGTCGCTGGCCCGACTGGTGCTGCGTTGGCCGCAGGCCATCAACGCGCCCAATCGGGACTGGTGGATTACATCCGGCCCACGACTACGCAGGTTCGAGCGGCTGATGCGGGAGGACCTGTGGCTGATCACGGTTCTCACGCTGGCTCTGCTGGTGGCGATCGACGTGGGGATCACGATGACCGCCCGGGCGGAGTCGGATTCCATGGCGAACGGGGTGTTGTACGGCTCGCTCGCGGTGTTCGGCGTAGGACTGTTCGCGGTGTTGGCCCGCATGTACGCCGGTGGCCGCTACGCCGAACAGGATGTGCTCTGAGCAGGCGTTGAGCGGCTTTATGCGAGCCGATCGGGCGCGTGTGCGTGCCCTGTTGCGCGGTTGCGCCGACCTCCCGCGGTGTCTCCTGTGAATGGTCGTCCACCCCATCCACAGCACCCCGTCGGAAGCGCTGTCCGGCCGCTGCCCGCACCTAGCGTGATGCCCTGAGCGGCCCGGGCGTGCGGGCCGGAGGGGAGCGGGGCAGATGGCGGAGCAGGATTCAGCGGCGGACCCAGGGGAGGAGTCGCGACCGGGCCGTGGGCTGGGGCCGGACCACGGCGGCGCGGGGTTGCTGGCGTTCCAGCGGGCAGCGGTCCTCGGCCAGGCGGACCGGGTCCGCGAGGCCGGGGAGGCCGGCGCGACGCGCTCGGCGGAACTCGTCGGGGCACTCGAGGAGGTCTCGGCGGCCGCGTCCGGGATGGCTGCGTCGGTGCCGGGCGGCCTGATCTGCGGGCCCGCGCTGGCGGAGTGTTCGGCACTGCTGGCGCGGAGGGCGCGAGACAGCGCGGAAGAGACCGACCGGATCGCCGGGGCGATGACCCGCGGGGCCGGGCTGCTGGCGGAAGTGGACGAGGAGGTGGCGCGCCGTGTCTCCCGCGCCGCGGGCTGAGGCGCTGGTCACGGCCATCGACCACGCCGAGGCGCGCTCCGCCGCCGTGGGGCGCGCGGTGTCGGACGCGGCCGAGGACCTGGACGCGGTCGCCCGCCGGCTGGGCGCGGGCCCCGAGCGCGGCGGGTGGTTCGGCCGCGCGGGGCGCCGCGCGCGGGCGAGTGTGGCCGATGCCGCCGCCGAGTCGCGGACGATCGCCGGCGCGTGTCTCTTCCTGTCAGATGTACTGCGCGTGGAAGGTGCCGGGTTGGCGCGGGCGGTGATGAGTTGGGACGACGACGAGCTCGCCCGTCCGGGCGCTGGCGATCACACGGCCGTGGTCGACGCTGATCATGCCCTCGTGCAGCGGCTTCGCGAGGCGGCGGACGTGCTGGCCGGTGCCACGGACCCGGATGCCCGGCCATGCCTTGACCTCTCCGGGACGACCGGCGACGACCCGCGTGCGATCGCCGCCCTGTGGCACTCGCTCGGGCCCGCCGACCGCGAGCGGCTGGCCCGCGACAAGCCGGAGTTGGGGTCGGTGGCGGGGTTGTCATCGGCCGCGCGTGATGCCCTCAATCGGACTCGTTTGCGACGGCTGCTCGACGCCCTCGACCGCGGCGGGGCAGACGCCGGGCTCGCGGACGCGGGGCCGGGGCTCGCTGCGCTGTCCGAGTACCTCGACGCCGACCCTCGTCGGCATCTGCTCACCCTGCACGCCGATGGTCGGGCGGTGGTGGCGAGCGAGAATCCCGATGTCGCGGACCGGGTGGTGACGCTGGTGCCCGGCACGGGATCATCGCTCGAGACACTCGGGCGAACCGGCGAGCGCGCGGCAGCTATGTGTGAGGCGGCGGACGAGGTCCGCTCGCCGAAATCTCGGAACGCAGAGCCCGTCGATGCGGCGCCGGTCGACGCGGAGACCACGGCGTGCGTGTCGGTGGCGTGGCAGGGCTACCACGCGCCGGACACCATCGCCGAGGCGGGTCGATCCCTGGCATCCGCACGAGCGCACGACGAGGACCTGCGTACGTATGCCGCTGGTCTGGATGCGGTCGAGGCGATGGACGGCGACGACGCCCCGCACACGGCCGTGGGATACAGCTACGGATCAGCGACGCTCGGGGCGGCGGCCTCGGATCCGCGAGGGCTGGCGGCCGACCTGATGATCCACGTCGGTAGCCCTGGCGCTTCTGTTGAATCGATCGAGCAGCAGTGGGTGGACGAGGGCGGCGCATCACGGCGGGCACACGACCGGGAGGTCGCGGGCGTGGCGAGCAGGTGGGATGCAGTGCCGTGGTGGTCGATCACCGGGGTGCTGGGCGAGCGGCCCGGAAGCGGGGACTTCGGCGGGTTCGCCGTGGACGTCACCGAGCCCGGGGCCGGGCCTCGGTCGGTGGGCACCACCCATTCGACGTACTTCGATCGCGGGACGGTGTCGCTGGAGGAACTGGGCAGGCTCATCGCTGACACCGAGTAGCCGCCCCGTCCGCACACCGCCCGTTACCGTTATTGAACCTCCGGTGGTCGGAGGTCTGGTCGCTTGAGTGGGCATGGCTTTCTTGCCCTGCCATCAATGGTCCGGGGGGTG